>JAAXZS010000112.1 GCA_012719745.1 Clostridiales bacterium | reverse complement strand
GATCTATATGAATACGGGGAATCGTTTTCACCGGTAAGACCGCATGTCGCGGTAAAACTTGCGGGCAGCGTCTGCGGATAAAAGCACCCGCCGAAAAGAGCAAAGCTCTTTTCGGCGGGTGTTGCTTTTTTATGGCAGGTTTACTTTGTCTATGGCCGGCAGCGTTACTTCTGCGGCTCTGTTTTTTCCTCTTCCGCCGGCACATCCTTTTCCAGCAGCGCCTTGGCGGAGGCAGCCAGACCGGCCAGTCCCTGAATCTCGCTGGGAATGATGATCTTGGTGGCCTTGCCATCTGCCACCTTCTGCATGGCCTCCAACGCCTTGATCTTGATGACCTGGTCGTTGGGGTTGGCGGCATTCATCAGTTTGATGGAGTCTGCCAAAGCGGTCTGTACCTGCCGGATGGCCTCAGCCTCGCCCTCGGCGGCCATAATACGCGCCTGTTTGGCAGCGTCAGCCCGCAGGATGGTGGACTGCTTTTCGCCCTCGGCCACCAGGATCTGGCTGGCCTTCTGACCCTCGGCCTGCAAAATAGACTGGCGGCGTTCCCGCTCGGCCTTCATTTGCTTTTCCATGGCGTTCTGGATTTCCTTGGGGGGCAGAATATTTTTCAGCTCCACACGGTTGACCTTGATGCCCCACGGGTCGGTGGCCTCATCCAGAATCGTGCGCATTTTGGCGTTAATGGTATCGCGGGAGGTCAAAGACTGGTCCAGCTCCATATCGCCGATGATATTACGCAGCGTGGTAGCTGTGAGATTTTCAATGGCGTTCATGGGATACTCCACGCCGTAGGTATACAGCTTTGGGTCGGTGATCTGAAAATAGATCACGGTGTCAATCTGCATGGTGACATTATCCTTGGTGATGACGGGCTGGGGATCAAAATCCGCCACCTGTTCCTTCAGGGATACCTTCTTGACCACGCGCTCAATAAAAGGCACTTTCAGATGCAGGCCCACGCTCCACACGCAGTGGAAGGCACCCAGACGCTCAATGACATAGGCCTTGGACTGCTGCACCACATAGATGTTTCGGACGATGACCACCAGTACGATGACCACCAAAATACCAATACCGATATAGCCGGGAATTTCCATTTACTGTTCCTCCTTTACCGTCTCGTTTACTTCCTGGGATACTTCTACAGGTTCTACAAAGAGCTTAACGCCCTCTATATGCACAACACGCACGGTGGTGCCCACCTCCAGCACCTGTCCGTTCTCACTGCGGGCCGTCCATGTTTTGCCGTCAGTGTAGACAGCACCGGTGGGAACGGCATTATCAATTTCTTCAGTGACCCGGGCCTCCTGCCCGATGGCGCGGTCTGCGTTGGTCGCCGTCTTGTCTTTTTTCATCAGCTTCTCCACCAAGGGCCGTGTGGCAATCAGTGCCACTGCAGACACCAGCAGAAACACCACGCCCTGCAGCCAGATGGCGCCGCCGCAGATAGCCACGATCAGCGCCGCTGCCGAGCCTATCACAAACCAGATGGACGTCAGACCCGCCGTCAGTGCCTCCACGATGCCAAAGACCACCATGGCGCCGATCCAAACCAATATCATCATACGATCTCCTCCTTCCGGATTCTGCCCGGACATAAGCCACAAAAGACCCAGCGCCAGCAGAATGGTCAGTCCCAGTAAAATCCGCTTGTCGACCGGCGAGAGGTTGTTGAGAAAGGACGCCAGCGCGGTTTTAAAGGTAGGGGTTTTCAATTCAGGTGCCGGTGCCGCCGTTTCCTTCTTCGGCTGCGCCGTTTTTTCCTTCGGTGCCACCGTCAGCTCATCGGCAAACAGTTCATCCATGGTCACCTGATAGCGGTTGCAAATATAAAGTATTTTTTCAATCTCCGGGTAGCCCTTGGCGGACTCCCATTTTGACACGGCCTGCCGGGACACCTTCAACTGTTCGGCAAAGGCCTCCTGTGTCATGCCGCCTGCCTTGCGGACCTGCTGCAATTTATCTCCAAAGGACATTGCGTTCCCTCACTCTCTGGTGTCATTGTATGGGAAGGCTCCCTTTCTTTCCACCAACTTTACATTGCGTCGCGCATTTTTATGCTTCTTTTGCGCAACTTAAAGTTTACCGGGCGTATATTTCCCCGCCGCGGCCCGCCTATACTTCTATTTTGATTATAGCCGATGCGCCCTTATAAAGCCACTGTTTTTTTCTGACACATTTAATAGTTGCACTTTTTCCTATCCTTCTATATACTAATTGTTGAAACAAAATATATCCATCAAAGAATAATGAATCCGAGGTATAAAACATATGGCTACCTATATGGTCCCCTGCCTTTTGGGACTCGAATCCCTGGTGGGAAATGAGATCCGGCGGCTGGGACTTTCCGATGTCCGGGTGGAAAACGGCCGTGTCCTCTGCTCCGGCACCGCTGGCGACGCGGCCCGATTGAATATCAATCTGCGCTGCGGCGCCCGTGTGCTGCTGGTGCTGGGCGAATTCCCCGCTCACAGCTTTGAAGAGCTGTTTCAGGGCACAAAGGCCATTCCCTGGGAGGACTATATCCCCCAGACCGGCGCCTTCCCCGTAAAGGGCTACTCCATCTCCTCCCAGCTCCACTCCGTTCCCGCCTGCCAGTCCATCATCAAAAAGGCCATGGTGGAGCGGCTGAAGGAACATTATCATCTGGAGCAGTTCCCGGAAACCGGCACCAAGTATCAGGTGCGCTTCTCCATTTTCAAGGATGTGGCCGCCCTGTGTCTGGACACCTCCGGCGAAGGACTTTACAAGCGGGGCTATCGCGCCGTGGGGGTGGAAGCGCCCCTGCGGGAAACGCTGGCCGCCGCCATGGTGACTCTTTCCCGCTACCGGGGCAAGGATCCCTTCTGTGATCCCTTCTGCGGCTCGGGCACCATTCCCATTGAGGCGGCGCTCATTGCCAAAAACCGGGCACCGGGTCTTGACCGCAGCTTTGACGCCCAGAAGTGGGCTTTTCTCCCTGCCAAGGTCTGGATGGATGCCGCGGACGAGGCCATGGACAAGGAGTTTCACGGTCATTACGACATCTGGGGCGGTGACATTGACCCCCGCGCCGTCGAGATTGCCCGCGACAATGCCCGAAAAGCCGGGGTGGAGGACATGATCCGCTTCGATGTGGCGGACATGCGGGACTTCTGTCGCACCGAGCCCTACGGTCATCTGGTGACCAATCCCCCCTACGGCGAGCGCCTGATGGAAAAGTCCGAAGCTGAGGAGCTGTATCGTATTTTCGGGCAGACCTGGCGGCAGATGCCCCCCGGCTGGCGCACGCTGGTACTTTCCAGCCACACAGAGTTTGAGCGCACCTTCGGCCACACCGCCGACAAAAAGCGCAAGCTCTATAACGGCATGATTAAATGCGACCTCTTCATGTACGGAAACGTATAATGGCCTCCGCTTTTAATAGATTACCCTTTATTCTGTTTTGTCACCTGTTTTGCTACAACATATTTTAGTTTAAAAGGCCGTGCCTTGGAGGTAGTGTCAATGAAGCATATTTTTATTATTAACCCCGCCGCCGGTAAAAATGACGGCCGCCAGAAAATATATGATATGGCGGAAAAGCTGCGGCAGGAACACGATCTGGATGTAGACTGCATCCTCACTAAAAATCCCGGCTACGCCACGGACATTACCCGCAAAATTGCCCAGGAGGGCGATGATGTGCGGTTTTATGCCTGCGGCGGTGACGGCACCGTCAACGAGGTGGCCAACGGCATTATCGGCTTTTCCAATGCCGCTATGAGCTGCATTCCCATCGGCACCGGCAATGACTTTCTCAAGAATTTCGGCGAGGACGCGGCCCTTTTTTCCGATGCGGAAAATCTGTGGGACGGGCCTCAGTTTCCCCTTGACGCCATCGACTGCAACGGCCGCATTGCCCTGACCATTGCCTGTTCCGGCATTGACGCCCGGGTGGCGGCAGATGTACATAAATTTAGCAGCAGCCCCCTCCTGGATGGCAAAAGCAGCTATGTGGCGGCCCTGATCGTCAATTTCCTATTCAAGGGCATTGCCACCCACTGGACGCTGGATCTGGACGGTCTTGTGATGGAGGATGATTATTCCCTGGTGGCTGTGTGCAACGGCCGCTACTACGGCGGCGGCTTTATGCCCGTGGCGGAGGCCCGTATGGATGACGGCGTTCTCAACACCCTGGTGGTAAAAAAAGTGAACCGCCGTACTTTTATTAAATTTGTGACGACCTATTCAAAGGGCGGCTACCGCGAATTTCCCGAATTCGCCTCCTGCACCACACCCAAGGTGGTTCATATCCATTCGGAGAAACCCGACATCGTCACCTGCCTGGACGGGGAGAGCATGACCAGCACCGACGTCACTATTCGTCTGGCAGAGCAGAAGCTGAATTTCTTTGGCCCCGCGGGCTGCAGCTGCAACAGGACGGCCCGCTGACCCCACTTTTTTACCATTTTGTGAACTTTTGCATTTTTTTGATTTTCCCCCTTGCAAATCCTGTTCTTTGTGGTATCATTAACAGCGTTAGCACTCAAGAAGTTCGAGTGCTAACGCTGTTTTGCTTTTTATAAAAGAAGATATAAGGAGGCAACAATCATGAAATTAACCCCGTTGGCGGATCGCGTTGTGCTGAAGATGGTGGAGGCTGAGGAAACCACCAAAGGCGGCATCATTCTGACAGGCGCCGCAAAGGAAAAGCCCTCTGTGGCAGAGGTCATCTCGGTGGGTCCCGGCGGCACGGTGGATGGCAAGACCGTTACCATGACCGTCAAGGCCGGCGACAAGGTGATCACCGACAAGTATGCCGGCTCCAAGATCACACTGGACGATGTGGAGTATCTGATTGTCCGCCAGAATGATATTCTGGCCATTGTAGAATAAGCACGGAGGTAGATTCTTATGACTAAAATGATTAAGCGCGGCGAAGAAGCCCGCAAAGCTCTGGAATCCGGTGTCAACCAGCTGGCCGATACCGTCAAGGTAACCCTGGGCCCCAAGGGCCGCAACGTGGTTCTGGATAAAAAGTTTGGTTCTCCCCTGATTACCAACGACGGTGTGACCATCGCCAAGGAGATCGAGCTGGATGATCCCTTTGAGAATATGGGTGCCCAGTTGGTGCGTGAAGTATCCACCAAGACCAACGATGTGGCCGGTGACGGCACCACCACCGCAACACTGCTGGCTCAGGCCATGATCCGCGAGGGTCTGAAAAATCTGGCTGCCGGTGCCAATCCCGTTGTGATGAAGAAGGGCATGTCCAAGGCCGTTGAGGCCGCTGTGGCCGCCGTAAAGGCCCAGTCCCAGAAGATTAACGGCACCGAGGATATTGCCCGTGTGGGTACCGTCTCCTCCGGCGACGCCTTTGTGGGCAAGCTGATCGCCGAGGCTATGGAAAAGGTCTCCTCCGATGGTGTTATCACCATTGAAGAGTCCAAGACTGCCGAAACCTACAGCGAAGTGGTGGAAGGCATGATGTTTGACCGGGGCTATATTACCCCCTATATGGTCACCGATACCGAGAAGATGGAAGCCGTCATTGATGACGCTTACATTCTTATCACCGATAAGAAGATCTCCGTCATCAGCGACATTCTGCCTCTGCTGGAGTCCCTGGTACAGGCCGGCAAGAAGCTCTTTATTATTGCCGAGGATGTGGAGGGCGAGGCCCTGAGCACTCTGATCGTCAACCGTCTGCGGGGCACACTGAACGTGGTGTGCGTCAAGGCGCCCGGCTTTGGCGACCGCCGCAAGGAAATGCTGCAGGACATTGCCGTTCTGACCGGCGGCCAGGTCATCTCCGAGGAGCTGGGCCTGACGCTGAAGGACGCCACCGCCGATATGCTGGGTCGTGCCCGTCAGGTGAAGGTCACCAAGGAGAACACCATCATTGTGGACGGTGCCGGTGATTCTGCCAAGATCAAGGAGCGCGTGGCGCAGATTCGCAACCAGATCAGCATGACCACCTCTGATTACGACAAGGAAAAGCTGCAGGAGCGTCTGGCCAAGATGGCTGGCGGCGTGGCCGTTATCAAGGTCGGTGCAGCCACCGAAACCGAGATGAAGGAAAAGAAGCTGCGTATTGAAGATGCTCTCAACGCCACCAAGGCGGCTGTGGAAGAGGGTATTGTGGCCGGCGGCGGCACCATCTATATCAATGCCATTTCCGCTGTCGACGCACTAATTGACACTGTGGACGGCGACGAGAAGACCGGTGTACGCATCGTGGCCAAGGCTCTGGAGGAGCCCATCCGTCAGATCGCAGCCAACGCTGGTATCGACGGCAGCGTGGTGCTGGAGAATGTGAAGAAGTCCGGTAAGACTGGCTACGGCTTCGACGCCTATAACGAAGTGTACTGCGACATGATCGGCGCCGGCATCGTGGATCCCGCCAAGGTGACACGCTGCGCTTTGGAGAACGCCGCATCCGTTTCTGCCATGGTGTTGACTACCGAATCTCTGGTGGCCGACAAGCCTCAGCCCCCTGTGCCCGCGGCTCCTGCCGGCGGTGACATGGGCGGTATGGGTGGTATGTACTAATTCCGCATAACCAAGAACAATGGAAATTGGCGGGGTTTTTCCCCGCCAATTTCCTGCTAATTTTCACAAAAAACTGTTGACAAGTGAAAGTATGATATGGTATATTAAATCTTGCCTGTCGAGGGCATGTACATGGCGGCATAGCTCAGTTGGCTAGAGCATGCGGTTCATACCCGCAGTGTCCCCGGTTCAAATCCAGGTGCCGCTACCATTCCGGTGAGGCGCAAAGCGCCTCACCGGAAGCCCTCTTTTTTACTTTCGACACGGCCCGTTGGTCAAGTGGTTAAGACACGGCCCTTTCACGGCTGTAACATGGGTTCGAATCCCGTACGGGTCACCAGAAAGCGGCAAGAAGTTGCTTGCCGCTTTTTTCTTAAAATCCTGTTGCAGCCTCTATTTTTCAGTTGATTTTTACAGGCTGTCATGGTATAATATAGTGCGTCTGGAGGATTAGCTCAGCTGGTTAGAGCGCCTGCTTCACACGCAGGAGGTCAACGGTTCGAGTCCGTTATCGTCCACCAAAAAACACCACTTTTCTGTTGAAAAGTGGTGTTTTTCTTTTGTCTTTATCACTTTTTGTGGGTGTTGCTTTGTTTGCATTTTCCGCTGACCACATCTGTATCCACAGATAGAAAAATAACGCTCTCCGGGTACCCTCCGTAAGGAAGGTGCCCGGAGGGTGGCTCTTGTATCCAAATTAGCTAATTGATTTTTGTGAAACGGTGTAACTTTTGCGGTTATACCGTTTTGGTTGCTCTGCTTTCAAGCATTTTGGGAAGACTTCTTCCATTTTTCCGGTGTCCTTTCCTGTGCGATACCAACACCGCTGAAATAGATATCAAGAAGTTGCACCCGTTTGCCGTCAACATAAGTCTTATACAGAGAGAATGGCACATACCAATTGCACTGTCAACACTCTTTTGATAGGGGCTATTTATCATTAGCGTGGAAAGACATATTGATAAAAAGCTATATCACTACAAATCTTCATATTTATGTGTTTAACAAATCATTTACGCGGTATGGTCGCAATGTTATTGTCGGTGGGAGGGGGGAATTTTGTTGATTATCTACTTACAGATGATAGAAAAGGGAGTACACGCATAGCATCGTGGCTGGCGACAGCTTTATCCTGGTTGATGATCTCAAAAGCCAAAGCTGTTACAAGAGGCGTTTCATATACGCTAAAGGCTTATGGGACTATTGATGGCGTATCATTCATTGCCCCGTCTATTACCAAGATTTGCCCGCCAAAAAAGTGAGGCCCGCATTGACTTTATCCATCAATGCAGGCCCCGTAATACCATTTTTGTTTTGTCATATAATTGCGATTGGTCTGCGCCGGTACAGGCACTGGAAACTGTGGAAAGTATTTACAGGGGTTTTTCCTCCCCTTGTGTCATTTCCGGATAACATTTCGGTAGCCATCGTTTGCGCACCAGACGAATCAAAAACAGCATTCCCCGCACAAACAGTTCCGTGCACATGGCGAACCATACACCGGGAAGTCCGTACAGTCTAACAGCTATGGCCGCCAAGGGAATGCGCACCGCCCACATACTGGCAAAATTAAGTATGGTGGGGCGCAGCGTGTCACCGGCGGCGCAGAAAACGCTGAACGACACAATGGCAGCGGCAAAAAACGGCTCACAAAAGGCCTCCATACGCAAGACCGCAGCCCCCAACTCCACCACACGGCTATCCGGACTCAACAGGCTCATCATCTGGGGTGCGAGAAGATACATGAGCACCCCGGTAAGTGTCATGGTTGCCATGCCTAAGCCAACCGTAAGGCACCCCAGGCGGTAGGTCAAGTCACGCCGCCCGGCACCGATACTCTGTCCGATCAGCGTTGACGCGGCATTACCCACACCATACCCAGGCATATAGCACAGGCTCTCCACTGTAATGGCGAAGGAATGGGCGGCAATAGCCACCGTGCCCAGCGGGGCAATAATACCCGTCAGCAGGATCTGGGCACTGCTCATAACAATTCTTTCGGCCGCCACCGGCATTGACAGGCGAAAGGCCTTGCGCAGCTGTACGGGTTGAAACGCCAGTATTTCGTCTCGGCGCAGATGGAGTATCGGGCTTTTTCGCCAAAGCACCCAGTTCAACACTGCGGCCGCAACCGCCATAGCGGCCAGTGTGCCCAAGGCTGCACCCGCCACGCCCAGGCCGGCCCCGGGCAAAGAAATCCAGCCGTAGGTGGTAGGTGGAAAAATCAGCACGGCATTGAAAAAGACATCCAGAATGCACATTAGGGCAAGGCACAGGCTTGGTGTTCGCATATTGCCGCTGGCCTGCAGCATAGACCCAGCCAGATTGATGCTCTCCAGAATGGGCAGAGAACAACAATAGATCAGTAGGTATCTGCTGGCATCGGCGCGGATATCCGCCCCACCACCCAGCCAGACTGGCAATCCTCCGGAGATCAGGCAACCGATCACAGCCATGATTACGCTAAAACTTATTGCCAGCACATAAGACTGCTTCGCCAGATTGCGTGCCTTTTTCACTTCTCCGGCGCCAATGGCATGGGCAGCCTGTATGCTGAACCCCACAACAACGGCACTTGACAGGCCGTTAAACAGCCAGGTGGTGGTGGAAGCCAGTCCGATGGACGCACTGGCGCCGGCGCCTAGACTCTCCACCATGGATGCGTCAATATAATGCATGATCACAGAGGATAGCTGGGCCAGCATGCCCGGAATGCTAAGCCGCAGTGTAAGCAGCAGCTGTTCACCGGCACCCAGTTGCTTTCCCTGCCGCAGATCTGTCAGCAAGTCACGTCCCATCGTAATAGCTCCTCGTCAAGCACATCGGCCAGCGGTTCATCCCTCGCGGGTGAAAACCGTTTCTCCACCGATAACCGTCTGCTCTACCTTTGCGCGACACACATCCGTGACCTGTCCGTCCGCATCAGAGACAAGTCCGGATACAATCGCAAAATCGGCATATTTCCCCGGCTCAATGGTCCCCATGCAGTCTTCGCTAAAGGCTCCATACGCATTTCGGATCGTATAGCACTTGATGGCCTGGGTAAAATCAATGGCCTCGTCGCCGTTCAGAATCCGTTGGGAGTTACCAATCTGGCGTGTCATTGCCGCATGAATGCCAAAAAACGGATCCGGTGAATCCACGGGGTAGTCCGTTCCAAAGCCAACCGTAACACCGTTTTCCAGCAGGGTTTTGATCGGCTGGATGTGCATGGCCCGATCCTGCCCCAGATTGTTGAAGTAGGTATTGCCAAACTCGCGGATAAAAATCGGTTGTGTCATGATCAGCAGTTTGTTCTCCCGAATCGTCCGGATCAGTCCGTCATCCAGCAGTTCTGCGTGTTCTATGCGCAGACGGTCCTGCTCCCTCTTGCAAGACTGTTTGTAGAGGTTGGCCACATAGCCGGTAGCGCGGTCCCCGATGGCGTGTACAGCCACCTGGTATCCCGCATCCGCAGCCACCGTCGCATATTGGTTCAACCGGGTATTCAGCAGCAATCCCGTGTTGTCCGGTTCGCCGGTATACGGTTCTGTCACCGCCGCCGTTCTGCTGCCAAAGCTTCCGTCTGCAAACAGTTTAACACATCCGATCTGCAGCCGGCTCGCCGTTCCCTCATGGGCCAGCCGGCGCTCCCGCACATACTCATCGAAGGAGGCAAACAATTCGTTGTCCCCCGGTCTGAGCATCAGGTAAGTGCGCAGCTTGAGTTGTTTTCGGCCGTCCAGGCGCTCATAGATTGCCACATAGTCCCGTGGCAGCATCATGTCTGTACCGGCATCGTGAATGGCCGTGATGCCGTTTTGCAGCAAGTATCGCTGCTCACTCTCCAGATATTGCAGGATGGTTTCCTCGTCCGCTGCCGGCATACTGTCCAGCACATATTGCTGCGCGCCCTCGGTGGCAATTCCCGTATATGTGCCCTTTTCGTCCTTTTGAAATGCGCCGCCGCAGATATGTTCCATCTTCTCCCGATTCAGTCGCCGGATCGCCGCAGAGTTGACAACACACATATGGCCGCACACCCGGATAATCGTCACGGGAATATTGGGGAAAACACCGTCGAGGTCGGTTCTTGTCACCATCCGGCCTTCCCTGATATTTTCCTCCGAAAAGCCAAACACGCTGATCCAAGAATCTGATGAATTTTCTTTTTCCCGCCGGATATAGTACAGCATCTCCTCGATCGTGTCAAACCGCATCCCGCTGATGTCCAGTTTCAGCCGGTTTAAGGCAGCGGTCAGCATATGAATATGGGAGTCAATGAACCCGGGAAGCATCATGTTCCCCTGCAGATCCACCGGTTCAACGCCCTCTGCCAAATACGCAGCAACCCGGTCCGCGCTCCCCAGTTCAACCACACGATCCCCCTGTGTCAAAACATATCCGGCAGTCGGCTGCGCATCATTCATTGTCAGAATACGGCCATTATAAAAAATTCTGCGTTTCATACCCCGTTGCCCTCCCTTATTACAGCTGACTGATAATGTTCTTCACGAATTCCCAAAGAATTCCTACGGACTCAATGCCCATGTATTCCTTGGTTGTATGCTCTTCATAAATGATTGGGCCCATGGAAATAATATCCATTTGAGGATTGTGCACCTTGAACATGGAGCACTCCGTGCTGGCGTGGGTCACTTTGAATCGCGGCGCACAACCGAATTCTTTCCGATATTCCTGGTCCACGAGCACCCGCAGGCGGGAATTCTTGTCATAATCCCAGCTGGGCAAGCGGTTCTCCAAAATCAGTTTGCTGTCCGTCAGCTTCGCTATTGCCGCATATTTTTCGCAAATGTGCTCAATAAGCGAGGCCTTGCTGCCTCGGATGGAGAGATAGTAGGAGGCGGCCTCGTCGTTGATCTCCACATTTCCAATGTTGCATGAGCACTCCGGCGTGTCAGGAAACAGGCGCTGCATGGACTGCACGCCATTGGGCAGAATTGCCAACAGCTGCGCCGTCATGAAGGCGCTTTCCTCGGTCAGCACACGCTGGATATCCGTTTTCCCCTCTGTGACGGTGAGACATACCTCATCGTCCACATCGCTCAACTCATCGCGTATCATCGCGTTGAACTGCCGGGCCAGATGGTTTAGTTTCTCCCGGTCGGGCACGCAAGCCACCACCGTACAGGCTGCCGGAATGCCGTTTTTATTCTCCTGAGACACATCGCCGCTCTCAAAACCGGCGATCTTCGCCTGCGCCTGTGTCAGCAGCATCGACAGCAGCCGCCCCATGAGCACGCTGCCGTTGCCGCGCCCCTTTACGATATCACCGCCGGAATGTCCGCCGTGGAGCCCGTTGATTGTCAGACAAACCGGCTCCTCCCCCGCCCTATAGGGCTCATAGGCCAGCTGCTGGATCAGCTTTGCGTGCTGATTGCCGGCACAGCCGACATAGATACGGCCTTCGGTAAAGCCGCCGGCATCAAAGTTAATCATACGCCGGCCGGTCAGTTTTGTCATGTCAAAATGAATGGCGCCGATCATTCCGATTTCTTCTGCGGTGGTAAAGACCGCTTCAATGGCAGGATGTTCAAAACTGTTGTCATCCAGAATGGCCAGCTGATAGGCAACGCCGATTCCGTTGTCTGCGCCCAGTGTTGTTCCCCGGGCTCTGATCTGATCGCCATCCACATACAGCGACAGGCCCTCGTTTTCAAAGTCGTGCTCTACGTCCTCGTCTTTTGCGCAAATCATGTCCATATGCGACTGCAGAACCAACGTGTCACGATCCTCCCGTCCGGGAGTTGCCGGTTTGCGCACCAGCACATTGTGATAGGCATCCTCGCTGCAGGCGAGTCCGCGCTGATGGGCGAACTCCATAATGTAGGCGGAGAGCTTCTCCTCCTTCAAAGATCCACGCGGAATTGAAGAAATTTCTTCAAACCAGTGCATCACGTTTTTCGGTTGAATTTTTTCCAATATTTTCATTTGTTTCTCCTCATTCAGTACGCAGCGTAGCAATGAGATCCAGCTCATCAGTTTCAATTGACAATCTGGATCTCATTCTACTTGTTACAGCACAGTTTTTAGTTTTTATGCAGCTCACACGCCACAAAATGGCCGGGTGTTACCTCGATAAGCGGTTTGTCCGTTCCCTCGCATTCGGGTTTTGTGTATTCGCAGCGCTTGCAGAATCTGCAGCCGGGCTTTACATTGATCGGGCTGCTCACCTCACCCTTGATGGTCTTAAACGGGACATCCCGCATGGCCAGATCCGGCTCTGGGATTGCGGCCAGCAGCGCCTGTGTATAGGGGTGCAGTGGATTGTTGAACAGCTCCTCGGATGTGGCGATTTCAACAGCCTGTCCCAGATACATCACCATGATCCTGTCCGAAATATGTTTCACAACACTCAAGTCGTGGGTAATAAACATATAGGTCAGATTCAACTCATCGCCCAGATCCATCAGCAGGTTCAAAATCTGCGCTTGAATGGACACATCCAGCGCCGAAACCGGCTCGTCACAAACGATAAACTTCGGGTTCAAAGACAGGGCTCTTGCGATGCCGATACGCTGTCTGCGGCCGCCATCCAGCTCATGAGGATACATGCTTGCATACCGTCTGGCCAGACCAACCATATCCATCAGTTGAGCTGCGCGGTTGTAGACCTCTGCACGGGTTTTGTATGTCTTGTGGATCAGCATATACTCGGCAATGACCTCCACCACCGATTTGCGGGGATCAATGCTGGCGTATGGATCCTGGAAGATCATTTGCAGATCCTGCCGGTAGGGTCTAAACTTGCGCTGGCTGATTTTGGTGACATCCTCGCCCTTATAGAGGATTTGCCCGGAGGACGGTTCAATCAGGCGCAGGATCGTTCTGCCCAGCGTGGATTTGCCGCAGCCGGACTCGCCCACGACACCCACCGTTTCCCCCTCGCGAATGCTGAGGTTGATTCCGTCTACTGCGTGGAGCATCGCGCCACCGTTGAGTCTGAAATGCTTTTTCAGGTTTTTGAGTTGGAGTAATGGAATTTCATGATTATCGCTCATCATTCCTCCTCCTTCCTGCAGCCGTTGTTATCAAAAAGATGACAGCACAGCTTATGCGTTCCGTTGACAGACACCTTGGGATGTTCCTTGTGGCAGCGATCCGTTGCATATTTGCAGCGCTCTGCAAATATGCAGCCCGCCGGCAGGGCGGTGGGATCCGGCATCAGACCGGGAATGGTATTCAACCGTTTTGCTTTGGATTTAAGATTGGGAATTGAGCCAAAAAGCCCCTCTGTATACGGGTGATGGTTCTTTCCCTCAAAAATATCCTGTACCGTGCCCGATTCAACGATTTCGCCGGCATACATCACGCCCACATCATCGCAGATCTTCGCCACGATACCCAGATCATGGGTAATCATGAGCATGGACGTGCCCAGCCGGTCACGCAGCTCTTTGATCATCATCAGCACCTGGGCCTGAATCGTAACATCCAGCGCCGTGGTTGGTTCGTCCGCGATCAGCAGCGACGGTTCACAGGCCAGCGCCATGGCGATAATCACTCTCTGCTTCATTCCGCCGGAGAACTGATGGGGATACTCGACTTTTCTGGACGGAAGAATCCCGACCATTGCCAATGTTTCCTCCACGCGCTCATCCACTTCTTCGTTCTTCAGCTGCGGATTGTGTATTTTGATTGTTTCTGCTATCTGATCACCCACCGACATCACCGGGTTTAGACTGGTCATGGGATCCTGAAATACCATGGCGATCTGATTCCCACGATAATGCCGCATTTCTTCTTCCGGAAGCGCAAGCAGATCTTTGCCCTCAAACTCAATCGTGCCGCTGGTTACATGTCCCACTGCGGGCAGCAGCCGGATAATAGATCTTGCCGTCGTTGTTTTTCCGGCGCCGGTTTCACCAACAAGGCCAAAAGTGCTTTTATGCTTGATCTCGATGCTGATACCGTTGACTGCAGCTACCGTTTCCAGATCCGTCTTATAAATAACAGAAAGGTCTTTAATTTCGAGAATGTTTTTTTCGTTCATTATAATTCCTTTCAGTAGGTACTACTGCCTGATCAATCAGGTTTTCAGATGCGGATCCATTGCATCGCGCAGGCCGTCGCCAACCAGGTTGACAGAGCAGGCAGTAACCACAATGGCCAGCGCGGGGAACAGCAACATATGCGGTGCTACGCGCATATACTCTCTTGCATCGGAGATGATCTGTCCCCATTCCGGGGCTGGTGGCGGCATACCCAGGCCGAGAAAGCCCAGGGTGGCTTCATAGAGAATGATCTTGGCGACATTCAATGTTGTGTTGACAATGATGACGCCCATCGCATTTGGGAAAATGTGCGACATGATGATTCTTATGCTGCCGGCGCCGCCTGCGCGGGCCGCTTCCACATACTCCAGATCCGACAAACTCAGAATCTGCGAGCGGACAAGTCTGACATAATTGGTAAAATAGGCAAGCGTCAATGCCACAACCAGGTTCACGGTGGTAGCGCCCAGTGCGAACACCACGGCCATTGTAAACAGGATATCAGGCACGGACATGAAGATGTCCAACCCGCGCATGATAATGCTGTCAACCTTACCGCCAAAGTAACCGGCAATCGCGCCCAGCGCGCAGCCAACCACGCAGGAGGACAGCGTTGCCAAAACAGCAATGGAAATAGATGTTCTCCCGCCGTACAGCACACGCGCCAGAATATCGCGTCCATAGGAATCTTGTCCGAACAAGTGCTGGGCAGACGGTCCCGCCAACTTTTCAGAAAGGTTCTGGGTAATGGCTGCATCATAGCTGGTAAACAGATTGGCGAAAATCAGGAAGAATGCCAGCAAAAGCAGCATAATTAGGCCAATCATTGAGCCTTTGTTCTTCTTGAATCTTCTCCAGATTTCTTTTATCTGGCTCTGTTTTTTGAACGCAGCAATCTCAGGAACAGCGGGCGTGCTCATATTTGCGTTTTTCTCCATGTAGACCCCCTATCCCTTCACCCTCGTATATTTTGCCTTAATTCTGGGATCAACGAAGGCATAAACGATGTCAACAATCAGCATGATCACGGTAAATGTGACCGAAATAATGATGGTACCGGCAATGATAACCGGCTCATCCTTATACGAAATGCGATCCACGATTAAAGCGCCGATCCCGGCCACGGAAAACAGCCGTTCTGCAACAACTGCGCCCATAATCAGGCCGCCCATATTCAATCCGATATTGGTGATAACCGGCAGCAAAGCGTTTTTTTAGTGCGTGTTTCCAGATAACCGTGCGCTCGGTGGCACCCTTGGCGCGAGCCGTGTCAATGTAATCCGCGCGGATGGACTCCAGCATGGAGGATTTCGTGAAGCGCACATTGAATGCGGTGATAGGTATGGCCATACACAGGGACGGCATAATATATGCATCCTTCTGGAAATCTTTGGTGCTGGTGGTCTTCTTTTCTTCTTTTTCCATCATACCCATCCTTTTCTGCAAAATTCTCCCCGTGATTGAAAACGGGGGTCTTTTGCCACTGATATAGTTGCGCGATTCATACGAAAACAGCGATATGGGCTGTTCATATCCCAAAGGTTTTTATCGGCAATCATTTTTTCATGCACGAAATACAATACTTACCCGGTCTGCCAAAAGGATAAAGAAAAGTGCTTTCTCCATTTTTATATTGTCGACAGTATACTGTAGATAATTTACTATAGTTTAACTGGTTTTCTGTCTTACGTCAATTAGTTAATTCACTGAATAAGTACAATTCATCTTGTATATTTTGCTGATAAACTGTCGAATAGCCTGCCGTTCTTGGGTTTCTTCACCACATTCAGCCGGTAGCCCACCATGGCGAGCACAAATATTCCTTGCACCGATACGGATTTTTCATTAAAAATCGGTTTAGATAAGCAGTTCATAGAGTATCTTCACAAACAGAATGCACAGCACCACAAAAATCATGCTCCGCACTCGTTTGCTGCCGCCGCGGATGGCAAAGCGTGAGCCTATCCATCCACCGGCAATAGAACAGACCGCTGCGGGAATTGCCAGCGCAAACCACACTTTTCCGTGGAGCAAATACACTGCGGCGGATGCGAGGTTGGATGCCAGGTTGCTGATCTTTGCGCACCCTGATGCCATCAGCAGATCCATTCCCAGCACCGCTGTATAGAGCATAATCAGGAACGTTCCCGTACCCGGCCCGAACATACCGTCATAGCAGCCAATGAACAGGCCGATGAGAACGCTGCACATGATCTCCTGCTTTTGGGAAAACTTCTTGTGCAGTTCACTGCGGCCGAAGTCTTTTTTTGCTACCAGAAAAACGGCCACTACGGGTAAAACGGCCAGCAGCACCAGCTGCAAAATATTTTCCGGAATCAGCAGTGCCAGCTTTGTTCCGATAGCACTGCCGCCAAGAGCCGCCATCGCTGACCAGGCGGCAATGCGCCAGACGACTTTTCTGCTGCGTATGTAGCCAATCGCCGCCATTCCCGTTCCCAATCCGTTGACAAGCTTGTTGGTGCCCAACGCGGTATACGTTGGAACGCCCGCCAGAAGATAAGCTGGGATGGAGATTAATCCTCCACCGCCGGCCACGGAATCCACAAAACTGGCGCAGAAGATCAGTGGGCACACAATCAGGCAGGTTTTCAAAAGCTCTGGCAAATCGTTCATCGCGTTTATTCAATCCTCTCTGTGACTGCAAAAGGTTCTCGCTGTGTGGGTAGTTTCCGTCCGCAGCAATCACCCGTCCTCGCCGGATTGTCTTGGAGGCGGGCACCGACCCGCTCCCAGTTTTTCCAGTGTGACCATGCGCAAACTTACGCAGAAGATTTCCATCGCCTGCTGCAGTTCCTCAATCGTGGGCAGCGTTGGCGCAATGCGGATATTGCTGTCATCCGGGTCAATCCCATAGGGATACGTTGCTCCGGCATCCGTCATGACCACGCCCGCTGTGCGGCAGAGGATCAAGGCGCGCTTGGCAAGGCCCGGCATCGTATACAGGGAGATAAAATATCCGCCCTTGGGGGACTGCCACCGCGCAATGTCCAGCGGCGCAATCTCCTTTTCCAGCCATTCCAGCACACAGTCAAATTTGGGCCGCATGATGGCCGCGTGGCGCTGCATCAGTGCCAGGGTGTTCTCCCTGTCTTTCAAATAGCGGACATGGCGCAACTGATTGACCTTGTCATAGGAGATCATCTGTACGTTCATCAGCTTTTTCATGTATGCCTGGTTTTCCACAGAGGCCGCCATCACGGAAACCCCCGCGCCGGGCAGTGTAATTTTAGACGTGGAGGCGTATTCAAACACCATGTCTGCATTGCCAGCCACGCGGCACAGGCTCAAAATGTCGGGAAACGGCACAAATGCTCCCTTAAACTCATGCACACAGTAGGCATTGTCCCACATCAGCAAAAAGTCCGGGGCGGCCGGTTTCATGGAGGCTATCCGGCAGATAATTTCATCGGAATAGGTAATGCCATCCGGATTGGAGTACTTGGGGACGCACCACATCCCTTTGACACTGGGATCTCTGATCCATTTTTCAACCAGGTCCATATCGGGCCCTGTAGCCGTCATTGGAATGGGGATCATCTCAAATTGAAAAGATCCCGTGATTTTAAAATGGCGATCATATCCGGGCACCGGGCACAGCCACTTCACCGAATCCAGTTTGCTCCATGGTTTTGTGCTGTGCAGCAGACCGTGGGTGCAGGCCTTGGAAATGGTGTCATACATCAGCGTGAGGGAAGAACTGCCGCCGATGAAGCACTCTTCCGCGCGGCATCCCAAAATCTCTGCGAAAAGGTTTTTGGCACTCGGAATCCCGCTAAGCTCGCCGTAGTTTCGCACGTCAATGCCATCTGCCTGACAGTCTTGCGGGCTGGTCAAGGCGTTTAGCAGACCGGATACCATATCCAGTTGCTCTTTGCAAGGCTTACCCCGTGCCATGTTCAGTTTCAACGATTTTTCACTGAGTGCACGATAGTATTTGATCACGCGCTCATATTCTGAAGAAAGTTGCTCCGCCGTCATCTCTCTGTATTTCACACTCTCACTCCTATTCGATCTCCGCAAAATCATTGGATGCTGCCGCCGGCAAAGCGAATTGCGCCCTTGGCCAGTTCCAGTGTGGGATCTGTGGCCGGAAACTCCAGCCGGTACATCTCCACTGCCAGCGGCAGTTCTGTGCACCCCAGAATAATTGTTCCGGCGCCGCGATTCAAAAGACTGTCTGCCGCTTTTTTGACCGCTGTTGTATCAAAAGTGGCTTTGCCCGCTTTGACACCCTGATAGATCAACTCCATCACGGCATCCTGATCCTCCCCCGCAGGTGTAAGCAGCGTGATACCGTATTTCTCTGCCGTTTTGTTATAAATTCCCGTTTCCACCGTACCGTTAGTGGCCAGCAACCCCGCGCAACAGATGCCGCGCTCGACCAAATGCTGACATGTCAGCTCCAACATATTCAGCAGGGGAATATTCGTCAGTTTTTGCAGTGCGGCGTGATAGCAATGGGCCGTGTTGCAGGGCATAATCAGGCAGTCAGCGCCGCCCGACTCCAGCCAATGAGCGCTCTTCTCCATTTGAGGGAGCGGATCAGCGCCACTGTGCAGCAACGCGGCGGTTCTGTCCGGAATCGCCGTGTTGTTATCAATCAAAATGTGGATGTGGTCCTGATCGCATGAAGCCTGTGTATGCACCACAATTTTCCGAAACAGATCTGCGGTGGCCAGGGGTCCCATGCCGCCAATAATGCCAATTGTTTTCTTCATGACACTTGGTCCTTTCCTTTGATGCCCAGCACGATCATTCAGTCCGACAGCGCAGCCAGCGCCGTGGCGATCCGGTCGATCCCGCGACCGATCTCCGCCATGGAATTGGTATAGGCGATCCGGATGGTTCCCGGTGCCATGAATGCATCGCCCGGAATGACGGCCACATGATACTCGCTCAGCAGGTATTCACTCAGGTCAAAAGAATCCCGAATGACCTTGTCGCCCACCTTTTTTCCATAATACCAGCTCAGATCCGGCAGCAGATAGAATGCACCGTCCGGTTTTGTGCACTGCACATGGGGCAATTGCAAAATGCGCTCATACGCATAGTCGCGCCTCTTGGAAAATTCTTCCACCATTTGCTTTACCTCTGCCTCGCCATTGCGCAGGGCCTCAATGGCGCTCCACTGCACAAAGGTGGTACTGTTGGAGGTCATATGTCCCTGCATACCGTTGATTCCGGCGGCGATACTTTTGGGAGATGCAGAATATCCAATGCGCCAGCCGGTCATGCGATACGCCTTTGACATACCGTTGATCACAATGGTTCGCTCATAGATCTCGGGGGAAATGGCCGCAATGGAATAGTGCTGTTTTTCCCCATAGATCAGCTTTTCATAAATATCATCCGCAATCACATACAGGTCTTTCTCCACGGCCAGCTCCGCCACCCGTTTCAGACTCTCTAAGCCGTATACGGCACCGGTGGGATTGTTGGGTGAATTGATGATGATTGCCGCCGTTTTATCCGTCACGGCAGCAATAATTGCCTCAATATCCAGTTGGAAATCACTCCGGCAGGGAACGCAGACCGGAATCCCGCCCACCAGCTTGACCATCTCCACATAGCTGACCCAGCCGGGAGTGGGAATGATCACCTCATCGCCCGGATTGGTCACCGCCATAACGGCGTTAAACAGTGCCTGCTTTGCGCCGGTGGATACGCAGATCTGATCTGTGGTATAGCTCAAGCCGTTGTCGCACAGCAGTTTGTGGCAAATGGCCTGGCGCAGTTCCGGTACGCCAGCAGTGGCAACATAGGTCGTTTTTCTCTCGTCCAGTGCTTTTTTGCAGGCTGTGCAAATGGCTTCGGGCGTTTTGAAATCCGGCTCTCCAATGTTCAAAGCCACCACATCAATACCGTCTTTTTTCATGCTGCCGATGATCCCTTCCAGTTCGCAAGTGGCAGAAGGTGTAATGTTTCCGACAATTTTGCTAATCATAGGTTCCTTTTCCTCATTCCTTATCGTTCGTTACCTGCTTATTCCACATAAATCGCAAAATCCGGGCACATCTTTTCACACTTTTTGCACTTGATGCACTCCTCCTGTCGGGGTGCCGCCGCATAGTTATACCCTTTTTTGTTCACAGCGTGGGTAATTTCAAATACGTTCTTGGGGCACAGACTGACGCACATACTACAGCTCTTGCACAATTCTTTGTCAATATATACTGCCATGATGGTTCATCCTTCCTTCTTCAAAAGCCGCTGGATCATTTCCACCAGCTCCACGGGATTTTTCACAACGTGGACGCCGGCATCCTGCAATGTCGCAATTTTCGTAGCGGCCGTGCCCACATTTCCACTGACGATCGCACCGGCATGGCCCAAGCTTTTTCCCGTGGGTGCATTGCGACCGACGATCAGTGAAACCACCGGTTTTTTTACATTTTGTTTGATGTAAGCCGCCGTCGCCTCCTCCGAGCCGCCGCCGATTTCTCCCAGCAGCACAATCACCTCCGTGTCGGGATCCTGCTCGTATAGCGCCACCGCATCCCGCTGGGTAAAGCCCCACAGCGGTCCACCGCCGATGGCCACCACGCCGGACTGTCCGATTTGGTTGTCACTGAGTGTTTTCCCGATTTCATAGGAAAGGGCACCGCTCTTGGAAACGATGCCCACCTTTCCCTTTTGGAAAAAGCGGACGGGATGCGCTCCCACCTTGCACACACCCGGAATGATTACGCCGGCACAGCCGGGGCCGATCAGTGTGGTACCGTGTGCCTTGGCGTAAGCGATGATTTCCACCACGTCGTGCATGGCGATCTCTTCCGTGGTCAGCACCAGCAGGCGAATTCCCGCATCAATTGCCTCAAAGCAGGAATCCTTGGCCACTTTTGGGGGGACAAAGCAAATCACCGCCTCAAAATCATGGGCGCGCTTTGCCTCGGCGACATAGTTGTACACGGGGATTCCGAATACTTCCTGTCCGCCCTTTCCGGGTGTAACGCCCGCAACGATCTGCGTGCCAGCATCCAGCATGGCTTTTGTTTGGAGGGAGCCGGATTTTCCGGTAATTCCCTGCACCAGAACCCTTGTGTTCTTATCAATCAGAATAGACATCCTTACCCCTCCTTCACTGCCTGAGCCGTAGCCGCAACGGTCTGTGTCAGGACATTGAATACCGGCAGGCCGTTCTCCTGCATGATCTCTATGCCTTCTTCCTGTTTTGTGCCGCACATACGGCAGAAGACGGGAATGGTCACCTGATGCTCGCGGCAATACTGTGTCAGGCCCGTGGCCATATTATCCATGCGGTTGAACCCGCCAACCAGAACCACGATCACCGCCTCAATTTCCGGGTGTCCCTGCAGCGTCAGCTCCATGGCCCGGTACATGACTTCCGGAGAGGTCATACCGCCCAGCTCGCAGAAACTGGCCACCTGGAGCCCTGCATCATGCAGCAGATCCAGCGTGAGCATACCCGTACCGGCACCGTCGGAGATCATTCCCACATTTCCCGCCAGGGGCACATAGGTAATGGTGGTCTTTTCTTTCTCGGGTTCCCGGTAGCGATAAAGGCCGGCGCGATCTGCCGTCAGCTCTTCCCGCACGGGTGCCATTGCGGCATCATGATCATCAATGACAAACTTTGAATCCATTGCCACCAATTTCCCATCCACAAGACCCAGCGGATTAATCTCCACCAGCATGGCACCACCGTCAAAAAAGGCGGTTTGCAGTTTTTCAAGCAGCGCATACAGATCTTCCCGATCTGCCACGCCCAGCTGTTCGGCAATCTGTTTTTTCTGATAAGCCTTCAGGCGTGTAAAGGGATCCAGCTCCAGTTTCAGGATCTCCTCCGGGTGGTCTTTGGACACCTGCTCAATATCCATTCCGCCCATGCGGCTGACGATCAGCGTGGGTGTGGCCACTCCCTGCAGGGTGATGGAAATATAAAACTCCTGCTGTGCCTGCATCATCTGCTCGGCCAAAAGGCCGTGGACGGGGTGTCCCTTAATTTCCATATGCAGAATTTTTTCTGCGTTTTCCCTGTATTCTGCCTCATTGCGGCAAACCTTCACGCCGCCGGCTTTGCCGCGGCCGCCGGTCATAACCTGTGCTTTGAGCACAAACGGATAGTCCATGGGGGCCGGTGCATCCGCGCACACCAGCAACTGGCTGGCCGGCACGGGAATACCGAACCGACGCATTATCTGTTTTCCTTCATATTCAAATAAATTCATTTATTCACCGCCTCACCGTTCAGCCGTGGTAATATAGATCGTGCTCTTTTGCATAGGCGATCCCCGCCTGCACTGCCTTGATATTCAGTTCCACAAAACGAGGGTTCACCTGTGTTTTGACCACATCAATCAGGTCGTTTTCCTGCAGTATGCCAAGGCACTCTGAAAGGAAGCCCAGCACAACCATGTTGGCGGCCATTCGGTTGCCCAGATCCACCGCGATCTGCGTTGCAGGGATTGCAAAGGTGTGCTCCACCGGCACGGACAGATCCGTCACCAGTTGAGGGTCTATGACCAGAACGCCGTCCGGGGACAGTGTGGTGATATATTTTTCATAAGCTGTCTGGAACATTGCCACCAGCAGGTTTTTCTTTTCTGCCACCGGCGAATTAATTGGGCTCTTATCAATGATCAGTTCCGCCTGGCATTGGCCGCCGCGGGCTTCTGAGCCATAGGACTGTGTCTGCACAGCGTACAGCCCACCCTTTGTGACGGCAGCAGTGCCCAGCATCACTGCTGTCAGAATGATTCCCTGTCCGCCGAAGCCGCAAAGGGAAATTTTCTGAGGATATTGCAGCATATTTCCTTCCTCCCTTAAAACGCCATGTTGGTACCGGCATACACCGGTTTTTCCTCGCAGATAAACATTCCGAGGGGCAGCTTGCCTTCCTTCTCCTCGTCGGTCATCCGCTCGCTCTGCTCTTTCGCGTAAGTATTGGACTGAATGTAGTTCATCACCTTGACGGGGTCGCCGGTTTTCAATGCATAGCGGCCATAGTGGGTGGGGCACTGAGAAACTATTTCGATCAGTGAAAATCCTTTGTGCTGCAAGGCGCGTTCCATGGCCAGCTTGCACTGGACAGGCTGAGCGGTTGTCCACCGCTCCACGTGGGAGGCACCGGCAGCCATTGCCAGGCGACACACATCAAAGCGCGGTTCCCCGCTTCCATAAGGCGTGGTCATGGTGACTGATTCCTCTGGTGTGGTGGGAGCCACCTGTCCGCCGGTCATGGCAAAGTTCATGTTGTTCACCATGACCACAGTTACGTCCAGATTTCTTCTGCAGGACTGAATCATGTGGTTACCGCCGATGGAAACCAGATCGCCGTCACCGGCGAAGATCACCACCGGAAGGTCCGGCTGCGTCATTTTAACGCCGGTAGCCCATGCCAGTGTTCTGCCGTGTACGCCGTGGAACATATCGGTTTTTAGATAAATGGGAATTCGGGCCGTGCAGCCTACGCCGCCAATATGCAGCATCTTCTCCGGGTCCATATTCAGTGCATCCAGCGCTTGTGTGTAGTAGTTGAGCACCTGTCCGCAGCCACAGCCGGCACAGAAGAAATGCGGTAATTTCTCTTTGCGCAGAAATTTGCGCAGGGGATTGATCTTCAGTTCCTCTCCCATGTTACTTCGTCTCCTCTCTGATCGCGCGGAAAATTTCCGCCGAGGTGTGAATTTGCCCTCTGTTCTTCGTAACGGAGACAACCGGACATTTCCCGCCGGCTACCCGCGTGATTTCATTGACATAGCGGCCCATATTCATTTCCACCGCAAAGATCTTCGTCACATTGCCCGCCACTTCCCGGATGGCTTTTTCCGGCACCGGCCATATATTGCAAAGCTTCAGCACGCCCACTTTGATGCCGCTCTCCCGCGCCATTTGTGCCGCCTCGATGGAGGGGCGGGTTTCACTGCCGTATGTAACGATTGCATACTCCGCATCGTCCATCATAAAAGACTCCGTGCGGCAAATATCGTCCTCATTTTCCCGGATTTTGCCGCAAACACGCTTGTAAAGACGCTCAAATTCATCCGGGTCCCAATCAATGCCGCCTTTTTCGTTGTGGGGATTGAGGGAATAAATCGTCTTGTACCCCTTGCCCAGCGGTGCAAAATCGGGGCAGCCATTTTCCGGTGCGCCAAAAGGCAGATAATCAGCCGGAGCTGCCGTGGTGTATTTGCGGTTGAATAACTCGATTTTTTCCGCCGTCGGGATCTCCAGGCGCTCGCGCATCAGCGCAATAGTCGCCTCCGACATCACAATCACCGGGTTGCGGTATTTCTCTGCCAGGTTGAATGCCCAGATCGTGTAATCGTACAGCTCCTGAACGGATGCCGGGCAAACGACAATGGCCTCGTAATCACCGCTGCAGCCATAGCGCAGCTGATACACGTCGGCGTATGTGGCGAAGTTATCGCCTCTGGTGCGCATAACATCCGCAATCACGATGGGCGCTTCAATGGTGTAGCAGTAACCCAATCCCTCCTGCATATAGTTGAAGCCGGCGCTTGCGGTGGCTGTCATTACCTTCGCACCGGCCAGCGAAGCACCGGCCAACGCAAAGACGGAGCACAGCTCGTCCTCGCCCTGTACAAACTTTCCGCCCACCTGGGGCAGCCGCTGGGACATCCTCTCGGAAATTTCATTTGCCGGTGTAATGGGGTATCCTGCGAAGAAATTGCAGCCTGCGCTGATTGCGCCTTCCACCAATGCGTAGTTCCCCAGCATAAAGTGTACGCCTGTGTCCACGCATTTTTCCCATGCATCCAGCTGGTTTGCCCGAATGATTGACATATCCTCTTTCCTTTCATCTTGTCATACTACGGTGTGCGGCCTTTTTTCTTATTTACGGAAAAAGGATGCTTCCACCGCGTCAGATTGTCGACAGTATGTAAAATCCTAAATTACTTATACCTTAAATGTCATCGGTTGTCAATAATCTTTTCATGTTTTACCGAGGTTTTTTCTCACTTGGGAGAGCCGCGGGCACTTTACTTTTCGCTGTAAACTTTCCGCTGGCCAAGGACCCACACGCCGTGGATTCCCACAGAAGGAATTGTCGGTTCCAGATAGGTGTTGGCGTTATTGATCGTTTCCGGGTCAAACAGCACCATGTCGGCGGACATTCCCTCCCGAATTAGCCCGCGATCCCACAGGCGCAGGCGTCGGGCCGGCTCCGAGGTAATATGCCGGATTGCTTCCTCAAGCGGCATAACTTTTTTATCCCGCACATAAGTGCCGAGAAAGCGAGGGAAGGATGCGTAAGCCCGGGGATGGGGATGCGCGCCCACAATGCCATCCGTGCAAACGCAGTGGAGATCACTCTGCATGACATAGGTTACGTCCTCTTCGGAAATGGAGAAATAGATTGCAATGACCTCCGGTCCTTCATGCTGTAAAATATGAAGGGTCGCCTCTCCCACTTCCATTTGCAATTTTTCGCAGATGGCATCCATTTTCTGTCCTGCCATCCATGCATACTCCTCCGTGGCAACGGAGGCCAGCATAATGCAGCCCGCGCCGCCGCGTGCATCAATTTCATCGCGGGTTTCCTTCAGAATTTTTTTATACTCGGCCGGGTCTCTCAATCTGCTCTGGAAGCCGTGTTCACCGCCGTCGTAGGCCCACTGGGGAACGCACACCTTCAGACCGGTGCAGGCCGCCGTCCAGGGATACTGGTCGATGGTCACGTCAAAGCCCTTGTCGCGCATGGCATTGATGGATTTCAGCGACTGATGGACCTTGCCCCAGTTCCGTTGTCCCAGTGCCTTGTGGTGAGAGATCTGCAGGCGTACACCGCTCTTTTCCACCACGGTGTTCATCTCATCAATGGACTCGAGCAGCTTGTCTTTTTCGCTGCGCATATGAACCATGATCAACCCGTCATAAGCGGCCACGACCTTGGCCAGCTCCACCAGTTCGTCCGTTTTTGCAAAGCTGCCGGGGGGGTAGATCAGTCCCATGGACATACCCTTTGCACCCTCATCCATACAGCGCGCCAAAAGCTCTTGCATCGCCTGCAATTCAGCAGCAGTGGGTTCCCGGTTATCGTTACCCATCACGTTCATGCGGATCGTTCCGTGCCCCACCAGCCCCACATAACGTGCCGCCGGCTTCATCGCCTCCACGGTTTGCATATATTCTGCATAAGAGCGCCAGGTGTAGGGTCCGGGAATTGTGCCGGCCAGGGGCGCCATATTGTCTGCCAATTCCTCTACCAGTTCGTCCGTCAGCGGGGCAACCGAGGATCCGTCCTGCCCCAACACCTCCGTGGTAATTCCCTGGTCAATCACCTGGTGCAGCGTGGGATCACGCATGATTTCAAGGTCCATGTGGCTGTGGGTATTAATAAAGCCGGGTGAGAGCGCCAGTCCATTGGCCTGCACAATCTCATATCCGTCTTGTGCTGTAAGATGGCCGATTTTTTCGATGGTCGATCCCCCGATCAATACATCTGCCGGAAAGGGTCTGTTGCCGGTACCGTCATAGATAAGCGCGTTTTGAATTAAAGTTTTTTTCAACGAAAACGCCTCCTTTACATTTTTTATCTCTTGTGTTATATTGTATCTATAGTCGATTAAATATAGTCGACAATATCCGATTAGAGAATAACACGCCTCTTTATTAAAGTCAAGCTTGGACGGGCGGCATTTGCACGAAACCGCTTTGGATGATAGCTCGCTTCTCTGGTTGCAGTACTCCGGCTTTTGTATGCCGCAAGGGGTATTTTGACCATGCGCCTGTCACGCTCTGTGCTTGAATTTCATTGTTCAAATGAATATGAATT
>JAAXZS010000037.1 GCA_012719745.1 Clostridiales bacterium | reverse complement strand
TTTCCATACCACGATTCTCATTTCATATCCCTCCTTTCATTTTTTCAAACATAGTATGCCGCAGGCAATTAATAAAAAAGCAATCAGTAACATCAACGCTCCTACCGGGAATATTGCGGCAATCAAAATTCCCAGACCTAAGGCCAATGCGCAGATTCCCAGAATGCCTCCGCAATTTCCCCTCATAGCAAGCCTCCCATCTGTCTATCTGCTTTAGTATATTCGGCAAAGGTAGAAAAGGAAACAAAAGAGGAGCGGAATCCGTATGGATTCCGCTCCTACTGAGCCTTATTTGTTTGCCTGCCAGTCCTTAAGATCCTTTAATTCCTCATAGAGACGGACATAGCTTCTGTGGCGACTCTCGGGTATAAGTCCGTCCCGAACAGCCTGCAAAACAGCGCAGCCGTTCTCCTTGGTATGACTGCATCCTATAAAGCGGCAGTCCTCCAGATAGGGCAGAAATTCAGGAAACGTATGGGGTAGCTCATGTTTGAGCTGTAAATTCATCTCCGCCGAATCAAAGGAGGAAAATCCCGGCGTATCAATGAGACCTGTCGACCCATCCGGCATGAACATCTCCACATGCCGCGTCGTATGACGTCCCCGGCCAAGTGAGCGGCTCACCTCCCCTGTGGGAAGTAAAAAAGCAGGATCAATCCGGTTTAACACGCTGGATTTTCCGACGCCTGAATTACCTGTAAAGGCATTCAGCTTGCCACACAACGCCGCTTTTAATTCTTCTATGCCCTGCCCTGTTTCAGCACTGACACGCAACACAGACAGGGCGGAACGACCGTAAATGGCGTAGAGCTCATCAGCGTTGTCCAGATCGCATTTATTCAGCACCACCAGCGCCTTGCAACCCTTCAGGCAAGCAATGGAGGCCATGCGGTCAATCAGATAGGGATCAGTGACCGGGATCGTGGCGGACGCCAGAATCACCAGCTGGTCAATATTGGCCACAGCGGGGCGTGTAAAGCAGTTTTTCCGGGGCTCAATGGTGTTGAGAACGCCCTGATGCGCACCAAGCTCCTGTATGTCTGCCCAGTCACCCACCAGGGGAGAAATCCCATCATGACGAAATTTCCCCCTGGCACGGCATTGCACCACATCGCTGCCTGTATTCACATAATAAAAGCCGCTGAGCGCTTTTTGTATTCTTCCCCTGCTCACTGGAACTTAATAGTTTCGCTTTGAACAGTGTCGCTGTTGCCGCCGCTGATGCCAACATTTACATAGATCTGAGCCGTTGTGCCGTTGGCACCCGTGAAGGTACAGGTAACGGTTCTGCCATCTTTAGCAAGATCGAGGGTCTTTTCAAGCACGGCGGTCTTATCCTGCATCACAGTGACCGTAACAACGACCGTATAGTTTTCCGGGATCGTATAGGTCTTAGTAACGGTGACGGGTTTTGCGCTCTCCGGTCCCTTGCTGACCGTGAAGACAATAGCGGTTCCTTCTTCCACAGTGGCATTTGTTTCAACGCTCTGACCGATTACCTTGCCAGAGTCCTTATCGCTGAACTCATATTTATAGCTGCCAACGGACAGGCCCAGCTTCTGGGCTTGAGCGGCGGCTTCATCCACATTCATATCCATGAAGGAGGGTACGGTTACTGTTTTCTTTTCCGGGCCCTTGCTGATGACCATATAAATGGTATCACCCTCTGCAATAGAGGCACCGGCGGTCGGTGTGGTAGAAATCACTTTGCCCGCGGCTACAGTATCGGAAAATTGCTCGGATGTATCAAAACTAAGGCTCAGATGAAGATTTTTCAACATGACCGTAGCCTCTTGCGCATCATACCCCTTGACATCCGGCATCTGATTGGAGGTGTTTTCGGAACAGACATAGACATTAATGACGCGGTTCTCCTTGCGGATCTTACCCGCCGCGGGGTCCTGCTCTATGATCTGCCCCGTTTCGTATTTTGAGTCTGCCCGATAACCGATGACCGTAATAGTAAAAATATCTTTCACGGTATCCATGGTGCCTGCCTCTTCCACCGTTTTTCCCAGCACATTGGGAACCTCATAAGAATCCTTGCCTGTATTGCTGTTGAAGCCGCCCATAATGACTTTGAAAATCAGCAGGACAACCAGAAGAGCGGCAGCAAAGCAGCCGATGATGATGGCCATCTTCTTTTTGGTTTTCTTCTGATCCTCCAGTTCTTCATCTGTTAAGGCCGGCATATCCTTGCGACCTTTTTCTTTTTCCTTTTTTGCCCGCTTGACGGCGGAATTGACCTCATCTGACGGAATAAAGCGGGTGGGCTCGTCATTGGTAGTCTCAGCAAGGGAGGTACGGATATAATCCATGTTGACAGACGGATTTTTGCGGAATTTTTCCAGATCTTCCAGCATGGCATCAGCTGTAGCATAGCGCTTCTCCAAATCCGGATTCATGGCCTTCATACAGATCAGTTCCAGCGCTTCCGGCACCTTGGCGTTGATATCACGAGGAGACAGCGGAACGGAGCTTAAATGCTGTATTGCCACAGAGACGGCAGAATTGCCCTCAAAGGGTAGCCGACCGGTCAACATTTCGTAGAGAACGACACCAGCGGAATAGATGTCCGACCTTGCGTCGGTGCGGTCGCCCCGGGCCTGCTCGGGTGAAATATAATGGACGGAGCCCAGCGCCTCCTGTGTCAGTGTTTGACCGGAGTTGGCAAGGCAGGCAATGCCAAAATCGGCCACCTTCACACTGCCGTCGCGCAGCACCATAATATTCTGCGGCTTAATATCGCGATGGATAATGCCGCGGCTGTGAGCGTGGCTGAGGCCGCGCATGATCTGCATAATGAAATGGAGGGATTCCCGCCAGTCCATGAGGCCACGACGCTCCATATACTGCTTGAGTGTGATACCGTCGATCAGCTCCATGACAATGTATTCCAGATCACCGTCCCGGGACACATCGTACACAGATACGATATTGGGATGGGACAGCATAGCAACCGCCTGTGACTCATCGCGAAAACGACGACGGAATTCAGCATCCTCTGCCAGATCGCTTTTGAGAATCTTGATGGCAACCAGGCGATTGAGCCGGTGGCACTTCGCCTTATACACATTTGCCATACCGCCGCTGCCAATCAGCTCCAATATTTCATATCGGTTATCCAGCATCTTTCCAATGTATTGATCCATATTCGTCATCTCCTTTAGTGATTGTGCAGCAGGACAACTGTCACGTTATCCGGCGCTCCCCTGTCCATTGACAGCTTAATGAGCCGATTCAGGCAGTTGTCTGTCTGTTCGGAGTGAATAATCTCAAATAAAATTTCCTGATCTGACACAGTATTTACTAGTCCGTCGGTACAGAGCAATAAAAACTCATCCGGTTTGATCGCTACCGTAAAATGATCTGCTTCTGCCACAGGATCCGGCCCCAAAGCACGGGTGATGAGGTTGCGGCTGGGGTGCCGGCGCGCCTCCGCCGGCGTTAGATCGCCCTTTTCCACCATACTCTCTACCATGGAGTGATCCTTAGTGATCTGGCAAATATCCTCCGCGGTAATAGCATAGGCACGGCTGTCGCCAATATTGCTGACGACGGCGGTATTCCCTTTTACGATGGAGGAAACAAGGGTGGTACCCATGCGCTCCAGTTCCCTGTCGGCGGCCGCTTGTGCCCGGATCGCCTCATTTGCACGAGAAATACAGATATTGGCCGCCTCCTGTATCTGTGAACTGTTCATGGTCTTGCGTAATGAATGCCGCAAGCCCTCCGTAAAGGTTTTTACCGCAATGCGGCTGGCAATTTGCCCGCCATTTGTGCCGCCCATTCCGTCACAGACGACCGCCACCGTATAATCACCGATCGTTTCAACGGCATAACAGTCCTGATTTTCCTTGCGGATCAGGCCGGTATCCGTAATGCCCCAGGTTTTCATATGTGGTCAATTCCCCCCTTCTGTTCTTCCATCGCTTTGCGGCGCAGCTGGCCGCAGGAAGCATCTATGTCACCGCCCAGGCTGCGACGCACTGTGGCGGTAATGCCATGAGATTCCAGCCTTTTTTGAAAGGCTGCCATTCGTTTGCTGGGTTTAAAAGCGCTTTCCACCACATCATTGAGGGGGATCAGATTCACATGCCCCGGCATACCGCGCAGGTGCTTTGCAATCAGGTCAGCCTGCCAGTCGGAATCGTTGACGCCGTCAATCATCGCATACTCAAAAGAGATGCGACGGCCTGTCGTTTTAAAATAATGGTGACAGGCGGCAAACAGTGCTTCCACATCGTAGGCACGGTTTACCGGCATGATCTGGGCGCGTGTCTCGGAATCAGGCGCATGGAGGGAAACCGACAGCGTCAACTGCAGATTTTTCTTTTCCAACGTCTCAATACCCGGTATAACACCGCAGGTGGACAGGCTGATATGACGCATCCCAATATGTAGACCGTTGGGATGATTGACAAGCTCCAGAAAGGTGAGCACATTGGTCAGATTATCCATAGGCTCACCAATGCCCATTAACACAATATTGGAAATTTCACAGCCCGAATCCAGCTGAGTGAATAGCACCTGATCCAACATTTCGGAGGGTGTGAGATCCCGCACCTTCCCCGCCACCGTTGAGGCACAGAAGGAGCATCCCATGCGGCACCCCACCTGGGATGATATGCAGACGGTATTGCCGTGATGATAGGACATGAGCACCGTTTCGATGCAGTTGCCATCCCGCAGCTCCCATAGATATTTAATGGTGCCGTCCAAACGGGAGCACTGCTTTCGGGCGACAACTGGGACAGTGATATAAAATCGCTCGTCCAACTTTTCCCGGAGCGCTTTTGATAGGTTGCTCATTTCACTGAAGGAGCGGGCGCCGCGGTGCAGCCAGGAGATAATCTGTCCGCCCCGAAAGGCAGGCTCTCCCATGAGGCGTAGCGCTTCTGTCAGTTCTTCCTGTGTCAGTGATTTAATGTCAGCTTTCATTCAATGATCCTTTTTCGCATACGGCAGATATAAAAGCCGTCTGTCCCAAAACGCTGAGGCCAAAGGGTGATCTGTCCCGGCGTTCCGCCGATGGGAGAAGGCAGTATAAATGCCTCCCGGCTGAACTCGCTGTGTTTTTGTAAAAAGGCGTCCGTCACACCCTCGTTTTCCTCCGGTAGAATGGTGCAGGTGGAGTAAACCAAGACACCGCCGGGGCGCACATAGGAGGCCGCATTTTCCAGGATTGCCCCCTGTATGGCAGGGAGATCCAAAAGCTCCTTGGGGTTTTTATAGCGGATGTCGGGCTTTTTGCGGATAATGCCTAAACCGGAGCAGGGAACATCCGTCAGGACAAGATCGGCGCTCTCCAACCAGGCTGTATGGCTTTCCCGACCGTCTGCCAATGCGGTGCGGATGCTGGTAATACCAAGCCGCGCTGCACCCTTATCGATCAGCTCCAGCTTGTGAGGATGCACGTCGCAGGATACGATACTACCCCGGTCGCCCTGGGTAATGGCGGCGGCAAAGGATTTTCCGCCCGGCGCCGCGCAGACATCCATAATCCGATCCTCCGGATGGGGATCGGCGGCGGTAATGACAAGACGGGCGGCTGGGTCCTGCACCATGCAGTGTCCCTTCTGAAAGGCCGGAAGCTCCGCCACATTGCCCGTGCTGCTGATGGAAAAACAGCCGTCCATCCAGGGGTGCTTCTGTACGGATATGGTTGACAGCTCTTTTTCCAGTTCTTCCGGCGTCACCAGCAGCGTGTTGGTCTGGATTGTGGTGGGAACGGGCTCATTGTCGAGGCGCAGAAGAGTCTCTGTCTCTTCCTCCCCCACCAGCTCCATCAAGCGTTTCACCATCCACAATGGATGGCTGTAGCGGATGGAGAGATACGCCTCCCGCGTGTCTGCCGGAATAGCCGGCATATCCAGCCAGTTGGTGACAAATTTACGCAAAACTGCATTAACAAGACCGGCGGCCTTGGGGCGATCCCGACGCTTTGTCATCTCAACCGCTTCATTCACTGCGGCGCTATTGGGAATTCGATCCATGAAGAGGATCTGGTACGCACCCAAACGGAGAATATTCAGAATAACGGGTTCCAACTTTTCAGGACGCTGTTTACAGTAGCAGCCAATATAGAAATCCAGCAGCAGCCGGTTTTGCAGTACGCCATAGCACAGATAGGTGGCAAGGGCGGCATCTCGGTTATCCAGACTGTTTTTGGCAATTGTCTGTTTCAGGCTGGCGTCGGACCAGGCGTTGGCCTTATGCACCAACATCAGTACATCAAGGGCGGTATCCCTTGCGTTATGCTTCTCACTCATGATCCATTTCAATGGGATGGCCCCGCAGATAATCCGCTGCCGCCATCCGCTTTCCTCCCTCGGCCTGCAGCTGCAGGATACGGAGCGTCTGTCCGTCGCCGCAGGCAATCTCAATACCCTGCTGCCCCACAGCAACAATCGTTCCCGCAGGTGCCGTCGTTTCCGCGCCCAATGCGGCCGCATAGATCTTTGCGGTTTTCCCGTTCAGGACGGTGGTGGCACACGGCCACGGAATAAGGCCGCGGATCTGGCAATCGATGGCTGCCGCGCTCTTATCCCAGTTAATGGGAGAGAGTTCTCTCGTCAGCATGGGAGCATAGGTATGGGCGCTGTGATCCTGAGGCGTAGGCGTCAGCTTCCCGGCTTCCATCAGTGTCAGCGTTTCGGAAAGCGCCTCCGCCCCCAGCTGCGCCAGACGCGCAGTCAGAGAAGCCGCGTCCTCACCCGATAGGATTTCCGTTTTCTTCACATGCAGAATATCCCCAGCATCCAGTTCCCGAGCCATGCACATAATGGTAACGCCGGTTTCCTCTTCACCATTGAGGATGGCCCAGTTGATGGGTGCGGCACCCCGGTATTTGGGCAAAAGCGAGGAATGAACGTTGATGGAGCCGCGCTTCGGCAGCGTCAGAATCGCATCGGGCAGGATCTTGCCGTAGGCTGCCACCACGATCAGCTCCGGAGCCAGCTCACGCACCAGATCGAGGGTCAGGCCGTCCTTCATCTTCAGCGGCTGATAGACAGGAAGCCCTTGGGAAAGAGCGTATTCCTTTACCGGTGAAAAGGTCATCTTCATGCCTCGGTTTTTGGGCTTGTCCGGCTGCGTAAAAACGCCGCAGATCTCATGTCCGTCGGACAAAAGACGCTGCAAAGAGGCTACCGCAAAATCCGGTGTGCCCATAAAGAGAATTCTCATTCGGTCAGTTTTCCTCGTTTTCCTGATTTTCTTCTTCCTGCTTGCGGATGTACTCCTCCAGCTCCTCTTCTGTCAGAAGCTGATCCGTCTTTTCTACAAACAGGTGGCCGTCCAGATGTTCAATCTCATGACAGAAGCAGCGGGCGGTCAAGCCCTCATCCTCCACCTCAAATGTACAGCCGTTCCGATCTTGCGCCCGGACGCGCACCACGTTGGGCCGCGTCACGATGCCGTATTTACCCGGAACGCTGAGGCACCCCTCAAAACCGGTTTGCTCCCCTTCCGTGGAGACAACGGTGGGATTTACCAACTCAATGATCTCGTCATCCTCGTTCATCACAACACAGACCCGGCGCAAAATCCCCACCTGAGGCGCAGCCAGCCCCACACCGTTTGATTCGACCAGTGTATCCTTTAAATCATCCAGCAGCATATGCAGTCTGCCATTGAATTCCTTCACAGGGCGGCAGACTTTATTCAGACAGTCGTCTCCCTGTACCGCAATTTTTCTCAGTGCCATGTTACTATTTTTTCCTTTCAAAATCTATCGGAATCAATCCGCTATATTACAATCTGTATACAGATTCATGCCGTGATTTTCTTTTTTCATGGCGAATTCACGCATCATGGAAGCAATCAAACCGCGCACAGACTGGTTATTTTTTCCTGTTAATAGTACCCGATAACGATACCTGTTATTCACCTTTACCACAGGTGCCGGCGCCGGACCCAAGATTTCCAGCTCACCGAACCGGTCGGAGCGGGACGCCGACAGCAGACCTTCCCGCAACTGGGCGCAGGCGCGCAGCACCTGTCCCTCTTCCCCACCGACCACCGTCAGAAAGAACTGATCGGAAAACGGCGGGTCGTTCCGGACGCGCCGCAGCCGGATCTCCGCGTCATAAAACCGCTCATAATCCTGATCGGCTGCCGCCAGGATCACATCATTACCGGGAGTGTAGGTCTGGATCACGGCACGGCCGGACTTTTCGCCACGGCCAGCCCGTCCCACCACCTGTGTCAAAAGGCTGCACGTTCGCTCGGCTGCCCTGTAGTTGTCCACGTACAGGGAAAGATCCGCCGCCAGAACGCCCACCAGTGTGACATTTTCAAAGTCAAGCCCCTTGGCCACCATCTGCGTGCCCAGCAATATAGGAACCTTTTCCTCCCGGAAACGGCGCAGCAGTTTTTCGTGGCCATTGCTCACATGCACCGTATCGGCATCCATTCGCAGCACCTCCGTGCCGGGAAAGAGACGGTGCAACTCTTCTTCAATCTTCTGTGTTCCCACGCCCACGTGCTTCATAATGCCACCGCAGTCGGGACAAACCTCCCGAGACTTTTCCGAATAACCGCAGTAATGACACATCATCCTGCCGTTGGCTGAGTGATAAGTAAGGGGGACGCTGCAGCGGGGACACTGAGGTACAAAGCCGCATTCACCGCAAAGGAGCATCCGGCTGCTCCCTCGTCGGTTGAGAAAGAGAATGCTCTGCTCCCCGCTGTCAATATTTTTCTTTAATTCTTCATAGAGAATGCGACTGATGTCGCCGGGGTTCCCATTGCGCAGCTCCTGCCGCAGGTCGGAAATAACCACACGGGGCAACTGCTTTTCATTGTAGCGGCGTCGAAGCTGCGCCAGCTGATAGACGCCGGTTTTAGCAAAATAGGCGGTTTCCACCGTTGGCGTCGCTGAACCCAGAAGCAGTACAGCCTTTTCCTGAACGCAGCGGTATTTTGCCACATCCCGGGCGTGATAAAAGGGAGCGTTCATGGACTGGTAGGAGCTCTCCTGCTCCTCGTCCATAACAATCAGGCCGATGCGGGAGAGGGGCGCAAAAACAGCGGAGCGGGTGCCCAGCACGATACGGGCCTCCCCCCGTCGAATACGCTTCCACTGATCGTATCGCTCCGACAGATGAAGACTGCTATGGAGCATGGCTACCTGATTGCCGAAGCAGGCACCAAACTTCTCCATCATCTGGGGCGTCAGCGCAATTTCCGGTACCAGGATCATGACGGACTGCCCGGCGTCCAGCACGGACTGGGCAAGGCGCATATAAACCTGGGTCTTTCCGCTGCCGGTGACGCCCTGCAAAAGGGTGACCGCCGGCTTCCCTGCCCGGATTTCGGTCAGAATCTGCTCAAACACCTGCTGCTGTTCCTCATTGAGCGTGATTTGAGCGGCAGCAGGGTCCTTTTTATAGTGAGGAACCCGATACTGCTCGGCCTCCTCAAAGGTGACAAGACCGCTCTTTTCCATGGCACGCAGCAGGGCCATGGAGACGCCGGTATAATAGCACAGCTCCGAGGCGGGGGTCTGCCCCACCTCACGTAAAAATTGAATGGCCTCTCTACGACGGGGTGATATTTTCTTTCCTCCGCTAAAAAGAGCTGTATCTGCATCTACTGTAAGGGATACAAGCTTTACGGTCTTGTCGCCAATAGAACGCTGGCTTTTTGCCTCCCGCAACACAATGCCGCGCCTTTCCAGCTCTTTGAGAAGCGGGATAGCGTCGGCCAGCAGGCGCTCCGCCTCGGCGCTTCCGCCCTTTTCTTTCAAAAAACGGCACAAAGCCGCCTCTTCGGCGGAAAGACGCGCTTCTTCGATACCTGGCGTAAGGGTATAAACCTCTTTATAATGATACCAGACGCCGGCAGGCAGGATGGTACGCATGGCCTCATAAAAGGTGCAGAAATACCGCTCCCGCATCCAGAGCGCCAGCTTAATTTCTCCTGTCGTAATGACAGGCGCTTCATCCAGAACAGCCAGCACACTTTTAAGGGGTCGGTCGGGAATACAGGAGGAAAGGGAGAGAATCACACCCTCCGACTGCCTGTTTCCTCGGCCAAAAGGTACCTTGACCCGTGCACCCACAAAGGATGGCAGTTCCGACGGAACCAGATAATCATAGGGCTTGTCGATGGCATAGGTTGCCGCCGCCACCGCTATTTTGGCAAGCTGCGTCATCCCAGTCTACTCCCCCTTCTCTGTTATCAGTCCTCGTCCTCAATCACCGTATCAATAGTGGAGGCGTCAAATTTACCGTCGGCCACCTCATGAATAGCAATGGTGACGGGCTTTTCCGACAGATGCTCACTGGTGGCTTCTGCGTCCTGAGCGATCTGGCGGGCACGGCGGGCCACCACATTGACCATCAGGTACCGGTTGGGGATATACTCACTAAGTTTGTTCATGGCGGGATAAAGCATCATAATATTAATTCCTTTCTATCTGCCCAAATGGGCGAAAAATAACTGATTTACTCTCTGTTGAGGATCTGGCTGATGCGCTCAGAGGGACGGCAGTGCTCGGCACACAAGATGGCGTTAAGCTCTGCCACAGCCTCTTCCACTGTGTCGTTGATGACAAAATAATCATAGCTGTTGGCTGTCTGACACTCCACCTTGGCTCGGATCAACCGCTCCTGAATCTTCTCTGGCGTATCTGTCCCTCTGGCGGTGAGGCGGCGCTCCAGCTCCTTCCAAGAAGGCGGCGCAATGAAGATACGCACCGTTTCCGGCCGCTTACTGCACACCTGCACGGCACCCTGAATCTCAATGTCCAGAATCACGTCCTTACCACTTTCCATGGCATCGTCCACGTATTTTTTTGGGGTACCGTAAAAATTGCCCACATATTCCGCATATTCCAGGAATTCATCCTTGCCGATCAGCTCCTGAAAATGATGAACGTCAATAAAATGGTAGTGAACGCCGTCCACCTCGTTGGGGCGGGGCGTCCGGGTGGTGGCGGAAACCGAAAAGTAGAGATTGTCCCGTCCCTCTAGCAGCGCGTGGAGCACCGTGCTCTTTCCAACGCCGGACGGGCCGGATATAATAAAGGTTTTACCCTTTGTAATCATTCTATGTCCTCCTGTGTAAAGTCAGATGGCTTTAGCCCTAAGCGCTGTGCCATCTTTTCAGTTGTCAGTGCCGAAAGTATTACATGGTCGCTGTCCATCAGAAGAACAGAGGCTGTTTTTCGGCCGTAAGTGGCATCAATCAGCATACCCCGATCCCGGGATTCCTGAATCAGCCGCTTGATGGGGGCGGAATCCGGACTGACGATGGAAACAAGGCGGTCGGCCGACACCAGCGAGCCGAAGCCGATGGGAATCAATTTCATCTGACCATCCTCACTCAATATTTTGCACCTGTTCGCGAATTTTTTCAACCTCGGCCTTCATAGCCACCACATCCTTTGTGATGGAAAGGTCGTTGCACTTCGAACCGATGGTATTGCACTCCCGGTTGACCTCCTGAATGAGGAAGTCCAGCTTCCGGCCCACCGGCTCCTCGCTTTGCAGCATATCCCGCAGCTGGGCGATATGGCTGCGCAGACGAACTGTTTCCTCGTCAACGGCCACCTTATCAGAAAAAATGGCGGCTTCTGTCAAAATCCTTGCCTCGTCGATGGTGGTGGATTGCAGCACCTCCCGCATTTTGGCCTCCAGCCGCTCCCGGTAGGCATTCACGGTCTGGGGAGACTGCTGCACCACCTTTCCTACCACGGTTTCGATCATATCCACGCGGGAGCCAATGTCGGCGGCCATCTTGCCACCCTCCACGCCCCGCATCTCATTATAAGCGGAAAGAGCGTCATTCAATACCTTGCAGAGATCGGCACTGAGGGTTTCCAGCTCTTCCTCCGCCTTTGTGACGGTCAGTACATCGGGAAAACGGGCCAGTGCCATGGGGGTAATGCCGCCTTCCAGATGAAAGGTCTCCATCAGCTCCGTCAGAGCCTTGTAGTACCCCTCCGCCAGCGAGCGGTTGACCTGCACCACCGTTTCATCGGCGGCGGTGGCATCCACCGTAATAAAAACGTCCACCTTGCCCCGGGACACGGCTTGCTGGACAGAGGCCTTGACAGCGTCCTCGGCAAAGGAATAGGCACGGGGCATTTTTACATTGCAGTCCAGATACCGGTTGTTGACAGACCGAACCTCTACGGTTATATCCCGCCGGTTCACCGTTTCTCTGGCACGGCCGTAGCCGGTCATACTTTTAATCACTGTGATGTCTCCTCTCTATTTTCAGCAGCAGAACCAGTAGCCGCCGCCACCCAGCGCGTTGCAGCAGGCCCAGATACAGCAGTATTTCAGACAGCCGGAATTGTCGCAGGCAGCGGTAGAGAATGGACCGAAGCCGCTGGGCTGGAAGGGCTCGTTTCGTCCTTCGGCCATATCCAGAGCCCGCTGATACTCCTGATTATCGGGGTCCATCTGGACTGCCGTGGTGAAATAGCGTTTGGCCTCATCCATCCAGCCACGCTTGTTGCAGATGGCACCTTTGAGAAAGTTCCACTCCGCGTCGTGATCCGACATGGCGTTAAGCAGTTCCTCCGCCAGATTCAGGTCACCCTGATTGATGGTCTGACGAATCCGCTGATAGGCCGGATTGCCGCCATAGGTCTGGTAGCCGCCGTAGCCGGCAAAAGGATTTCCGCCGTAAGCGGCGTTTCCATAGGGGTTTGCGCTGTATCCGCCGGAGGATGTCCCATTTTTCCGCTGGGTGCGGATCTCCTCATAGGCCTCGTTAATGACCTTCATCTTTTCCTGAGCCAGATCCTCCAGGGGATTGTCATGGTAATTGTCGGGGTGATATTTTCTTGCCAAGTCCCGGTATGCCTTTTTTACTTCCTCGTCTGTTGCGGTGCTGGGCACGCCAAGGACTTTATAGGGATCGTTCATAGGGGAAATCCGCCTTTCGTTCAGGTAAAATTCAGACAGAGTCTGCCTGCTTTTTTCTCTTTCTCTTTCGGAACGTACCGGCCAGAACACTGTGCCCCACCGCGTACATTCCCTCATAGACAACACTCTGTACAATGTCCGACCAAAGGCCGAAATCATATAGCTCATAGGACGCCGCCATCACGCGAATGGATTGATCCAGTGTCACGGATAACGCTTGACGGCTCTCCTCCGTCAGCACGCCGTCGGGCAATCCGTACCGCAGCGCCACCGGATTATAGGCGCCTTCCTTCGCATCCTGCCGCAAATCGTCGACCGCGTCCACCAGATAGATCCAGCGTCCCAGGTGATAGAGCATCTGACGCAGCACCCGGCTTTTCACTGCATCGGGAACACTGTCCGCCGCATCGGAGAGCAGTTGGGCAAAAGCGTCTGCGGGGCGATCCAGAGAGGAACAGTTTTCCTTTTCAAGGCAAGAAAGCTCCGCAAGATGCTGCTGCGTGCTTTTGTCAAAGGCCGGCCGCAGCTCTCTTGCCTTTCGGTAAGCCTTTTTCAAAAAGAAACGGGCTATCCGGTATTTGAGACCCCGCCAGAAACCGTGATCGGCGATGCCGTCCTGGAGCTGCCACCAAGAAAGGATCACACTCTCATCCGCCGCAAGCTCCAGAGCCGGGGTGCGGCAGGCCGTCTTTTTGGGGCGGAAGGAATGCACGACACAGCGGCAGCAGCCGCAGGAACAAGCCGTTTCGTCAGAGAGAAGAATGGCGAGAAACGCAAAATCATAGTTGAGGATCCAGCGGGCCGCAAAGCCGTACCGGTTTCCCAGCGTGTGGCACAAGCCGCAGTAAACGGCCGCAAAGCGTTCCTTGTCCTCTTCCGTCAGTTTATCGACCGCAGGTCTTACATAGCCAAACATCCACGTCTCAGAAGATCCGGGAGATAGTATAGGTCAATGTGCCGTGCTTTTTGGCATAGCGGTCGTAGAAAATACAGGGAATGAACGCTACTGCAGCGGCCACAATGGCGATTGTATAACGCCAACCCTCGTTGCCGAGACCGTAGGAGAGAAAATATCCCAGCAGGAAAAGAACCACCGGCAAGACATATACCAGGGCTACAACGCCCAGCAGTTTTCGGGTACTGCTTTCCACCACCACTTTTTCACCTACCGAAACCCCCACGGGATCTTTCGCTGTGGCTGTAATGGCGGCGCCGGTCATACCACAGCCGGCACACTCCTCACAGTCATGGCCGCAGGCCGACTTGCGGGGAACGGAAATTTCAACAAAACCGTCGTTAAGAATTTTTTCAACGGTTGCTACCTGTGTCATTGAATAGAACTCCTTTCTGTCCGGTTACCCGGGATTCGCTGTACTTTTCAGATTCAAAATGATCTGATACGTACCTTTTACGCCAACATGGGTGTATCCATCCACACGGATGTCAGCCGCTACTGTATAATTACCATCCGCAGCTGAAACACCGCTTAAATCCGCCACAATTTGAACCTGTTCACCTGTTACCTTGCTGATCTCCTCCGTAAGACCCCGCAGCGTGATGTTCAGGCTTTGGGTGACAGGCGTGGCGGTGAAGCCCTTGGGTACATTTTCAAAGGTGATCAGGTTGGAGGTAAGAGTCGTCTCAGATACATCGGTTACCACGATGGTGACAGTGGCAGCAGTCTGCGTGCTCTTCAGCTCCGTATTTTCAGGGGCAACGATGGCAAAACTCAGCGTCTGGGAATCTCCCAGATCCTGGAGATAGACAGTTCCCAGAACAATACTGCTAATCTGATCAAGCGTTTCCTTGCTGCCGGTCAGCGTCACAGTCTCCGGCTGTATGGTATAGCTGACATTGCTCAGAGAAGAGCCCGTCGCTTCCACAAAATCCAGCTTCAGCGGCACCTCTTTGGATGTCTTGACCGGCAGTGTTGCCTGAATCAGTTTGACAGTGGGACGAATATTATCGCTTTCGATGGCAATATCATTATAGTCATACAATGTGTATTGGCAAGCATTTACGATGGTTTTATCCGAATTTGCCAGATCCAGCGTGATTTTGGCATAGCTGACATTGACCAGATCATCCCGCTGACCCCGCAGCGTCAGCTTGGCCGGATCAAGAATCAGCTCGTCCGCCGTAAAGCCCTTCGCCAGAGCGCCTGTCATGTCGCACCGAATGTCCACATCCTTCGTATAAAGCTCGCCCACCGTGACTGTCACGGTATAGGAACTGGCGGAGTCGATGCTGATAGAGGACGAGGAGATATTATCGGGATAGACCACGCGGTAGGAAAGGGTCTGGGTGCCGGTGGCGGAAATGGAACTGGTGTCCGCCACAATGCGAACCTTGTCCCGCTGAAGACGGAACAGAACGTTCCGGGGCCCCTTCAGCCGCAGATCAATAGTGGTGTCATACCCGGAGAGAAGCATCAGCCCTTTATCCGCAAGAGCCCCGTTCTCTCCCGAAAATTCCACCGGTACATTTTTGACCGATATATCTACTTTCCGGGCGTTGACGGTGTCCACGTAAAACCACAGAGCCATGGCGATAAGAACGGAAATGACGATCTGCAATATTTTCTTGTGATTACTTTTCATCGTCACGGCCTCCATCCTTTTTTAATCGGATCCAGTCCCTCAACGCCGTGTGCCGCTTATTTTCCTCTTCCTCGATCTGAGGCAGAAGCTCGTTACGCAGCAGCTTTGTCAGTGTCTCCGGCATCAGATGCCGCTTGAGCATACCGCCGATGGCAACGGAGATGGATCCGGTCTCTTCCGACACGATGACCACCACAGCATCGGAATTTTCACTCATACCGATACCGGCACGGTGCCGCATCCCCAGATCCCGGCTTAGATTCACGTTTTTGGACAGGGGCAGCATGCAGCCGGCGCTGAGCAATCGACCCTGGCGGACGATGACAGCGCCGTCATGCATGGGAGCCTTGACAAAGAAAATATTTTTCAGCAGCTCACTTGAAACCTTGGCGTCAAGAGCGGTGCCGCTGCGAGCCATATCGTCCAGCAGCATTTTCCGCTCAAATACGATAAGGACGCCGGTGCGGGTTTTGGACATCTCTGTACAGGCCACCACCGTCTGGTCAATGGCCTGCTCCATTTCGGAGAGCTGCTGTTCGGGCGTAAAAAACTTGAGAAACTTGAAGTTTTTGCTTCCCAGCTCTTCCAGAATCCGGCGGATCTCCGGCTGAAAGACGATGATCAGCGCCAGAAATCCCAGTTCCACCATGTGGCTGAGGATATAGTTGATGCCGTGCAGGTTCAGAACATAGGACAGTCCAAGCGCCATCAAAAAGATAGCAATGCCCTTTAAAATGCTCTCGGCTCTCGTGCTGTGAACCAGTGACAAAAGGCGGTAGACAAGATAGGCCATAATGGCAATATCCAATATATCCGTCACTTTTATCAACAGCAAATAATTGCCGATACCCTCCAGTAGTGTCCAAACGCCTTCCATACCCTCATCCTTCCAGGCAATAGATAATGCTATTATATAAAAATTACCTGAAAAATGCAATAAAAACCGCAATCAAAATCTTATTATTCCCGGATTATATCACGCATCTCTTTTAAAAAGGTATCCACCTGACGCTTCTGGCTGAACACCGAGGTGCTCAACCGCACGGTTCCGGTCTCCAGCGTTCCCACCGTTTTGTGAGCCAGGGGCGCACACTGCAGACCGGCCCGTACCGCAATGCTGCGGGTGGCCAACAGCTCGCCGATCTCCTCTGTGTCCCGGTCTTTTACGGTGAAGGACACCACGCCCGTCTGGTGATCAAAGCCGGGACGGGCATACACCGTGATGCCCTCCTCCTGCCGCAGCAGGGATGCCGCATAGCGTGCCAGTTCCGTTTCATGGGCGGCGATGGGACTGAGTCCCAAACCGCGTACAAACCGGATTCCGGCCAGAAGGCCGGCAATGCCGGGCATATTGTGGGTGCCCGCTTCCAGGCGGTCCGGCAGAAAGTCCGGCATATCCTGCAGCCGGGAGGCGCTGCCGGTACCGCCCTCCAAAAGCGTGTCGGTATCGTGATTGCACAGCAGCAGTCCGGTGCCCTGGGGGCCGTAGAGACCCTTGTGACCTGGCATGGCTACAAAAGCCGCGTCCCAGCCCAGCAGGTCCACCGGCAGAATACCCGCCGACTGAGACGCATCCACGATCAGCGGCACATGGTACTGCCGGCAAAGAGCGGCAATCTGCTCGATGGGCTGCACACAACCGAATACGTTGGAAACGTGGTTGCAGATGGCCACCTGCGCACCCCCGGCAAGGGCTTTTTCAAAGCCCGCTGCCATCTGTTCCGGCTCAAAAAGAGGTGCATCCACAATGGTGACCGTCAGATCGGAAATGGTGTGCAGCGGGCGGGTCACCGCATTATGCTCGTAGCCGGAGATGACCACGTGCATACCCGGGCGAATCAGCGTTTTGATGGCAATATTCAAGCCGTGGGTGGCATTCATGGTGAACACCACATTTTCCGGCGATCCCGCGTGGAAAAGCTCCGCCGCTTCCTGACGGCACTGATAGGCCGCCTCCTCTGCTTTTCGGGAGGCAGGATAGCTGCCCCGCCCCGGCGAACTCATGGTATGCAAAGCCTGCACCATCGCTTCCCGAACGGATTCGGGCTTTTCAAGGGTGGTTGCGCAGCTGTCAAAATAAATCACAGTTTCACCTCATTATAGCTCTTGTCGTTGCTCTCATATATCTTAACCGGCTGCAATCCCGCTTCCCGCAGTTGGCGCAGAGCCGGCGTCAGGTTTTTGGACTGAATACTGACAACATAGCCGCAGCCGCGGTCGGTCAGTCCCGCAGGCGCACGATAGATATTGGAACCGATGCCTGATAGCTCGAGTGTCCGCTCCATCCGCTGTGCCTGCGTAATGGATCTGGCAATCAAAAGGGTATGGTCCATAATACGCCTCCTCACACATCATTTTATGCGTCTGTTCCGTGCCTGGTGCGGCAGCGGGAAGCGGCTTCTTTCCAAAGTGCAAAAGGAGAAAAGCTCCCATTGACAGAAGCCTTTCTCCTTTTCATAAAAACGCGGTATTGGGGGAAATATATGGCGGAAGGGGGTTTTCTTATGAGTATCATTCCCTGTACGGACAACTGCGTCTATCAGCAAGACGGCATCTGCACACTGACAAAAAGCACAGTGGCCGGTCGACCGGATCACGCCCATCCCTGCGTCCATTATACGCCTACTTCCCCTGGGCCAGGATTCGCAGTGCCTGAGAGATGCTTTGGACAGGTATCACCTCAAAATGTGGCAGAGAACGGATCTCATCCGAGCGATGTGCCGGAATCAGACACCGTGTAAAGCCCAAACGCTGTACTTCCGAAAGACGCTGCTCCAGATGGCTGATGCTGCGAATCTCGCCGGAAAGACCCACCTCGCCGATGGCGGCCAGCTCGTTGGAGACCGGCTTGTCCAGATAGCTGGAGGCCAGCGCCACCACCGCCGCCAGATCCGCCGCCGGCTCTTCAATGGTCAATCCGCCGATGATGTTGAGGTAGGCGTCGCACTGGGAAACCTTCAGCCCGCCCCGCTTCTCCAGCACGGCCAGCAGCATGGCCGAGCGGTTGTAATCAAAGCCGTTACTGGTGCGCCGTGGTACGGAGCCCGCCGTGGGCGCCAGCAGTGCCTGTATTTCGGCCAATACGGGGCGGGCACCCTCCATCACACAGGTGACGCAGGTGCCGGAGGCGTTCTCCGGCCGGCCGGAGAGTAGCATTTCCGATGGATTTTCCACCTCCCGCAGCCCCCAGTCCAGCATCTCAAAGACACCGATCTCATTGGTGGCACCGAAACGGTTCTTCGCCGCCCGCAAGATGCGGTAGGTCATATGCTGGTCGCCTTCAAAGTAGAGCACACAGTCCACCATATGCTCCAGCACCTTGGGACCCGCGATGGCGCCCTCTTTATTCACATGCCCGATGACGAACACGGGGATCCCCTGCCCTTTTGCCATCTGCATCAGCGCCATGGTACAGCTTTTCACTTGTCCCACACCGCCTGCCGGGGAATCCAACTCTTCGTCATAAAGGGTCTGGATGGAGTCCACAATGAGGATGTCCGGTTTTTCCTCCGCCACGGACTCTAAAATGTTGCCCAGACAGGTCTCCGAGAGGACATAGAGATTGGGACTTTCCGCCCCCAGGCGCCGGGCACGCATTTTCAGCTGATGCACCGACTCCTCCCCAGATACATACAGAACCTTTGCATGTTCCCCCAGGGTCTTACAGATTTGCAGCATGAGAGTGGACTTGCCGATGCCCGGCGCGCCGCCCACCAGTACAAGGGATCCTTTAACTGCACCGCCGCCCAGCACCCGGTCCAGCTCCCCCATGCCGGTGGGAAAACGGATTTCCTCTGCGGTGTCGATACCGGAAATGGGCACCGCCTGCACGGCGGCATAAGCCTTTCCGCCTCGTGTGGATTTTACCGGCGCGTTCTTTTGCTCCACAATGGTATTCCAAGCGCCACAGGAAGAGCAGCGCCCCGCCCATTTGGGGGTTTCATTGCCGCACTCTGTGCAGAAGTACACTGTTTTTGCTTTCATTTTGTCCCCTCATTTGTTGAGTGATTGTGATAGCCGGCGGCAATGGACATCGCCAGCTTCAGCTGATAAGCCTCGTCCTGAAGGCGCTGAGTTTCCTCCGGATTTGAAAGGAAGCCGCATTCCACCAAAATGGCGGGGCAGGTAACGTTTTTCATGAGATAGATGGTGGCCGGAATTTTCTTTGTCTGCTTTTCGTTTCCGGCGTTGATGGTCAGATTCAGCTGCGACTGGACCTGCTCCGCCATGTCGCTGCTGCCCTCCTCTGTGTTGTAAAAGACCTGGGCGCCACGGACGGTTGGGTAGCCCGGCAGACTGTTCTGATGCACACTGATAAGACAGTCGTTTTCTATATCGTTGACCAGTTTGACCCGATTTTTGAGATCGGAGACCTTTTTCTGCCGCATGGAGGCGGCATCATCGGAATAGGTGCCTTTATCCTCCGTCCTGGTCATGACGGTGCGGCAGCCCAAAAAGGACAGCGTTTCCTGCAATTTTTGGGCGACGGCCAGATTGATATGGCTCTCCGCCACACCGTTGTCAGATACCGCGCCGCCGTCCTCCCCACCATGGCCGGCGTCAATGATCACCACCGGATAGGTATCGGCGGTCTTGGCGGAAAAGGCAGTCTGCACCGGTTCACGAAATACAAACGCCGATACGATAACGGCTGTTAAGAGCAAGGAAATTATCAGATATTTTCTGCGAATCAAAAAAATCATAGCCACATCCCCCTGCCAATGTATATGCCGGGATAAAAACGGCTATGCCCACAAAACGGACATCCTGATTATAACACAGCTCATTAAAAAAAGGAATCACCGTTTCCTCCCACACTCTTTGCGCATAGACTGTATTGGCCCTGTTTTACAAAGGACCGAACTCTGAAGGAGGAGAACGTTTTGTACACAGAAAAAACAACAGCCGCCGCTACGGCTCCCGAAACGGCTGCCGTGATGGAAGTTGCGGCGCCGCAGATGACGGCGCCCACAATGCCCGCAGGCTGCGGAACTATGGATGGTTCCCTGCCAGGCAAATGCGCCCCGCTGGCCTTCCCCTATGTCCCCATGCAGGGCAAGAACCCTGAGCGTTACAGCCAGAAGGACGCACTGCAGAACGGCACCCTGTTCCCGGGACTGAATTTGACCTTCCATGCGCTGATGAGCGCCCGCGTGCCTGCCGGCAATGCGGCTTTGATCGAGCTAATGGCGCTGGATTTTGCCATTGATGAGCTGGGGCTGTATCTGGTAACCCATTCCGATGATCAGGAGGCACTGAACCTGTACTGGTCTTATATCAAGCTGGCCAACGAGGGCCGGGCCAAGTATGAAAAGATGTACGGGCCGCTGCTGCAGACCGATATCACGGAGGACGGCTATACCTGGATCAAGAACCCGTGGCCCTGGGAAGAAGGAGGAAACGTCTGATGTTTGTTTACGAGAAAAAACTGCAATACCCCGTGAAAATTGCCACTCCCAATCCGCGCCTTGCATCCTTTATTATTAGTCAATACGGCGGTGCAAACGGGGAGTTGGGCGCCTCTGTCCGGTATCTAAGTCAGCGCTACTCCATGCCCTATGCGGAGCTGAAGGCACTGCTCACCGACATTGGTACAGAGGAACTGGGGCATCTGGAAATGGTGGGCACTATTGTCCATCAGCTGACACGGAATTTGTCAGAGGAGGACATCAAAAAGGCCGGCTACGACAGCTATTTTGTGGATCACACCACCAGCGTCTACCCCACCGCCGCCTCCGGATTCCCCTGGACCGCCGCTTCTATGGCGGTGTCCGGTGACGTGATCGCGGATTTGTCCGAGGATCTGGCCGCCGAGCAGAAGGCCCGTCTGACCTATGACAATATTTTGCGCCTGTCCGACGACCCGGACGTGAACGATGTTATTCACTTCCTGCGGGAACGGGAGATCGTCCACTTCCAGCGCTTCGGTGAAGGACTGCGACTGGCCAGAGAAAAGATGGATCAGAAGAATGTTTATCTGACCAACCCCGCTTTCGACCGGTAGAACGGGTATGAGCCGGGACAGGACTGCCTTTTGCGGCAGCTCTGTCCCGCTCTCTTTTTTATCTCATCATGTAATGACAGGCATTACTTATTTAACTGATACTAACAAATTTTTTGTTTGACTTACTAAATTTTTGTTGATATTATAAAAAAGAAATTCATACTGATCTTAAAAAATAAAATGCTGATATTTTATGGCTGCAATGCCTACACTATAGCAGGTAAACAGAAAGGACTATGGATATGGGTAAAAGGCAAGCGTCTATTTTTGAGTGGAACGGCTTCCCGAGTTTACGGCAGGCTTTGCCGCTGGCTCTGCAGCATGTAGTGGCCATGATCGTGGGCTGTGTGACGCCGGCCATCATTGTTTCCAATGTAGCACAGCTTTCGGCCAGAGACGCCGTGATTCTCATTCAATCGGCACTGGTGATTGCCGCGCTTTCCACGCTGTTGCAGCTGTTTCCTATCGGACAAAAGTGGAAAATTGGTATTGGTTCCGGCTTGCCCGTTATTATGGGTATCAGCTTCGCCTATGTGCCCACCATGCAGGCTGTGGCCGAGGGGTATGGCGTTGCCACCATCCTGGGGGCGCAGATTGTGGGCGGCGGCGTGGCCGTCCTGGTAGGCCTGTTTACCAGAAAGCTTCGCAAGCTGTTTCCGCCCCTGATTACCGGTACGGTGGTCTTTACCATCGGATTGTCCCTCTACCCCACCGCCATCAATTATATGGCGGGTGGCGTGGGAACCCCCACCTACGGTGCCTGGCAAAACTGGCTGGTGGCCGGGGTCACGTTGGCGGTGGTGACGGCATTGAACCATTTTGGACGGGGCATCTGGAAGCTGTCCTCTATCCTTATCGGCATGGTGGCCGGCTACGCCTTTTCAGCCTGCTTTGGCATGATTGATTTGTCGGGCATTTCCCAGGCGGCCTATTTTCAGCTGCCGCGCCTGTTGTATTTCGGCATTGATTTTCGCTTGTCTGCCTGCGTGGCGGTGGGCCTGCTCTTTGCCATCAACTCCATTCAGGCTATCGGCGATTACAGCGCGACCACCATCGGCAGCATGGGCCGGGAGCCCACTGACAAGGAGCTGCAAAACGGTATCATCGGCTACGGCCTGAGCAATATCGCAGGCGGACTGCTGGGTGGACTCCCCACCGCCACGTACAGTCAGAACGTGGGTATCGTCACCACCACCCGGGTCATCAACCGATGGGTACTGGGATTGGCGGCCATTATTTTAGGAGCCGCAGGTCTGATTCCCAAGGTCTCTGCCGTACTGACCACCATCCCCTACTGCGTTTTGGGTGGGGCAACCGTCACCGTGTTTGCCAGCATCGCGATGACAGGTATGCGGCTTGTCTCCTCAGCTGAAATGAATTACCGCAATACCTCTATCGTGGGGCTTTCCGCGGCGCTGGGTGTGGGTATCGCGCAGGCATCAGCCTCACTGAGCGGCTTTCCGGAATGGGTCACCACCGTTTTCGGCAAATCCCCCGTGGTGGTCGCCACACTGGTGGCGGTTCTCATGAATATCATTTTACCGAAAAACAATGATTTAAAGTAATCATTTGCCTCCTAAAACAGCAGCGGTGCCGCGAAAGCAAAACTGCTGCTGTTTTATTGCAATTATTTCTCACTTTTATGCTCTGTTATTGTGAATTTATTGGTTATTTATGCCCTATCATACCATCATTTTCGTTTCGTGAAAATGATGGTATTTCAGACTGTATTTTTGTTGGTATCTCCAAAAATTAGAAAACTTTTGAAAAAACCGTGATTTGGAATGCCTCGTTGGTTTACTTTGCGGTTTATTTGTGGTTAAATAAGGATGTACACACTTTAGTGTCGTCCGATTCTGAAAAGCTATCTTCGGACAAGATTTTGAGGAGGAAAAAATATGGTTGAATTTTCAAGTAGAATGGATCTTCTGAAGGGTTCCGAAATCAGAGAATTGCTGAAATTGACGTCCCGTCCCGACATTATTTCCTTTGCCGGCGGCCTGCCCGCACCCGAACTGTTCCCTGTTGCCCAGATGGAAGAGGCTTCCAAAGTGGTTATGGAAGAAAACGGCCGCGCTGCCCTGCAGTATTCCACCACTGAAGGCTTCCCCAGACTGCGTCAGCAGATCGCTGAGAGAATGGGCGCAAAGAATAATATCAAGACCGACGCCGACCACATTCTGGTCACCTCCGGCTCTCAGCAGGGTTTGGACTTTGCTGCCCGCGTCTTTCTGAACAAAGGTGATGTGGTGCTGCTGGAGAGCCCCTCCTATCTGGGCGCCATCAACGCCTTCAAGGCCTGTGAGCCCAAGTTCGTGGAAGTGCCCACCGATAACGGCGGCATGATTATGGAAGAGCTGGACAAGATCCTTGCCACCACCAAGAACGTGAAGATGATCTATGTTATTCCCGATTTCCAGAACCCCACTGGTCGGACCTGGGATCTGGATCGCCGTCATAAGTTCATGGAAATCATCAATAAGTATGAAATTCCCGTGATCGAGGACAACCCCTACGGTGAGCTGCGGTTCGAGGGTAAGAGCATGCCCGCTCTGAAGTCTCTGGACACCAAGGGCCTGGTTGTTTTCCTGGGCACTTTCTCCAAGATCCTGGCGCCCGGCTATCGTCTGGGCTGGGTCTTCGCCGAGACCGAGATCCTCTCCAAGTTTAACTTCATGGAGCAGGCCGCTTCCCTGCAGGCTTCCACCATCGGCCAGATGGAGACCTCCAAGTGGATCGATATGTTTGATCTGGACGCCCACGTGGCCGAGATCAGAAAAGTTTACGGCAAGCGCAGAAGCGTCATGGTGGACACCATGGCCAAAGAGCTGCCCGACTGTTGTGAGTTCACCCGTCCTGACGGCGGACTCTTCACTTGGATTGTTCTGCCTGAGTACATGGATGCAAAGGAATTGCAGATGAAGTGTCTGGAAAAGAAGGTCGCCTTCGTACCCGGCGGCTCCTTCTTCCCCAACGGCGGTCACGAGAACACCCTGCGCCTGAACTATTCCTGCATGCCGGAAGACAAGATCGTAACCGGTATCACGGCGTTGGCTCAGACCATCAAGGAAAACCTGAAGTAAGGTTTTGCGAAACACTTCAACATACAGACCGACCGGGAAGAAATCTTCCCGGTCGGTCTTTTTTGAGAGTCATCTGCCATAAAAAAATCCCTGTGCCTGTTTAGCGGCACAGGGATTTTTGATAACGTCTCGCACGCTTACCTTTTGTCCATCCAGGTGGGCCGCATATACAGCTTCATGGGATAGATCGTCAGGTCCTCTATGCCCTCTTTGGCACAGGCCGCCTGCAATTTCTCCACCAGGCTCTCCTGGCAGGTGTTATAGACAATGGGGACATGAATCGCCTCGGAAATCTGCTTGCACAGATGATACCCCTTGAGAATATCCGCTTCCGTCGTCTCCCGCAGCATGTGAGTGTTATTGATCAGACCTCTCACCTTTAGTCCGGTTTCCTGCTATATCGTCCGGATATGATAGAGCGCACCCTCCAGGCTGTCGGTCTCGGGCCGATTGGCGTTGACGACAATGAGCATCTCGCAATCATTTTCATCCACGAAGTATTTCTTGAACTGGTTCAGGACGCGGGCGCCGGCATTATCGCCGCCTACATCGGCCACCACGACAAACTCCTTGTTTTCCAGAGGAGCCTTCATACAGGCCGACAGAGCCGGCAGATCCTCGGTGATGTCATAGCCAAAAGAGTTATGATGCACCGTGATGCCCTGATCTTCCATAAATTCCTGCCGTTCCCTGCTGCGGAAATACGGGTTGGCAATATCCATATCCAGAATGGCTACCTTGTCATATTTCTTTTTCAGGCGGATGACTTCATTCACAGAAAATTCGGTTTTTCCGCTTCCATAATGGCCCACAATAAGCGTAATTCGTTTCAATTTATTATTCCTTCCAGGCGGACAGAGCCTGCTTGTTAGCGGGGATCAGTTTTTCCTTCTTACCGGTCATGGTTTTGGCCAGAACCTGATCCATAATATCAAGGCTGACAACCTGGGATGCACGGATGATGGCGCCCAGCATGACCATATTGGCGGTCTTGGCGTTGCCCACCTCATGCTCGGCGATCTTGTTGCAGTCCACATAGTGAACCTTGACATCGGTGCGCCGTGCCTTGTAGTTGATGACGGAAGCATTGACAAACAAATGGCCGCCGGGCACCAGCATATCTTCGAACTTGTCGAGGGAGGGACCGTTCATGGCCACCAGCACATCGCAGGAGGTCACCAGCGGAGAGGTGATGGGCTTATCGGAGATGCAGACAGTGCAGTTAGCAGTACCGCCGCGCATCTCAGGGCCGTAAGACGGCATCCAGGTTACTTCCTTACCTTCATACATGGCGGCATAGGACAGCATCTGGCCGATTAAAAGAACACCCTGGCCGCCGAAGCCGGCCACGAAAATCTTTTTCGTACTCATTTACTTTACCTCCTTGACTTCCTCGGGGCACTTGAACATCTGCACCGGATAATAAGGCATCATGTTCTCGCGCAGCCACTCCAAGGACTTGGGAGCTGTCAGGCCCCAGTTGGTGGGGCAGATGGACAGGAATTCCACAAACGCAAAGCCCAGCTTCAGATCCTGCACCTTAAAAGCGCGTCTGACAGCGGATTTTGCCTTTCTCACATTGGCAGGCGTGTCAAGAGACACACGCTCCACATACACGGCACGATCCATATTGGAGATGATCTCGCACATCCGCATGGGCATACCGGCCTGCTCCACGGTACGGCCATCCACACAGGTGGTGGTCTTCTGACCGATCAGCGTGGTGGGGGCCATCTGGCCGCCGGTCATGCCGTAAATGGCATTGTTGATGAAGAAAGTGCAGAACTTCTCGCCGCGCTCGGCAGCGTGAATGATCTCGTTGGTGCCGATGGAGGCAAGGTCGCCGTCGCCCTGATAGGTAAAGACGGGAGAATTGGGGTGCACTCTCTTAATACCGGAAGCAACCGCCGGCGCACGGCCATGGGGGGATTCCAGCATATCCACATTCATGTACTGATGGGCGACGATAGAGCAGCCCACGGGAGACACGCCGATGGCATTGCCGATGTCGCCGCGCTCTTCCAGTACTTCCATAATCAGACGGTGTGCGATACCGTGGGTACAACCGGTGCAATAATGCAGCTCGGTCTCGCGCA
>JAAXZS010000125.1 GCA_012719745.1 Clostridiales bacterium | reverse complement strand
CCCAGCCCCATAGCCAGCTGCCGCGTCACGATATCGCAGGGATTGGTGATGTTTACCACCACGCCGTCAAAACCGGAGGCCTTGATCTTGGCAACATAGCCGTTGACGGCGGGAATGGTAAAGTCCATTTCCGTTACCCGGTCGTGATTGCCCCGCAGCAGGTCGATTTTGCCCACGCAGTTTACCAGCACATCGCAGTCTCCCAGATCACTGAAATCTCCCACGGAGACCCGGACCCGGTGAGGCAGGTAGGCGGCGGCGTCGGAAAGATCCTGCCGCTCACTCTCGGCCTTTTTTTCGTTCTGATCCACCAAAACCAGCTCGTCCGCAATGCCCTGCACCGCCAGAGAGTAGGCCACATGGGCGCCCACATGACCCAGACCTACAACACCCACTTTTCTCGTTTTCATATTCATATCCTCCTGAAATTTATTTCATTTAATAGCGTCATATTACATCCCGTAACTGGGGAACAATACCAGCGTGTAAAGCATGGTCAAAACCATGTAAACAAACAGCACCACGCCAAAGGCGGCCAGCGTCTTTTTCATGACCTTGGACTCGCTGCCGATCTGCCCCACGGTGGCACAGGCGGCCACGGTGTTGTTGGGGCAGATCAGATTGCCCAAAGATGCGCCGGCGTTCTGCCCGGCAAAGACGGTGATGGGGTTCATGCCCAGCGTCTGAGCGGCCTCCATGTGGAGATTGGCGAACATAATGTTGGAGCCGAGGCCCGTGCCGGTGACAAAAGAACCCACCGACCCGATCAGCACGGCCGCTGCCGGATAGAAGGTCTGCGCCACGGCTGCGATATCCCCTGCAATGAGGGACATCATGCCGGTGGTCTTGGACTGCATCACGTAGGAAACCACCAAAAGGGAGCCCATGGTAATCAGCACCGGCAGAATATTTTTGGCGGTCATGGAGCAAATTTTCTTAAAATCCTTTCCCCGAACGCCCAGCGTAAGAGCCCCCAGAAAGGCGCACAGGAAGATCACCGCGTCCACCCAGACGATATAGCCAAAGGTGCAGAGTCGGGCAAAGCCGTTTTCCACAAAGGCGGGCACACCGTAGCGCACTGCGGGCAGCAGCACCAGCATGTAGAAATAGGGGGACATGGCCCGGAAGGCACTGTATTTCTGCTTGGCCGCGTCTGCGGACTGATAGGCAAATTCGTTGGGGGTGCGGATGGGCACCAGTTTCACATAGAGAACCGACAGCAAGATGGAGATAAGGCCGGTGCCCATGGAGGTGACCTCCGGTCCCACGAAGTTGGACAGCAGGAACATGACGCCGCCGGTGGTGACGCCCGCGTAAAAGAGGTAAGGCACAATACCTTTAAAGCCCTTGCGGCCAAAGGCCAGCGCTACCATGATAAAGGGGATGATGAGGGCGCCGAACATGTGGATGCGGCCCACCATGGCGGCGTTCAAAGCTGTGGTGGAAAGCCCCGCGTCCACCAGCGCCTTGCCGCCGGTAATGGTGGTCAGACCTGCTCCGCCCCAGGAGCAGGGCGTGGCGTCGCCCAGCAAAGCCACGGCAATGGCGGTAATGGGATCAAAGCCCAGCGCCACCAGAAAAGGCGCGGCGATGGCGGCGGGAGCGCCGGCGCCGGCGGCGCCCTCCAAAAAGATGGGCACCATCAGACCTACCACAATCAGCTGCACCCGCCGATCCCGGCCGCTGATGCGGGCCACCGTATTTTTCACATCGTCAATGGCACCGGTTTCTTTCAGCGTGTTCAAAATGACAAAGGCGCCGAAGACCATAGCCACAATTTTCAGTCCCTCCTTGATGCCTTTCCATAAAAGGGCGTCCACGGCGGTGACATTTTCCGCAAAGGTAAGACCCGTGATGTTGAAGTATGTAAAAGCCAGCAGAACGGTCCAGATAAGCGCCACCGGCGCCACCTTCATGGCCGACTTTTTAAAAACCAGAATGCCCACCAACACCACGATGAT
>JAAXZS010000020.1 GCA_012719745.1 Clostridiales bacterium | reverse complement strand
ATGGTACGGCATGGCCACACGGTGTATGTGGAGACCGGCGCCGGCGTGGGCAGCGGTTTTTCGGATGAGGCTTACCAGGCGGTAGGGGCCGTTATCGCGGACACGGAAACCGTCTGGAAGAAGGCGGATCTCTATTACAAGGTCAAAGAGCTTTTCCCCCAGGAATACAAATGGATGAACAAGGACAAGATTCTCTTTACCTACATCCACTCCAACGCCCATCCCGAGGAAACGGACGTGCTTTTGAACAGCCATGTGGCTGCCGTGGCTTACGAGGATGTGGAAGATAAAAACGGTCGCTTCCCGCTGCTGCGTCCCATGAGCGAGCTGGCGGGCAAGGGCGGTTTTCTGGCGGCACTGTACTATTCCCAGTCTGTCCATGGAGGCAATGGAATGCTTCTTGCCAATGTGGCGGGAGCGGACGCGCCGGTGGTCAGCATTATCGGCTGCGGCAATACCGGCCTTGGAGCGGCGGAGCTGGCGGCTGCCTTCGGTAATAAGGTGCGGATTCTGGATGTCAACATGGACGCCATGCTGGAGGCCAAAAAGACCATGCCGGACAACGTGTCTTTCCTGATCTCCAACCGGACGAATCTGGAGCTTTGCCTGCGAGATTCCGATGTGCTCATCAACTGCATCCTGTGGCCGAAGACCCGGAAGGATCATCTGGTAAATCGGGCGGATCTGAAAATGATGAAGCCGGGCGCCATGATTGTGGATGTGGCCTGTGATGACGAGGGCGCCATCGAGACCTGCCGCAGCACGACCCACGCCGATCCCGTTTACCGGGAGGAGGGTATCCTCCACTACTGCGTGGACAATATCCCGTCGGCATTTTCCCATACCTCTTCCGTCACGCTGGCCAATGCCACGCTGCCGTATCTGCTGCAAATGGCGGACAAGGGATTCAAGAAGGCTATGGAGGACAATGCGCTGCTGCGTAAGGGCATGACCTGCTTTGACGGCAAGCTGACGCTCAAGGAAACGGCGCTTAAACAGAATCGTCCCTGGACAGACGCCAACGAACTTATAAAAATCTGGTAAACAGGCGCATACATCAGCTGTTCTTTTCAGGCAGGCAGAGATATCACAAACCGCTGTTTTTTCAACAATCAACAACATAATAATGAGGAGGTAGAACATGGAAAACGTAGGTATTCTTTCTTTAGCCCCCGCACTGATTGCCGTTATTTTGGCATTCATTACCAAAGAGGCTCTTTTCTCCATCTTCGCCGGCGTACTGGTAGGCATCCTGATTTCCGGCCAGAACCTGCTCTTCGGATTTACCGGAATTCTCCAGAGTGCTCTGGGCAATGCCGACTTCATCTGGGTGGTTGCCATCGAGGTCTTTATCGGCATCATGGTGGCTTTCTTCCAGAAATCCGGCGCCATCAAGGCGGTGGCCGATAAGCTGAATGAAAAGATGCACATCACCGCACGGATTGCCCAGATCATGGCATCCGCACTGGGCGTTCTCATTTTCTTCAGTGACTACTTCAGCCCCTTGTTCGTGGGCAACGTGATGCGTCCCATCACCGACAAGGCCCGGGTTTCCCGTGAAAAGCTGGCCTGGCTGTGCGACTGCACCTCCGCACCTGTATGCATTACCCTGCCGTTTACGGCCTGGGGCGTATATGTGGCAGGTCTGGTCGTGGGCTTCGGCACCTTTGCCGACGCCAATCTGGGTCAGAACGCCGTGGTGCATTCCATTCCCTTCCAGCTGTACGGCATTTTGACCATCCTCATGATCTTCCTGGTGTCACTGGGCTTCCTGCCCGACTTCGGCCCCATGAAAAAGGCCGAAGAGCGTGCCCGCACCACCGGTGAGGTCTATGCCAAGGGCGCTCATCCCATGCTGTCCAATGAGCTGGACGATATCGCACCCAAAGAAGGCTTCAAGCCGAACCTGTTTCTGCACTTCCTGATGCCCGCCCTGATCGTGATCTGCATGACCATCGGCACTTACATATTTATGGGTTCGGCCAAGACACTGGAAGCCTTTGTGCTGGCCGTTGTTTATCAGGGCGTGGTGCTGCTGATTCAGCGGGCCTTCAACATCCGCGAAATGATGGATGTTGCCACCAAGGGCATCAAGTCCGTGGTGGGTGCCATTTTGATCCTGGCTGCGGCCTATTGCATCAATGCCATCAGCAAGACACTGGGCACCGCTGACTTTGTCATCAACGTGACTGAAGCCTGGATGACGCCTGTGACGCTGCTGGCGCTGACCTTCGCCGTCTGCGCATTTATTTCCTTCTTCACCGGCACCTCCTGGGGCACATACGCCATTATGAT
>JAAXZS010000052.1 GCA_012719745.1 Clostridiales bacterium | reverse complement strand
TGGCGGTGACCACAATACGCGCCCGGGGATTGCGGGAAAGGATTAGGGAGAAAAGGGCGCTCATTTCACCGCTGCTGCCGCCAATAAACACACGATCCGGGGCAGGCAGATTTTGCAGTGCTGCGGGGGCGGCGCCCTCTTGAGAGGAGACATTGCCCAGATGAAAACGGCGGCAGTTTTTCGTTGTCAGGGCGATGGCTTCGGGGGATTGATCCACCGCATAGACCCGGCCTTCATAGGCGGCGAGAGCCATTTCCACGGTGACGGAGCCGGTGCCGCAGCCGACGTCCCAGCAGGTGTCGGCGGGCTTTATCCCAAGGCGGCTCATAATGACGGCGCGCACCTCGGATTTGGTCATAGGGACGCTGCCCCGCACAAAGGCTTCGTCGGGAAGACCGGTGGGGATGCGGGCGTCGGCGTGGGGATTTTCGATCAGAAGGACGGTGAGGGGGGCGGTCTCCCGCTGAGACAGGTCTTTTAATGGCAGAGAATAGACTTTTTCATCATCGGTTCCCAGATTTTCCCCTACAAAGGTCGTGAGATCGGTAAAACTGCTTTCGCAAAGGCTTTTGGCCAAAAGAGAACAGTTGCCGCCGGTGAGGGCAAAGGTTTGAGAATGACGGCGCACGGTATCTGTCAGGTTGGCATCACGGCCGTGCCAGCTGATGAGTTTTGCGTCCTGCCAACTTTTGCCAAGCTTGGAAAAAAAATAACTGACGGAGGAGATGCCGGGCAGCAGTGTGACTGTGCCGGTGGGCAGCAGTTCCACCGCCTGACGGGCGGCCGAGTAGAAGCCGGTGTCACCGGAGACCAGCAGCGCCGCCTGCTCAATGCCCTTTTCCGCCATGAGTGCATAGACCTTTTGCGGATCATAGAGCGGAAAGGTGGGCGTTTCGGCGGGGGCAAAGAGGGAGAGGAGACGCTGACTGCCGAAAACGGCTTCGGCGGCGGCAATGGTGCGAAGGCCGTCCCCTGTGAGGGTGCCTTTGCCCATGCCTACGCCTACAACGAACAGCTTTTTCATAGTAAATCCTCCTCAATGCGGCGCGTCAACTCCGCCATAGTGACACCGGCTGTTTCCGCGGGACGGCGTAATACCGCCACCTCCATGCCCAGTTCCCGGGCGGCGGCCACCTTTTCGGGAAAGCCGCCGGCGGCGCCGGTTTCTTTGGTGACAAGAATTTGAGCGTTGGTTTCGGCAAATAGAGCGCGGTTCAGATCGGCGCTGAAAGGACCCTGCATACAGATGATGTGCGAGGGAGGGAAACCGGCATTGGCGCAGGCCTCCAGACTCTCACACCGGGGCAGCACGCGAATCCACACCCGGTCGGCGGCGTGATGAACGGCGGAGAGCGCCACGGCCTCCTTGGCCCCCAGGGTGGAAAAGATGACCTTTTCGCTCTCGTTGAGAAAGGCGATGAGGGCGGGCAGATCGTCGAAAAGCAGGCAGTCTGCCGGGGTGGCAGTCTGGCGCAGGACACGCAGATAGGGAAGATCGGTTTTTTGGCAGGCGGTGCGGATGGATTTGCTGACACCGTCGGCATAGGGATGGGTGGCGTCCAGCACCAGCCGGGGCCGGGTCTCTTGCAGCAGGCGGCACATGGCATCTTCGTTAAGAGGCTGGGCGTGTACGCGCAGGCAGGGGCCGGGCTTCAAGAGGGATTCGCCATAGTCGGAGGCCACACAAACCAGCGTTTCATACTGCTTTTTTTGCAGCAGGAGGGCCAGCGTTCGCCCCTCGGTGGTGCCGCCGAAGAGAACAATTTCAGTCAAGGCGATACCCCCGGGGCGTTACCATCTTGCCGTCTATGACCTTTGTCTGGGAGGAGCCGATAAAGACGGTGGTAAACATGTCCACCTGGGCGGTCTCCAATTCCGACAAGGACAAAACGACGCTTCGCTCGCCTGTGCGGCCGATGTTCTGGACATAGCCGCAGACTGTGTCGGGGGACTTATGCTGCATAAGAAGGCGGCAGGCTTTGGCCAGATAGTCCGGGCGCTTATGGCTGGCGGGATTGTAAAGCGCTATGGCAAAATCCCCCTCCGCAGCGCAGAGCAGGCGCTTTTCAATGAGCGGCCACGGGGTCAGAAGATCGGAGAGGCTGATGACGGCGAAATCGTGGGTCAGGGGTGCGCCCAACAGGGCACCACCAGAGAGGGCCGCGGTGACGCCGGAAATGATTTCTACCGTAACTTCCGGAAAATCACGCCGCAGCTCTAAAATAAGGCCGGCCATGCCGTAAACCCCGGCGTCGCCGCTGCACACGAGGGCAACGGTTTTTCCCTCATTCGCCAGACGCAGTGCCTCCCGGCAGCGATCCACTTCCCGGGTCATGCCCGTCTGAAAGGTGGGCTTTTGGGGAAAAAGGGGGCGGACAAGGTCAATGTAGGCACCGTAGCCCACTAAAATGTCGGCGCTTTCTATGGCGGTGCGGGCGGCGATGGTCAGGCTGTCAGGGGAGCCGGGGCCGATGCCCACAACAAAAAGCTTTTTCATAATGCATCCTCTTTTCCAAAAGTCAGGGAGTAGTCTCGCAGGGCAAGCGCCATGGTGACGCCATTACCGGCGTCCTTTTTGGCGATGAGCCGTCCGCCCTTGCCGCAACCCCGCAGGGCGCTGCGCTCGCACACATTGTCCACGCCGGTGACGGAGGTCACAAAAGCGGAGCCGGTAAAGTCACCGGCAAGTGACGCAAGCTCCGACGCGCTATAGGTTTCAAAGGGCAGATGATGACGCTCGCAGAAGGTCAGCAGTCCCGGTTCCCGGGCTTTGAGGTCAATGCTGCAAACCTTATAAACGGCGGCATTGTGACAATTGGTGCGAGCCAGTATCCTTTCATAGGCCTCTTCCAGTGCCTCTACTGTGACACCCTTCCGGCAGCCCACACCTAAGGCCGCCACCGGTGGTACAAGGCGCAGTGCCTCCGCCCGGCCCCGGAGACGGTGGGAGATGAGGATATCGTAGTCCTCTTCTTTTTCGGTAAGCTGCGAGGGGAGAGAGCCGATGATGGGACAGGTGGTTTTGAGACCGATGGTCTCGCCGGAGAGAAGTCGGGAAGCAATCCATTTGATACGCACCGAATTGGCGATATACAGGTGCTGCCGCCGGGCCCAGTCGTCCACGGAGAAAACACCGTGGATGTCCGTGGCGGTAGTGATGACGGCGATGGCACCCAAATGGGTGGCCAGATGGGAGGCAAGGGCGTTGGCTCCGCCTAAATGACCGGACAAAAGAGAGACACAGAAGGTGCCCAGCTCGTCCATGACCAACACGGCGGGATCGGTGGTCTTGCTGCGGACAAAGGGAGCCACGGCTCGCACAGCTATGCCGCAGGAAGAGAGAAAAAGAAGGGCGTCACAATCGGTAAAATGTGCCTCCGTCCACGCTGCCAGTCCACCGGTAGGGCAGCGGGTCAACTGCGCCGTGTGTCCGTCCGTTTCCCAAAAAGAGACGATGTGTTTACCCAGCTCCATGCCTGTCTCGCTAAAGGCAATCAATCCGATGTTCATGCGTCCCGACCCTTTCGGAAGGCGGTGGTGAAGGCGGCGTCATAGAGCTTGGAAACATCGTAGTTTTTTCCCAAAAAGCCACCCACGGTGATGAGCGCCAAATTGGTGATACTGTTTTCTGCCGCCGTTTTATGGAGGGTACCCACGGTGCAGCGCAGTACCTTTTCATCAGGCCAGCTGGCCTTATAGACAATGGCGGCGGGGGTTTCTGATGTGTAACCGCCGGAGAGCAGCTCCTGTTGAAGTGCCTCCGTCATGCCGGCGCTGAGGAAGATCACCATGGTGGCGCCGTGGGCAGCGAAGGAACGGATGCTCTCTTGATCCGGCACCGGCGTCCGACCCGCCATGCGGGTGATGATAACGCTCTGGCTGACGGCGGGCAGGGTATATTCTGCCTGAAGAGAGGCCGCCGCGCCGCTGAGGGCAGAGACGCCGGGGCAGACATCAAAGGGAATGGACAAAGCGGACAGGCGATCCATCTGCTCCCGGATGGCACCGTATAAGGAAGGATCGCCGGTGTGGAGACGTACCACGGTCTGACTGGCTTTGTGAGCTTGCTCCATCACCGCTATCACTTCATTCAGCGTCATCAGGGCGCTGTTATAAACAGTACACGAAGCTTTTTTGTTATCCAGCAGTGCGGGGTTTACAAGAGAACCGGCATAGATGATGACATCCGCCTCGCCCAGAAGGCGGGCGCCGCGAAGGGTAATAAGATCAGGCGCGCCGCAGCCGGCACCGATAAAATGAACCATATACGATTACCTCCATATTTCCATGAGTTTCGGGGCGTTTTTACTTTGGGTCAGCACGCCGGCAAGAGGGGGCGCGTTGGTAAAGCAGATGAACCCCACGGTTATTTCCGGCGGCACCCGCCGCAGAAGACAGTCCCCAATCCGCTGGCCTAAAAGAGCCATAGCGGGGATAAGAATATTTTCTTCCGCCATGGCCGTGAGCGCTCCATCGGTGGTGACGGCGGCGGAAATGTCCCGCAGCAGGGGGAGGGAGCCGCCTGCATCCAGCGCGCAGCGCAGCAGCGCTTCCATGCGGCCGTCGCCGGAGCGGGAATGGGTGTCGGTGATGTTGAGAGCCAGCTTCACCAGCTTGCCCACATGACCTACCAGCAATATTCGCCGGAAGCCCAGTTCCACAGCGCCGTCAAGGGCGTCACCAATGAAGTTGGCGCAGGTAACGATTCGCCTGGTGTCCAGACGAAGGCTTTCCGAGGCAAAGGCGGCGCCGTAATTTCCCGGTGTCAGGAGAAGATCCGTGGTCCCGTCCGCCCGGAGCTGGGACAGCTCCAGCTTTACCGTATCCACCAGTGCCCGGGTGCTCATGGGTTCCACAATGCCGGTGGTGCCCACCACGGAAAGGCCGCCGACAATGCCCATCCGGGGATTGAAGGTGCGTTTGGCCACCGCCTTACCGCCTGGAATAGAGATGGTAACGGTCATGCCGCCGGTATAGCCGCACTCGTCACAAGTCTCCCTGACAGCTTCGGCAATCATCCGCCGGGGGGTGGAATTGATGGCGGCGGCTCCCACCGGCTGATCGAGACCCGGCTTTGTAACACGGCCCACACCATCGCCGCCGTCAATGGAAATGCCGGTATCGCAGCGGCGTACCGCAGCGCAGATCAACAGGCCGGCGGTGGCGTCCGGGTCGTCACCGCCGTCTTTGCGAACGGCACAGACGGCGGGATCGGTTTTCAGCTGAGGGTCGAGCAGCTCCAGTGTTAGGACAATACCCGCAGGTGTGGAAATGGTAACGGCCTCGGGCGCTTTTCCGGTAAGCAGGAGACAGGCGGCACCTTTGGCCGCAGCGGCGGCGCAGGAGCCGGTGGTATAGCCGCAGCGCAGAAGTTTGCCGCCCTTTGCCATATAGCGGGGTTCCATCAGACTTTCCTCCCGGCAATCACGGTGGTAAAATAACCGGCGTCATCGGGGAGATCCGCAAGGGACGGGTACACCGCCTCCGTAGCAAGACCGCAGTCCACCACCGCTTTGGCCGGTACACCGGATGCCACAATGGCCTGACGCACAGTCGCTATCTGCCGGCCGGATTTCATAAAGACCTTGGTTCCGTCAAGGGAAAGGGCGGTTTTAATATCGGAAAAGCTGCCGGGGAAGATATGGAGGGGCGTTTTCATATCGGTGAGACTTTCGCCCAGCGCACAGGCGCAGGCGCAGAAGCTGGTGACGCCGGGTATAAGCGTCGCCCGATAGCCCTGCCGTATAAGAATATCACTGATATAGGTGAGAGTGGAGAAGACGGTTACGTCCCCGATGGTCACAAGCGCCACATCAAGACCGGCATCCAGCTTTTCCGCCACTGCTGCCGCCTGTTGCCGGTGGGCCTCCCGGAGAACGGCCTCGTCGGCGGTCATGGGAAAATCCAGCAGCAAAAGTGTCTTGCCCGTCAGTGAGACGGCACCTTTCACAATATCCAGCGCCATAGTCTTTCCGCCGCCGGAAAAAGGCACAGCAATAACGGGGCAGGCCGTCAGAAGCCGATGAGCCTTGCGCGTCATGAGCTCCGGATCCCCGGGCCCTACGCCAATGCAATAGAGAGTACCTGCTTTTTCATTCATGTCGATGTCCCCTTCCTGCGCTTTTGGGCAGCAAAAAACCTTCGGTAAAAATACCGAAGGTTAAAGGGCATGTACTGCCGAAAACCATAACCTTCGGTGACCGCAAAGGAATATGAATCATGGTAATCCGGCTGTAACGGCAACGCACTTGCGTGGGATTTTCACCCAACTTCCCCATTTTCAATTGTCGCATTTTGAAGAATGGCTGTCCTTCAAAAGAATCTGTTATCATCATAGAACCGTCCCGGCCTTCTTGTCAAGCCCCTTTTTAATAGCTTGACAGAGAGGAAAAGGGGGTGCTATACTGAAAAAACAAAGGATTTAACAATTTACTTTCAAAAACTGAATAGAAAAGCAGATCATGGAAGCTGGGTGAAAATCCCACACAAGGCCGTTGCTGTAATTCGTGATCGTTTTGACACAGGTCACTGGTGAAAACCGGGAAGACGTCAAAGCGAGCGCCCTACGGGGTGAGACGATAAGTCAGAATACTTACCTGCTTTTTATGCCGCACCCGCCTATTGGCGGGTATACGCTCTGCGGAACTCCAGAGCATGGATGGTGAATCAGCTGTTTTGAACGGCTGAGGCAGCATATAATGAAGAAGTCTGTCCGCATGAAGCATGCGGACAGATTTCTTTTGCGTAATCGTCTCGGCGTACGGTACCTGCGCTGACGATCACAATATTTAAAACGGAGGAAATACAAGTGAAAAAAGGAAAGATGATGATGGCCTTCCTGCTGGCGGTGGTGATGCTGCTGTCGCTGGCGGGCTGCGGAGAGAAAAAGGCGGCGGAGACACAAAGTACATACCCCAATCCCGTGCTTCTGGTGGTGAGCTTCGGCACCAGTTACAACGACAGCCGCGATGTGACCATCGGCGCCATCGAATCGGCGCTGCATACGGCCTATCCCACCTATGAGCTGCGCCGGGCTTTTACCAGCCAGACTATTATTGACATTCTGGCAAAACGGGACGGCCTGCAGATCGACAATGTGACGGAGGCTATGGAAAAAATGGTGGCCGCCGGTGTGAAGCAGGTGGTGGTGCAGCCCACCCATGTGATGAGCGGCTATGAATATGACGATGTGGTAAAGGAGGTCAACGCCTTTAAGGACAAGTTTGAAAGCCTTTCCATCGGACTGCCTCTGCTCTCTTCCGACGAGGATTACAGCCGTGTGGCCACGGCTATCACACAGGAAACGGCACAGTATGACAAGGCGGACACCGCTGTTGTATTCATGGGCCACGGTACGGGACATGAGGCCAATGCCACCTATACAAAGCTCCAGCAGGTGATCGCCGATCAGGGACATGATCGCTGCTTTATTGGCACGGTGGAGGCAACCCCGACCTTGCAGGATATTATGGAAAAGGTCAAGGCCTCCGGCGCTAAAAAAGTGGTGATGCTGCCGCTGATGATCGTGGCGGGCGACCATGCCAACAACGACATGGCCGGGGACGAAGCCGATTCCTGGAAAAGTCAGTTTAAGAGCGCCGGTTATGATGTGACCTGCCTGATTCAGGGTCTTGCCCAGATGGACAGCGTGCGGCGCTTATTTGTGGAGCATGCCGCGACGGCTATGGGCGTTTCCGCCCCGGCCGGAACGGGGGAGACCATAGAGGAGCCCGCCACCACAAATACATCCACCGGTGTCAGCGCCGATCAGATTGCGGACGGTACCTACACCGTCTCCGTGGATTCCAGTTCTTCCATGTTTAAAATTACCGACTGTCAGCTGACGGTGGAAAACGGTAAGATGACAGCCCTTATCACCATGAGCGGTGATGGCTACGGCAAGATGTTCATGGGAACAGCCGATGATGCCGCTTCCGCCCAGGAGAGCCAGATGATCCAGGTGGGCACCAATGACGCCGGCGAGAAAACCTTTGCACTGCCCATCGACGCACTGGACAGCGATGTTGTCTGCGCCGCATGGAGCATCAAGAAAGAGACCTGGTATGATCGGACACTTACCTTCCACGCAGCCGATCTGCCGGCGGAGGCACTGAAAAAATGAGAAAACTGTGGAAAGCGGGCATCAGCGTACTGTTGCTGACGCTGCTGCTGACCACTGCGGCTTTTGCCGCGCCTGTGCTGAAGGACGGCACCTATCAGGTGGCTGTTACTCTCTCAGGCGGCACCGGCAGGGTGACAATAGAGTCACCCTGCCAGGTGACGGTGGCAAACGGGCAGGCGACGGCTACCGTGGTACTGGACAGCAAAAATTACGACTATATGCGCATTGACGACCAATATTACAACGCCGTTCACGGTGAGGGGACTTCTGCCTTTGAGATCCCGGTGGTTTTGGGAACGGATGTAGAGGTGGCAGCGCAAACCACAGCCATGAGCCAGCCGCATGAGGTGGCCTATCAGCTGCATTTTGACGTAGCCCCTGTCAGCGGTCAGAACAGTGTATCCATGATTGTCTGGGTGGGCGCGGGCGTTGCCGGCGTAGCAGTGGCTGTGGTTGTGCTGGTCGTGAGGAAGAAAAAGAGAGGCTGAGAAATGAAAAGGATAAGCGCGTTGCTGCTGAGTATGCTGCTTCTGCTGACTTTGGCAGGCTGCGGGCAGACGAAGAAAACCGAGACAATGACGGGACTTGGTAACGGCACGGAACCGGTGCGGCACATGGAGCTGCAGTTTGCCAAAGAATTTTCGGTGGACTACTACGAGGACGGCTGCAAGCTGATCACCGTGCAGGACGACGGCCGGTTTCTGGTGGTGCCGGAGGGGGTGGCCGTGCCCACGGGCATTCATTCGGATATTGTGGTTTTGCAGCAGCCGCTTCAAAACATTTATCTGGTGGCTGCCGCTGCTATGAGTCTCATTGACAGTCTGGGAGGGCTGGACAGCATCGGATTGTCGGGAACGCAGGCGGACAAGTGGGACAGTGAGAATGCCCGGCTGGCCATGGAAGAAGGACGCATCCGATTTGCGGGCAAATACAGCGAGCCGGATTACGAACTGATCGTCTCCTCCCACTGCGCGCTATCCATCCAGTCCACCATGATCTACCACCAGCCGGCGGTGCGGGAGAAGCTGGAAAGTTTGGGGGTGCCGGTGTTTGTGGAGCGCTCGGGACGTGAATCGGATCCGTTGGCGCGTACCGAATGGATCAAGGTCTACGGTGTACTGCTGGATAAAGAGGACGAGGCCCAACGGCTTTTTGACGAGCAGGCGGCCAAGATGCAAGAGGCGGAGCAAAGCGAGGCTACGGGAAAGACGGTGGCCTTTTTCTATATCAGCACATCCGGCTACGCCGTTGTGAGAAAACCGGGGGACTATATAGCCAAGATGATTGAGCTGGCAGGCGGGCAATATATCTTTTCCGATGCGGGAGAGGATACCGACGGTTCAACCACCTCCATGGACATGGAAACCTTTTATCAGACGGCCAAAGATGCCGATTTTATCATTTATAATGCAACCATTGCCGGAGAGGTGCACACCGTTGATGAACTGATTGCCCGCAGTGAGCTTTTGGCGGATTTTAAGGCGGTCAAGGACGGAAACGTCTGGTGCAGCGATCAAAATGTCTATCAAAACACCATGCAGCTGGGCAGTATGGTGCTGGAGATCAATCATTTGCTGACGGGCAGCGATCCGACTTCGCTGCGTTTCTTCTACAAGCTGACGTGAAAGGATGTCCATGGAAACTGAGAGTAAAAAGAGGACCACATGGCGCGTTATGGTGCTTGTCCTGATGGTGGCTGCGCTGGGGGCGCTGATCGCAGCCAATATCAATCTGGGCAGCGTCCGGATTTCCCTATCGGAGATGGCGGACATCCTGACGGGAAAGAGCACTGACGCAACCCTCAGTGATATTATCTGGAAAATACGGATGCCCCGCATGATGGCCGCTGTTCTGCTGGGAGGGGCGTTGTCTTTATCCGGCTTTTTGTTGCAGACTTTTTTCAATAACCCCATTGCGGGGCCCTATGTATTGGGTATTTCCTCGGGGGCAAAGCTGACGGTGGCTCTTGTGATGGTGCTGGTGATGAGCGGCGGAAGGGCGCTTGGCTCCGGCTGGATGATCCTTTCCGCTTTTGTGGGGGCTATGGCCTCCATGGGCTTTGTGCTTTTGATCTCTACGCGGATCAACCGGGCCTCCATGCTGATTGTCAGCGGCGTAATGGTGGGGTATATCTGCTCCGCCATCACTGACTTTGTGGTGACCTTTGCAGATGACGCCAGTATCGTGAACCTGCACAACTGGTCCCGAGGCAGCTTTTCCGGTATCTCCTGGGGTGACATTCGTGTGATGACCGGGGTGGTGCTGGTGACCTCTGTGCTGGTGTTTTTCCTGTCCAAGCCCATCGGCGCCTATCAGATGGGGGAGAGCTATGCGCAGAACATGGGGGTGAATATTCGGGTGTTCCGGGTGG
>JAAXZS010000176.1 GCA_012719745.1 Clostridiales bacterium | reverse complement strand
TACCTGATATATATGGGGTGCTATGCGGAGCTGTCTTTGTGTTTCACCTTCCTGTCCTGTCTGCGTTTGCCGATGTTTGCGCTGGCAGGGGGAATGCTGGTGCTGGCAGTATTGATGCGCCTGAGGGAGAAGAAGGTTCCGCTGAAAATTCTCCTGTTTTACCTGCTCTATTTTGTGGTAGTACTGGCGGGGGTTCTATACAGCGGGGAAAATTTGCCTTATATAAAGGACATTATGTTGAACCAGTCGTTCATCAAATATTCACTCCTGTTTTCTGCCGCTTTTATTTTTGAGGATACCCCGGATGTGCGGATTCGGCAGTTAACTGTTATCTCCCTTGTCACGCTGCTGGTATTCCAACTGGGCATATCCAAAGGGGTCTTTCTGGACGACAAAGGGCGCCTGGAGTATATGGCCGTGGGCTATGGCTGTGCCCCCTGGTGGATCTTCATCGCGCAGGGGATTCTCTACTATAAAAACAAGCTCATCAAGCTGGCCTGCCTGCTTTTCGCGGTGTATTTTGCTTTCATCATCGCGGTATACGGCAATCGCGGCGCGCTGCTGGTGATCGCGTTGGCGGCTCTTTTGGGACTGATCGTATACCTTCCGCCGAAGCGGCTGGCCATCGTGGGAACCGGTATTGCCGCTGTGCTGACGCTGACCGTCCTTTTTTTGGAACCCCTGCTGAAGTTGGCGGGGCGTGTGCTACACATGGATCTTACGCTGAGCCGCAATTTCCGACTGCTGGACAGCGGAATGCTGACCTATGACTCCGGACGGCAACCGATCTACCAGGAATGCTGGAATGCGGTGGTCAATCGTCCGCTGCTGGGATATGGCGCGGGCGGAGACCGACTGGTCACAACAGGGCACGGCTATGCACACAACATGGTGCTGGAACTGTGTATCAGCTTGGGTGTTCTCGTTGGCCTGCTTGTGTTTTGCTGGCTTTTATATCTTGGATTCAGAATGCTGTTTTGCTGCCGGGACAGGGCTTGGACCGCGCTGTTCTTCCCGTTTTACGTCTTTAGTATGATTGAATTATTTTTCTCCGGAAGTGTGTATGAATCCGGTTGGTTGATGGCGGCCATCGTTATTTTCCTGACCTGTTCCACTTATCACACGGATGTTTTCCGAAAACCTGTATTAAAGGAGCGACGCTTTGCGCATGAAGGCTGTCTTTCAAAAACTATATGACCGCATTCACAACAGTGGCTTTCTGAAAAGCGTGCTGACGCTGTCTTCCGGCGTAGTGGTGGGCCAGGCAATTAATTTTGTCGGCATGCCCTTTATCGGCCGGATTTATACGCCTGCCGCCATGGGCGACTATACGCTCATCACGTCCAGTGCGGGTGTCATCAGTGCGGTGGCGTGTCTGGGTATGATGACGGTTTTTATGCTGCCGGAGCGCGATGAAGAAGCGCGTGGACTTTCCCGTCTGGTGACATATGCAACCTTGATCATTACAACGATTGTCGGCGGGGGCCTATGGCTTTTGCGGGATAGTTACCGCATTTTTCACACAACGGACACACCCTATTCCACGGCACTGCTGGTATTGTGGCTGTTCATCGTGATCAACACGATCAACAACATTTGCTATGCCTATGTCAACCGCAGAAAGCTTTATCGGGTGATGTTCTGGAACCCTATCATCGGCGCGGCGGTCAATATCGGACTGAGCATTGTGTTTGGCCTTTTGGGCTGGGGATTTGTGGGGTACACCATGGGCAGTATTTTGTCCTATTGTGTGAATATCGTCCATCTGGTGCGCCACGCCAATCCATGCGAGAAGGTGACCAATCCGGAGTACCGGTGTCTGCCGTTGTTGAAAAGCTATAAGCGGTTCCCCTTTTTTCAGATGCCCTCTAATCTGGTATCCTCCCTTTCCACACAGGTGCAGACATCTATGATGGAAACCCTGTTCTCATCCACAGCATTGGGTATGTATTCCATGGCACTGAAGATCCTCAGCCTGCCGGCTGCCCTGCTTGCCACGCCGGTAAATCGGGTGTATTTTCAGGAGGCAAGCCAGCGGTATAATAAAGGCGAGGACATCGGAGAATTTACTTTCAAAATATTGAAGGCAAATATTAAAATTGCCATCATTCCCATTGGAATTCTCACTCTTTTCGGCGAAGAAATTTTTTCTTTGTTTTTGGGCAATCAATGGCGCGACGCGGGAACTTTTGCTGCGGTGCTAGGCGTATATCAACTACTCCTGTTTTGCAGCAGCTGTACCGCCGGTGGATTTGTGATATTGAAACAAAACAAATGTAATCTGTTTCTCTCACTGCTCTCTCTGGCTATGAATTCCCTCGTTTTCCTGATCACGCGACTTTTCTTTTTGGGACAGCTCGGCTCCTGTATGATTTTGCTTACGCTATCAGGATCCCTGTATATTCTTTTCGTGAATGGCCTGTTTTTACATATGGCAAAACTGAAGATTGGCCGCTATTTCCAATTTGTTGCACTTTACATTATACTACCCATGGCAGTGTGCCTGTTGTTCCGATATGTCGTTATGGGGAAGGGACTGCTATGAATAAAATTACAAAGGCTGTTCAACTACTTCGGGAGGGACCGACTCCACATAGGTACCGGATGTACCGACTGCAACTTCCCAACTATGTGGATAGCCCACTGGACGGGAAGCACGGCATTGAGTTTCGCCGTTTAACGCAGAATGATCTGCCGTGTGTCGCTGCTATGCGTTCACACAGCGTGGAAGAAGCATTTCGGAAGATGATGGCACAGGGCGTGTGGTGTTATGGCGCGTTTGATGGCGAAAAACTTGTTGGACACGCGGCCTGCTTTTTTCCACCGATGAAGGTGGCCAGCTTTTCTCTTAAAAAACATCCGGTTATCCGTTACTGTCATGTATCCGAGGCTTATCGCGGACATCATATTTTTCCATTGCTGCTTAAGAAAATTATCGCGGATATAAAGAAAACAGACTATCAGGAATTGTATATTGGGACAGATTGGGACAACTTGGCATCGCAGCACAGCTTCTCCACAGCCGGATTTTCCTTTGCTTATGAGCACACTTCTTATACGTGGTATCGCTTTGTCTGGAAGCGAATACAGCTGTGATGACTGCAGAGAGCACTTGGAAAGGGGATACTATGAAAAATGTAAAGATAGCGGGGCTGACTTTTCATAACTCATCAAACTATGGCGCTGTATTGCAGACGTTCGCTCTGCAGCACGCAATGGAGCAGCTGGGGTATGATTATACGATTATCGATTATGCTAATCCGGAAAAGTACCGTTTTGATTCTCTTTTGGGAAAAGCCAAGAATGTCTCCTTAAAGAATTACTTAGTGAAGCTATATTCCCTGCGCTACAATTACCGCAGGAAAAGAAAGTTTGTTGCATTTTCCGGTAAGTACCTGCATATCACACCGAAGAGATATAAAAATCCGGAGGAATTGAGGGAGATCGGCGATGCCTTCGACCGCTATTTCTGCGGCAGCGATCAGGTCTGGAACGCGGAAATGATCCGCTATGACCGCTCCTATTTTCTGGACTTTGTGAAGGACAAGACCCAGACGGCATCTTATGCGGCTAGTATGGGACTGGGCGCGCTCACAGACAGGCAAAAGGAATTCTATAGTAGTGTTTTGCCAAACGTCAATCAGATCTCTGTGCGGGAACCGACGGCCGCGCAACTGATCTCGGGTCTGACCGGGCAGACGGCACAGGCGGTTTTGGACCCGACCTTGCTGCTTACGCCCAAACAGTGGTGTTCACTGTTCACCTGCGAGGTGCCGAAAGAGCCTTATATCTTTACATACTGTCTTCGCTATCAAGAGGAAATGGCGGAGTTTATTCGCCGCCTTCAGGAGCAGACCGGCCTGCGGGTCGTTGGATTCCAGCGTGGTACCTCAAGTCTGAATTTAAAGCACGAAATATGGAACTGTCTTCCCTCACCGGAAGAATTTGTTTCTCTCATCGCCAACGCGCGCTTTGTGGTGACAAATTCCTTCCACGGCACCGCGTTTTCTTCCAATCTGGGCCGCACTTTCTATACCTTTGTAGAAGGGAAAGGGGCCGATGGGACTAATTCCAGGATTTATGATTATCTGCACACGATCGGTTTGGAAAACCGCCTGTATACTGCCTGCCCGGAAGGGACGATCGATGTGGGCGATATTGATTATACGACGGCTTCACAGTTGTTGATGCGGCAAAGAGAGAACGCTTTCGCGTTTATCAAGTCCGCTGTGGAGGGAATGCCGGAATGAACATTGCCGAGCTGGACCGCTCCGCCTGCACGGGATGTTTTGCCTGTATGGCGGCCTGCAAATTTGACGCCATTACCAGCCGGGTATCGCCGGACGGCTTTTTCTATCCGGAGGTCAACGCGGAACGCTGCCGTGCCTGCGGTCGCTGCGGTGAGGTTTGCCCCATAAACGGTGTCCCGCTCCTGGCTCTTCCCAAAAGCGGGTTTTACGGCACATTTCAAGGGGAGGGGATCGCATATTCGTCCAGCGGCGGTGTATTTCCGGCAATCGTTGCTGCCATGGGCCCGGATAGCTGCTTTGCCGGTGTCTGCTGGACAGAGCAGATGACTGCACTTCAGCGTGTGGAGACCGATCCTTCCCAACTTGGGCGCTATCAAGGCTCCAAGTATGTTCAGGCGGATATGCGCAATGTCTACGCCCAGATCCAAGAACAACTTTGCCACGGCAAAAAAGTGTTCTATTTTGGTCTTCCATGCCAGATTGCCGGCGTGAGGTCCTTTTTTGAAAGCAAAGCCGATCAGCTCGTTCTGATAGAGCTTCTCTGCCATGGTGTTCCCAGCCCGGTTTTGTTTGCGCGGTATGTCCGGGAGCTGGAAACGCGGCACGGAAGCAGGATGACGGATTTCTCTTTCAGATTCCGGCCTTTCACAAAGGGTACTCAGTTCATCGCAAAGGCGTCCTATGCCGATGGAACCGACGCTATCGAATATGACAATGATTATACCGCGGGCTTTTTGCGCGATCTCTACCTTCGCGATTCCTGCTATCACTGCGCCTATGCGACGGACCGCCGAGTGGGAGATTTGATTGTCGGCGATGCGTGGGGCGTGCAAGAAGGCGCGTCGTTGCTGATTCCGATGACGGAAAAGGGAAACGACCTCTTAACGGCGATCTCGCCCTTGATGCCACTGACAGAGATTCCGTCAGAAGAACTGACCATGACCAACGGCGCGCTGCGCACAGAGCAAAAGGATCCTTCCGGCAAGAAGGAATTTTTTTCCAACCTTGATGAAGAGCATGTTATTTTATCCATCCGCAACGCGCTCCCAAAGTCTAATTTTAAGGGGAAACTGTACGCGCGGATGGAGAAAGCACGCTTTATGCATGCCCATCGAAACAGTCTTTGAATGAAGAGGAGATTATGGAAAAAGAATTGATTTCACCATCATACGATTTTGCGGCCGCAAAAGAAGAATATCGCGCGTTTTGTCATGAGGACGGGCACAATATCTACATTTTTCAAGAGCCCTGCTGGCTGGATGCCACGGCGGGACCGGACAACTGGGGAGTCGCACTATACAAAAAAGACGTGAAGATTGTGGGTTTCCTGCTGTTCTGCTATTACCGCTATGGAAAGAAAATACGCATCATGGACCCGACTTTTACCCAGTTTACGGGCCTTTGGCTTGATATGCCGCCCACGCAAAAGCCAGAAAAACGTCTGGCTTTTGAAAAGGAAGTCATCACAGATCTGCTGAGGAAGATGGAAACGCTCCCTTTAATATCTGTATCGCAGGCTCACAGTGTGGATATAGTAAATTGGCAACCCTTGTATTGGAAAGGATATCAAGACACAACGCAGTATTCATTTCGCATACCGGATCTGACAGATGTTGAAAAAATTGAACAGTCTTTTAGCTCTGCTAAGCGAAAAAATATCAAGCGAGCAAGGAGCCTGGGGCTGGAGATTGGATTTGACTTGCCCGCCGATGAATTTTATGAGAATCACACGATGACACTTGCAAAGCAGGGCGCGAAGATATCCTATTCTCGGGAACTGTTCCAAAAAATATATACCACTGCCTACGACCATCAGTGCGGGCGAACAATTTATGCAAAAGACAGCGAAGGGCACCTGCACGGAGCTCTATTCGTGATCTGGAATGAGCGCTGCGCATTTGACCTGATCTCCACCATCGATCCCGACTATCGCAGCAGCGGCGCGGCCACTCTGCTGGTTTTGGAAATGATTCGGTATTTGTCTGATAAAACACGGGCGTTTGACTTTGAAGGCAGTATGATAGAGGGCGTAGCCGATTCTTTTGCCCAGTTTGGGGCACAGCAGCTTCCATACTTCAGAACGCAGAAGGTATATGACAGCAAGGCACTTTTTTGGAGCAAGGTACAGAACCGATTACGTATTTTAGGCGGAGAAGGTGTGTAAGAATCTACTCTATAAGTTCTACACAAATGCTTTGCCTCACACCAGTGTAAACGTCAATTTCAACTCTACACGTTTCCATTTTGCCATTTCTATGATATAATCATTTACCGCTAACTCAATGTCGCCAAACGACCTTTGTGGTGGCACAAAAAAACAGCAGGAGGAAACACTTTTATGAAGGGTATTGTTCTCGCAGGAGGTGCAGGTACGCGGCTTTATCCGCTGACCATGGTTACGTCCAAGCAACTTCTGCCGGTATATGATAAACCTATGATCTACTATCCGCTGTCCGTTTTGATGATGGCGGGGATCCGAGAGATTCTGATTATTTCAACGCCTACAGACCTGCCAAACTTTGAAAGACTGCTGGGTGACGGGCATGAATTTGGCTTGCAGCTTTCCTACAAGGTGCAGCCCTCTCCGGATGGCCTGGCACAGGCGTTTTTGTTGGGCGAGGAATTTATCGCAGGTGACTGCTGCGCCATGGTGTTGGGTGACAATATTTTCTACGGCAACGGTTTTACAAAACTTTTGACCCAGGCGGTGGCCGATGCGGAGGCCGGAAAATCCAGTATCTTCGGCTACTACGTCAATGACCCGGAACGCTTTGGAATTGTGGAGTTTGACAACACAGGGCGGGTTATCTCCGTGGAGGAGAAGCCCCAAAATCCTAAATCAAATTACTGCATTACCGGCCTTTATTTCTATGACCGGCGGGTGGTAGAATTGGCTAAGACCGTTAAGCCCAGCGCCCGAGGTGAGCTGGAAATTACGGATTTGAACCGCCTCTATCTGGAAGACGGTACACTGAATGTGCAGTTGTTGGGCCGCGGTTATGCCTGGTTGGATACCGGCACCATGGACTCTCTTCTGGACGCCTCCGACTTCATCCGCACGTTGGAGACAAGGCAGGGCATCCAGATCGCGGCGTTAGAGGAGATCGCCTATAACAACGGGTGGATTGACAAAGAGGCGCTGACAGCATCTTCTGTACGCTATGGGAAGTCCAATTACGGCGCTCATCTGCGGCGTGTGGCAGAAGGAAAGATCCGCTACTGAACGGTTCGCAGATTTGCGATTTGAGGAGTTAACTATGACAATCATTGTAACCGGCGGTGCCGGATTTATCGGCAGTAATTTTATCTATTATCAATTGAAGAATCATCCGGATGACCGAATTGTGTGCTTGGATGCCCTGACTTATGCGGGAAATCTGGCCACATTGAAAGAGGCAATGAAAAATCCCAATTTCCGATTTGTGAAGGGTGACATCGCCAACCAGACGGATGTGAACCGGCTTTTTGAAGAGGAACACCCGGATATGGTGGTGAACTTTGCGGCGGAGAGCCATGTGGATTGTTCCATTGAAAATCCACGCCTCTTTTTGGAGACAAATATTATGGGAACTCAAACGCTGATGGATGCCTGCCGCCACTATGGCATTACCCGGTATCATCAGGTGGCCACCGATGAGGTGTACGGCGATCTGCCCCTGGATCGGCCAGATCTTTTCTTCACTGAGAATACGCCCATTCATACATCTTCGCCTTATTCCGCCTCCAAGGCTTCGGCTGATCTTTTGGTGCTGGCCTACTGGCGCACCTATCAGCTGCCCGTGTCCATTACACGCTGTTCCAACAACTATGGGCCATATCACTTCCCCGAGAAACTAATTCCCCTAATGATTTCCCGAGCGTTGGCGGACGAATCCCTGCCGGTATACGGTACAGGGGAGAATGTGCGGGACTGGCTGTATGTGGAAGATCACTGCTCTGCCATTGACCTTGTAATCCGCAAGGGGCGGGTAGGGGAAATCTACAACATTGGCGGCCACAATGAACGAACCAACCTGCAAGTGGTCAAAGCTATTTTGCATGAGCTTCATAAACCGGAAACGCTGATTCATTATGTGACTGATCGGCCCGGTCATGACCGGCGCTATGCCATTGATCCCTCCAAGATCCACAGTGAACTGGGCTGGCTGCCCCAGACAAAGTTTGATGACGGCATCCGACTGACGGTGAAATGGTATTTGGAACATCGGAAATGGTGGGAGGATATTCTGGTCGGTGATTATCAGAATTACTATGAACAGATGTATAAAGACCGCCAATAAGAAATAAATTATGGCGACAGTAAGTAAAAAATTTTGAAAATTGTAATAGAATAAAGATAGTCGTTCCTGTTTCGACGGATTCCTCACCTGGTTTGCATATAATGAAAGTATCACATATAAAGTAGGAGGAATACCATATGGCTGACAAAGGAAAGCGGAGAACGGAACAAGAAATGATAGCGGAGCTGGACAGTAAAATTGCCTTTCATCAAAACAAGATTGCCTTATTAGAAAGCAAAAAAGCATTATTGACTGATCGGGAATCCATTAAGGCAAAGAAAAAGCTGTTGGATAACGCTATTAAGACCATGTCATTCGATGAGATCAAGAAAAAACTGGGACTGTCATAAATCAATACAAGCAGACAATAGATAACGGGAAAGAAAACCAATGGTTTCCTTTCCCGTTATGATTTATTATCCCATTGTGACGGCTATCTTTGCAGATGTACCTGGCGACAGAAGGGGTAGAAGATTGCCAAATATTGTGCTTCCATCCACCTCAATATGCGAAATGCCTTTCTCAACGTGGTGGGGATTTTTTACGACGATATGGTAGAGAGCGCCACGATACCTGCGTTCAACGCAAAAGCCTTCCCAATTACTTGGAATGCAGGGATTCATCTTCAGGCCATCCAGCGTGGGCTGGAGACCGAGAATGTACTGACTGATGTTCACAAATGTCCAAGCGGCGGGGCCAGTGAGCCAGCTGTTCTTGCCCTCGCCGGTTTTAGATGCATCCTTGCCAGCCACCATCTGACAGTAAACATAGGGCTCTACTCGGCGGATATCGCTTTTCTCCTCCAGATAAACAGGACAGGTGCGGCGAAAAATTTCAAAAGCCCGGCTGCCATGTCCCAGCATCGTTTCGGCGCAGCTGATCCAGGGGTTGTTGTGACAGAAGATACCGGCGTTTTCCTTATAGCCGGGGGGATAAGAGGTAATCTCCCCCAACTCCGGATGGTAACGGGTATAGGCCGGCTGCAGCAGAACAATCCCCCAGGGCGTATCCAGCCGCTCTTTGACGCTTTGCAGTGCCTGTTCCGCACGACCGGAGGCAACGCCAATGCCTGCCATGACGCACATACCTTGAGGCTCGATAAAGATCTGCCCCTCCTCGCATGTCTGACTGCCCACGGGTTTGCCGAAAGCGTCATAGGCCCGGCGAAACCAGGCACCGTCCCAGCCGGCGGCAAGGGTGGCCTCTTCCATAAGTGATACTTCCGAGTCTACTTGCTGCGCCTCGTCTGAAAGTCCCAGATGGCGGCAGATGTCACTATATTCCCGGCTGTATTTGACAAACATACCGGCAATGAACACGCTTTCGGCTATGGGTCCCTCCGAGGGGCCGAAAGTCTGGAAGCTTTCACCGGGATGGGTAGAAAAGCAGTTTAAGTTAAGACAGTCGTTCCAGTCCGCCCGGCCGATCAGCGGCAGACCGTGGGGCCCCTTGTGGGACACAGTATACTGAAAGCTTCGCCGCAGGTGCTCCATCAGCGGCTGCGCCAGCGTTTTATCATTATTAAAGGCACAGGATTCAGCCAGAATGGAGAAGTCACCCGTTTCCCGCAGATAGGCGGAGACGCCGGCAATGAGCCACAGGGGATCGTCGTTAAACCCGCTGCCGATATCAGCGTTACCCTGTTTGGTAAGCGGCTGATACTGGTGGTAGGCGCTGCCATCCGGGAACTGGGTGGCGGCAATGTCCAGAATCCGCTGCCGGGCCCGGCCAGGAATCAGGTGGACAAACCCCAGCAGATCCTGACAAGAATCGCGGAAGCCCATACCCCGGCCCAGACCGCTTTCAAAGTAGCTGGCGGAGCGACTCATATTGAAAGTGACCATGCACTGATACTGGTTCCAGATATCGACCACTCGATTGAGCTTTTCGTCTTCGGATTTCAGAGAAAAGGTGGAGAGAAGCTGTGCCCAGTGTGCTTTCAGAGCTGCCGTAGCTGCGTCAAACTGTTCATTCCGCTCAAATTGTTGCAAAAGCTTTTGAGCGGGCTTTTTATTAAGGATGCCCGGCGCAGAAAACTTTTCCTCCGGGGGATTTTCACAGTAACCCAGTACGAAGAGAAAACTGCGGCTTTCTCCGCTGTCCAGTTCCACATGCAGATGATGGCTGCCCACCGGCGCCCAGCCGTGGGCTATTGAATTATGGCTTTTACCGGCGAACACGGTTTCGGGATCACCGAAGCCGTGTAGTGTGCCGCAGAAATCATCCCGACTGGTATCAAATCCGGCAAGAGGCGCGTTAACACCGTAGACGGCAAAATGATTGCGGCGCTCCCGATATTCGGTTTTATGGTAGATGGCGCTGCCATCGACTTCCACCTCGCCCACGGAGTAGTTGCGCTGGAAGTTGGCCATGTCGTCCATGGCGTTCCATAGACAGAACTCCACCAGACTGAAGATGTCCAGAGATTTGTGTTCGTACCCCTCGTTGGTAAGCGTCAGGCGCGTTACTTCACAGGGATGGCCCAGAGGGACCATGACCTCCTGCCGGGCAGAAAGAGCGTTTTTGCGGCTCTCAAAAACCGTGTAACCCAGACCGTGACGGCATTGGAAACTGTCAAGAGGCGTTTTGGTGGGCATAAAACCGGGATTCCAGACCGAGTCTCCATCCTTTATGTAATAGTAGTGTCCATTGCTATCCAGTGGGCAGTCGTTATAGCGGTAACGTGTCAGCCGCAGTAACTTGGCGTCCTTATAAAAACTGTAGCCGCCGCTTGTCTGGGAAATCAGGGAAAAGAAGTCCTCGTTTCCAAGGTAATTGATCCAGGGAAGGGGCGTCGCAGGCGTTGTAATGACATATTCTCGGTTATTATCATCGAAGTATCCGTATTGCATAGAAACACCAGCCTTTGCAGTATATCATGTCGAAAACGATTAAGCAAAATGCAGGAAACTTTACTTTAAAGATAGCGAATTGAAATGCAAATTGCAAGACAAATATTTTAAAATATAAGGGAATAACTTAATAAAACTGTAGAATATTCAATAATTTAATTAAATATAACAAACAAAATATGGAAATAGGCAATTTATAATAAACG
>JAAXZS010000105.1 GCA_012719745.1 Clostridiales bacterium | reverse complement strand
GGACCCCGCTTCCTTTTTAAAAGGTGAGAGAGAAAATCAATGTACAACTTTCTTTGTTGTAAATTTATCATACTTGACGCAAAGCTGAAAGTCAACCAATTTGATAAATCATTCACAATTTATTTACAACCCTATGGGTTGACAAACAGCCATTACAGGATTATTATTTAGCGTGCTAATATTTAGCGTGCTAAGTAAACGAATGGAGGCGGTGACATGAACCATGCCTGTTCCGAACACATCGGACCGCTGCTGGGCTATTGCGATCACCAGGTTCACAAACGAATGGATGAGCGGCTGCGTGCCTACGATGTATCGCCCATGCAGTGCCGGGTGCTGATGTATCTGTGCAAACAGGAAGAGGACATTCATCAAAAGACGCTGGAGGAATACTTAATGGTAAAGCCGTCTACAGTAAATGGGATTGTAGAGCGGCTGGAGAAAAAGGGCCTTTTGACCCGCTCTGCCAGCAAAAGTGACGCTCGCTGCCGGATTTTAAGTCTGACAGAGGACGGACGCCGTTTTCACAGCGCCTTTTTAGAGGTGGTTTCGTCTGTCAGCCGGCAGATGGAGCGGGGCTTCGGCCCTGAGGAGCTGGAGCAGCTGCGCTCCTATCTGCTGCGAGTAGCGGAGAACTTGAAGACCGAGGAGGAATAAGATGCTTAAAAAATTGGCCCCTTATACAAAGGGGTATCGGAAATGGATTTTGCTGGGTGTTTTGTGCTCGGTGGGCGAGGCAGTTTTTGAACTGCTGCTGCCGCTGGTGATGGCAGACATCGTGGATGTGGGCATTGCCAACGGTGACAGGGCCTATATCCTCAGCAAGGGCGCGGAGATGATTGCCATGTCGCTGGTGGCGCTTTTCATGGGCGTGTGCGCGGCGGGGCTTGCCTCAAAAGCGGGCATGGGCTTCGGCGCCAACCTCCGCAAGGCGGAGTATGACCATGTGCAGGAGTTTTCCTTCAGCAATATTGAAAAATTCTCCACTGCCTCGTTGATTACCCGTCTGACCAACGACGTCAACGCCACCCAGATGACGCTGATGATGGGAATGCGGATCATTGTGCGGGCCCCTGTGATGATGATCACAGCGCTGGTGCTGGCCATCACTATCAGCCTGCGGCTAAGCCGCGTGTTTCTGGTGGCGATTCCGCTGCTGCTGGTTGCCGTGGGGTTTGTCATTAAAAAGGTGGGCCCCATGTTCACCACACTGCAGGAGCGTACTGACGATGTGAACCTGGTGGTGCAGGAGGATCTAAGCGCCATCCGGGTGGTAAAGTCCTATGTCCGGGAGAACCGAGAGAAGGAAAAATTTTCCCAGCGGAATAGCCGCTTAAAGGCGGCTTCCGAAAAGGCCTTTGGTTTTGTGGTGCTGAATATGCCGCTCATGATGCTGGTCATTTTTGGCACCATCATCGCCGTCATGTGGATCGGTGGCCATCAGGTCTACGCCGGTATCATGGGCAGTGGCGAGTTGATCTCCTTTTTCACCTATGTGACGGAGATCCTCATCTCCCTTCTGATGGTCTCCATGGTGATGATGATGCTTACCCGCTCCATTGCCTGCGGCCGCCGTATTGTGGAGGTGCTGGACGAGAAGCCGGAAATTACCGACGAGCAGGCCAACCCTGCTCTGGTGGTGGCCGACGGCTCCGTTACCTTCGACCATGTGTATTTTAAATACAATAAGAAGACCGACGCCTGGAACTTGGAGGACATCAATCTCTCCATCCGTTCCGGCATGACGGTGGGCGTCATCGGCGGCACCGGCAGCGCCAAGACCACGCTGGTGTCCCTGATTCCCCGGCTGTATGAGGCCACAGAGGGCGCCGTTTACGTGGGCGGTCACAATGTAAAGGAGTACACCATGGAGCATCTGCGGGATGCCTGCGCCATGGTGCTGCAAAAAAACACGCTCTTTTCAGGTACCATCCGGGAAAATCTGCGCTGGGGCAATGAGCATGCCACCGACGAGGAGATTGCGGCGGCCTGCCGAGCCGCCTGCGCCGACGAGTTTATTGACAAAATGCCCGAGGGGTACGATACCCATATCGAGCAGGGCGGCACCAATGTTTCCGGCGGACAGAAGCCGCGATTGTGCATTGCCCGTGCCATCTTGCGTAACCCCAAGGTGCTGATTCTGGACGATTCTACCTCCGCGGTGGATACGGCCACCGACGCCAGGATTCGCCGTGCCTTTGCGGAGGATTTGAAGGATACCACAAAGATTATCATTGCCCAGCGCATTGCCTCCGTCTGCGAGGCCGACCTCATCGTGGTCATGGACGACGGCCGCATTGCCGGCGCCGGAACCCATGAAGAGCTGATGAAAACCAATGAAATTTACCGCGACGTCTATCAGTCCCAGCTGGAAGGGGTGAGCATTGATGGCTGAGAAAAAAGCAATGTCACGCCCCGGCGGCGGCCACGGCCCTGGCGGTCACGGCTTCCAGAAGCCCAAAAATCTGGGGAGCACCGTCAAAAAGCTGATGGCCTATATCGGCCGGTATAAAGCGGCACTGGTACTGGTGGCGCTGTGTCTGGTGGTCAGCTCCGCCGGCTCCATTGCCGGCAGCTACCTCATGAAGCCGGTCATCAACGACTACATTCTGCCCGGGGATTTCAAGGGCCTTTTGCGGATGTTGATTCTCATGGGTGCCATCTACGGCCTCTCCGCCCTTTGCAGCTTTGCCTATGCCCGCATCATGGTGCATATCTCCCAGAAGACGGTGGCTCAGCTGCGGCAGGATCTTTTTGACAAGCTGCAAAGCCTGCCCCTGAAGTATTTCGACACCCACCAGAGCGGAGATCTCATGAGCCGCTTTACCAACGACATCGACACTGTCAGTGAGATGATCAACAACAGCTTTGCCAGCCTCATCTCCAGCTCTCTGACCTTCATCGGTGTCATCGCCATGATGTTCTATCTCAACTGGATTCTGACGCTGATCTCAGTGGTGTTTCTCTTCCTGATGCTGATGGTGGTGAAAACCATCGGCGGCAAAAGCCGCGTCAGCTATAAGCGCCAGCAGGGTGCTTTGGGCGCGGTGAATGGTTATGTGGAGGAGATGATTGAGGGGCAGAAGGTCATCAAGGTTTTCAACCACGAAAAGAAGGCGCGGGAGAGCTTTGATGTGCTCAACACCGAGTACCGGGATGCGGCCACCATGGCCAATACCTATGCCTTTTCCATGATGCCCGCCATGGGCAACCTTTCCAAGATTGACTATGCCGTCACCTGCTGCGTGGGCGGCCTGCTGGCCATCGGCGGTATGTTCGACATCGGCGGCCTCGCGGCCTACCTCACCTATGTCAAGCAGTTCTCCCAGCCCATCACCCAGATCAGCCAGCAGGTGAATACCATTCTGGCGGCTGTGGCCGGCGCGGAGCGTATTTTTGACGTAATGGAGGCTCAACCGGAGTCCGACGAAGGCAAAACTGTTCTGGTGCGCGTGCGGAAAGAGGGGGAGACCCTCACGGAAACCGATGTCCGCACCGGCCACTGGGCGTGGAAAAAGCCGGACGGCAGATTGACGGAGCTGCGGGGCGATGTGCGCTTTGACCATGTGGTGTTTGGGTATAACGAGGATAAGGTCGTTCTCAACGACATCTCCCTCTTTGCCAAACCCGGCCAGAAGATTGCCTTTGTGGGTTCCACCGGAGCCGGGAAGACCACCATTACCAACCTGATTAACCGATTTTACGACATTCAGTCCGGCACCATCACCTATGACGGCATCAACGTACAGGAGATCGCCAAGGAATCTCTGCGCCGCTCCCTGGGTGTGGTGCTCCAGGATACGCACCTCTTCACCGGCACCGTGGCCGACAACATCCGCTACGGCCGCCTCAACGCCACCGATGAGGAGGTGGAGGCAGCGGCTAAGCTGGCCAACGCCGATGCCTTTATCCGTCACCTGCCCAACGGCTACCAGACCCAGCTCAAGGGCGACGGCGGCAACCTCAGCCAGGGAGAGCGGCAGCTGCTGGCCATTGCCCGGGCGGCGGTGTCTGACCCGCCGGTGCTGATTCTGGATGAGGCCACCTCCTCCATTGATACCCGCACGGAAAAGCTCATTGAAAAGGGTATGGACTCCCTGATGGAGGATCGCACCGTGTTTGTGATTGCCCATCGGCTTTCCACTGTTCGCAATGCCAAGGCGATTCTGGTGCTGGAAAACGGCTCCATCATCGAGCGTGGCGATCATCTTCAGTTGATAGAAGAGAAGGGACGGTACTACCAGCTCTACACCGGGCAGGCGGAGCTGAACTGAAGAGGGCAGAAAGAGCAGGCTTTTTCTTGACGAACCGGCTTTTTCCCTCTACAATGAATCTACCAAGGGAGGTTTTATGATGACAGATCAGGAATTGTGCCAAAAGGCAACGGATATGCTGGAGCGGGCCTACTGTCCCTACTCCCATTTTGCGGTGGGAGCCGCCCTTTTGTGCAGTGACGGAACGGTGTTTACCGGCTGCAATGTGGAAAACGCCTCATACGGCGTCACCATCTGCGCGGAGCGCACCGCCATGACCAAGGCCGTCAGCGAGGGGCATCGGGATTTTGTGCGTATCGCCATTGCCGGGCGGAGTGAGGATTACTGCGTTCCCTGCGGCATCTGCCGGCAGATGATGATGGAGTTTGCCCCCGATATGGAGGTCCTGTGCCTCAACGGGAAGGGCGATTATAAGCGCTTCACCGTCAGAGAACTGCTGCCCTGCGGCTTCGATGGAACATGGCTTGAAAAATGAGACCGGCACCGGCGGGTGCCTCCCGGCATAGGATAGAAAAGCCCCATGCAAAGGAGGTTTTCCTGTGTCAGGAACACTGGATAAGCTGCCCATCGGTCAATCCGCCCGTGTAACGGCGCTTGACTTTACGGGACAGCAGCGGCGGCGGATGCTGGATCTGGGCTTTGCGGCCGGTTCCGGCGTGACGGCGCTGCAAAGAAGCCCTTTCGGCGATCCCACGGCCTATGGCGTGCTGGATACGGTCATTGCGCTGCGGGCCTGTGACGCCCAAAGAATACACATAGCAGCCTGTTAAAAAAGTGCTCTGCAAAGTCAAAAAACTTTGCAGAGCACTTTTTAGAAAAAGAGGCGGGAGATTGGAATGGCCAGCAAAAAGGAAAAGCCTGCCTGCATCAGTTTCCCCAACCAGTAGTATTTGAGAGAAAGATCGGTGCCGGACAGCACCGCTGCGGTCTGACAGTGGACAGAAAGTCCGCCGAAGCCCAAAAGAACCGCCGCTGAAAGGAAACCCGCCCGGTCAGGCGTCAGGCTCAGTATGCCGTTGGTCAGCTCCAGCAGTCCCAGGATCAGCCCCTGATGAAGACCGGTGAAGTAGGAAAAAAAGGACATAATTACCAAAAAAAAGATTACGAAACCGCAGACATTCAAAATGGCGGAAAAGCCGCGCTGAACGGCGCCGATAAAGGCTTAAGAAAAAGAGGGTGCCCCGGCGGCTGACGGCTTTTTTAAAGGCGGCGCCTGCAGGGGGCGCAGGGCGATACCGGACAGAACCGCCGAGAGCACATGAATCAGATAGAGCCACGCCCCCACGCGGCTGGAAGAAAAGAGAGTCACACCGGCGATGCCCAGAATAAAGGCCGGGCCGCTGTTGTTGCAAAAGGCCAGCAGGTGCTCGGCCTCCTTTTTTTCGCACAGCCCCTGGATGTAAAGCTCCCCCACTGTACGCCCGCACACCGGATAGCCGCCGATGATGCCCAGCAGGAAAGCAATGCCCCCTGCCCCTCCGCAGTGAAACAGCGTCCGGGCGGGGCGGGCCAAAACGGCGCCTAGCTGCCGGGCAAAGCCCAGCGAGATAAAGAGGGTGGACAGCACAAAAAAGGGAAACAGGGAGGGAATCACCGACTGGGCACACAGCCGCAGCCCGGTGCGCACCGCCTCGGCTGCCCGGGCGGAGCCCAACAGCAGACAGCCCATGACCGCTAAAAGCAAAAAAAGCAGAATCAGATTCTTTCGTTTCATCCACCACACCCCTCGGCCTTACTCTATGCCGGCGGGAAAGGCAACATGACCGGGACAGGCAAGTTCCTGGCCGTTTTTGCATACCATTGATATAAAACGCAGGGAAAAAGGCGGTGGATGATGGAACAGTACGGTGCGAAAACGGAGCGCAAGGCCCGTGTGATGGAAAAACTGGATCTGCCGGTGGATCTGGTGACGGATCTGCCCCGCATTGAGATGACTGGAGACCGGGAGTTTTACATGGAGCATCACCGGGGCATCCTGTCATACAGCACAGAGACGGTGGACATCAACGGCGGTGCACTGATGATCCGTCTCACCGGACAGAATTTACAGCTGGTGGCCATGACGGAATCGGAGCTGCGAGTGGCGGGCGTGATCGAGAAAATGGAGCTGATGCGGTAGATGTATAAAAATATCACCAACTTTTTGCAGGGCACCGTCTGCGTCCGGGTGGAGAGCCCCTGTCCCGAGCGGGTTTTAAATCTCTGCTCCGCCCGGGCCATTGCCTTTTGGGATCTTCGATGGGAATCCGGCACGGTTTTGTCCTTTAAAACCACCCGCCGGGATTGGCGACGGCTGCAAAAGGGCTGTGACAACCTCAACGCTACGCTGAAGCGCCAGCGGGAGACGGGAGTACCCGGCTTTCTTGCCCGGTTCCGCCGCCGCTATGCGCTGCTTATCGGTCTGGGGCTGTGCGTGCTGCTGCTCTTCGGCGGCTCCTTTTTTGTCTGGGATTTTGATGTCACCGGCAACGAGACCGTCACCGATGAGCAGATTCTCCGGGCACTTGAAGCGTACGGCATCGGCATCGGCACGCCGGGTCTCTCCATCGACCAGGAGGATCTGCGCAACCATGTGCTCTTGGAGCTGCCGGATGTATCGTGGCTGGCCGTCAACGTGCGGGGCTGTACGGCCCATGTTCAGGTGGTGGAGCGGGTACGCTCCCCTGCCATCGTGGATCGGGACACGGCCGCCAATGTGATCGCCGTCAAGGACGGCCTTGTGACAAAAGTGGAGGCGCTGGACGGGCAGGCCCAGGTGCTGGTAGGCGGTACCGTCACCAAAGGGCAGCTTCTGATTTCCGGCGTGGTGGATTCCACCCGGCAGGTCTACCGCCTGCTCCATGGCATGGGCAGCGTTTGGGCACGCACCTGGTATGAACTGTCGGTGCGAGTACCCCTGGAGGTAACGGAAAAAAGGGAGGCGGCCCAAAAAACCACGGCCATATCCCTTGATTTCGGGAAAAATCGCTTTAAAATCTACACAAAGGGTAGCATGTTGGATTCCGGTTGTGATAAAATAATAAAATACAATCAACTTACACTGCCGGGAGGCTGTGCCCTGCCTGTGACACTGGTGCGGGAGACCACCGTCCGCTATGAGACGGAGACGGTGACCCGCACCCGAGAAGAAGCGGAGGCCGAAGGCGAGGCACTTTTACAGGATTACCTGCTCTCCCGCCTGTCCGAGGGCGGCAGCGTAAGCAACACGCGTTTTGCCTCCGCCCAGCAGGGCAAGTACCTGCTCTGCACGCTGACGGCGGAGTGTCAGGAGCAAATCGGCCGACAGGTTTTGCTGCCGGAGGAATAGGAGGATTCATCCAGGGATGGAACAACGCATCAGTATCGAACGTATGGAGGAGACAGTGAATATTTTCGGCTCCTTCGATGAAAATATCCGCCTGCTGGAGTCGGAGTTCCATGTCTCGGTGGTGAACCGGGACGGGGAGCTCCGCATTACCGGGGAACCGGAGGACACCATGATGACCGCCAAGGCCATCAGCGCGCTGCTTACCCTCTCCAGTAAAGGGGAAAATATCAATGAACAGCATGTCCGCTATGTCATCGGCCTTTGCCGCAGCGGGCAGGAGGATCGCATATCGGAACTGACCCAGGATGTGATCTGTATCACCTCCAAGGGCCGCCCCGTGAAGCCCAAGACCATTGGCCAGAAGCAGTATGTGGATTCCATCGAAAAAAACACCGTCACCATCGGTGTAGGCCCTGCCGGCACCGGCAAGACCTATCTGGCGGTGGCGGCGGCTGTGGCCGCTTTCCGGGACAAGCAGGTCAACCGCATTATCCTCACCCGTCCCGCAGTGGAGGCGGGGGAGCGGCTGGGCTTTCTGCCCGGCGATCTCCAGAGCAAGGTGGATCCCTATCTGCGCCCGCTTTACGATGCTCTTTTCGACATGCTGGGGGCGGAAACGTATCAGAAATATGTGGAGCGGGGCAATATTGAGGTGGCGCCTCTGGCCTACATGCGAGGCCGCACGCTGGACGACAGCTTTATCATTCTGGACGAGGCTCAGAACACCAGCCGGGAGCAGATGAAAATGTTTCTCACCCGCATGGGCTTCGGTTCTAAGGTGGTCATCACCGGCGATGTGACCCAGATCGACCTGCCGGGGGACAAGCCCAGCGGCTTGAAGGAGGCGGTGCGCGTCCTGAAAAATGTGGAGGGCATTGGCCTTTGTATGCTCACCGATCAGGACGTGGTGCGCCATGTGATGGTGCAGCGCATCATCAAGGCCTACGCCGATTTTGAAGCGGCAAAGAAAAACAAAAAGTGAGGCGCGCTATGACACATCAGATTTCCGTTTCCAGCAACCGCAAAGGGGTCAACAACCCTGCCTTGACAGCGCTTCTGCGCCGGGCGGTGCGGTGCGCGCTGGATGTTGAGGGAGTGGACAGCCCCTGCGAAATCAATATCCTGCTCACCGATGATGATGGTATCCACGAGGTAAACCGTACCATGCGGGAGGTGGATCGGCCCACGGACGTGCTGAGCTTTCCTATGTTCGACCTGATACCCGGCGAGCACCCCGTGGCGGAGGAGGCCGACCCCGGTACCGGGCGCATCCCACTGGGCGATATGTGCCTATCTGTGGAACGGGCAAGATCCCAGGCATTGGAGTACGGGCACAGCTTTGAGCGGGAGATTTCCTATCTGGCGGTACACTCGGTGCTGCACCTGCTGGGCTACGATCACATGGACGACGGCCCTATGAAGCGTCAGATGCGGGAGCGGGAAGAAGCTGTCATGAGTGGGCTGAAACTGGAAAGATAACTGCGCATAATAAATAAAAAATACAAAATAATAGACAAAAATCGCAAGATAAAATTGCTCAAGAAAAGAAAGTTGAGGATCACCTGATGAACGAAATCAAAAAGACCGCTATGATCACCGTCTGCGGACGGCCCAATGTGGGTAAGTCCAGCCTGACAAATGCACTGGTAGGCGAAAAAATTGCTATCGTATCCAACAAGCCCCAGACCACCCGCAACCGGATCTACGGCATTGTGAATCGGGGCGACACCCAGTACGTTCTGCTGGACACCCCGGGTCTGCACAAGGCTCGCTCCCGTCTGGGGGATTATATGGTCAAGGTGGTGCGGGAGAGTCTGGCCGAGGTAGAGGCCGCCCTTTTGCTGGTGGAGCCCATCCCCCATGTGGGTGAGCCGGAAAAAATTCTGTTGGAGCGCATCCGGGAGGAAAAGCTGCCCGCTGTTTTGTGCATCAATAAAATTGACACGGTGACCAGAAAAGACGACCTGCTGGCCGTCATCGCGGCGTACAACGAGTTTTACCCTGATTTTGAAGCCATTATCCCCATCTCCGCCCGCACAGGTGACGGTCTGGACGATCTGTTGAGCCAGCTCTCCCGCTATGCCCAGGAGGGTCCCCAGCTGTTCCCCGACGGTATGACCACCGATCAGCCCGACCAGCAGGTCTGTGCAGAGACGGTGCGGGAGAAGATGCTCCTGTGCCTGGATAAGGAGATCCCCCACGGCACAGCGGTGGAGGTCACCCGCTTTACGGAGCGGGATTCCGGTATTATTGATCTGGATGTGACCATTTACTGCGAAAAGGCCAGCCACAAGGGGATCATCATCGGCAAACAGGGTGCCATGCTGAAAAAAATCAGCAGTCTGGCCCGGCAGGATATTGAAAAATTTATGGGGACCAAGGTCTATATGGAGGTCTGGGTCAAGGTCAAGGAAAACTGGCGAGACAATGTGAATTTCATGCGCCAGCAGGGCTATGACGAAGAGTAAGACCCAGGCGGCGTCAAAACGCCGGTTTTTCCTGCCCGCTTCGGCCAGACGCCCCTGTGTGGCGTAAATTTGAAAAAGGGCAGCATTGATTTCCGCCGCCTGTAACATTTACCACCCATAAAAGCCGCCCCGCTGCAAAGACTACGGGCAGGAGGTGGATGGTATGGACGCACAAGCGTGCTGGGAACTGTTCATGGATACCGGCGACCCGGAGGCGTATGTACTCTACCGCCGGGGAACTGAGATGACGCAGGGCAGATGATTCCAATCTTCTGGAAACTGTGGAAAAGTATCGTCCCAATTTCGCTGCATAAGCAGCGAAAGGAAATGAATTATTTTCCGACGACATGCGCGTCGGGAAAATACCCCGATCCGCCGCAATGGGCGGCGAAACCGGAAGGTCTCAAAAAAGTGCCGCAGGCACTTTTTTGACAGTCTGACGCAGGGCGGGTAACGCCGCCCTGCCTGCAAAGGAGCCTACATAGATGCCGGCTTTCAAAAAAGTGACCGCGGGTCTTGTCCTGCGGGAGACGGATACCAAGGAGGCGGACAAGATCCTCACCGTGTTGACGCCGGATCTGGGGAAGATTGCCGTCATTGCCCGGGGCGCCCGCCGCAAGAGCAGCAAGATCGCCGCCGCCAGCCAACTGCTGGTCTATTCGGAAATGACAATTTATCAGCGGGGCGACTGGTATTTCATGGATGAATCATCTACCATAGCCCTTTTTGATGGGGTGCGGCAGGATGTGGAAAAGCTGTCGCTTGCCTCCTACTTTGCCGAGCTCGTCGAGGCGGTGATCTGTGAGGATCAGCCCTCGCCCCAGACGCTGAGCCTGCTTCTCAATGCCCTCTATGCCCTGAGCCGGCAGCAGCGGGCGCCGGAGCTGGTGAAGGCCGCCTTTGAAATGCGGCTGATGGCGCTCTCCGGTTTTGCCCCCATGACGGAGCACTGTGCCCTCTGCGGCCGGGAGGAGCCGGAGGAACCCATGCTGGATGTGGTGCAGGGCGTGCTCCACTGCCGGAAATGCCCCCTGCCGGGGGGACTGTCCCTGCCCCTGACACGGGATTCGCTTGCGGCGCTGCGATATGTGCTGTACTGCGAGCCTAAAAAGCTGTATGCCTTTACACTGGGAAAGGAATCTCTGCGCCAGCTTAACCATGTGTCCGAGGCCTTTATCGCCAGCCAGCTGGAGCGCAGCTTCCGCACGCTGGACTTTTATAAATCCATTAAAATTGAAACGTAAATGCTTTCCTGAGACGAAAGGAGGAAGCATATGAGCGATATGTTTGAAAAATCCATCCGCACACTGGAGCTGCCTGCGGTGCTGGAAAAGCTGTCCCAAAAGGCGGTGAGCGTCGCCGCCAGGGAGCGTTGCCTGCGCCTTGTGCCCCTGACGGACCGGGGGGACGTGCTGCGCCTTTTAGACGAGACGGATGCGGCCAAGGCCATGATCGGACTTTGGGGCAGTCCTTCTTTTTCCGGCGTGAAGGATGTGTCACCGGCGCTGTCTCGGGCCGACCGGGGCGGTATGCTGAACACCCGTGAACTGCTGGATATTGCGGGTCTCCTCACTGCCAGCCGCCGGGTGGACGATTATTTTCATAAAGAGGGCCGGACGGAGGCCACGGTGTTGGATCACCTGTTCAACTCCCTCCACGCCAACCACTATCTGGAAGAGCAGATCCGCGGAGCTATTTTAGACGAGGACACCATTGCCGATACCGCCTCCACCGAGCTGGCGGATATCCGCCGCAAGATGCGTCTGGCCGCCGCCAAGAGCCGCCAAATCCTGCAAAAGATTATCTCCTCCGCCTCCTATTCCAAAATCCTGCAAGAAGCCCTGATTACCCAGCGGGACGGCCGCTTTGTAGTGCCCGTGAAGGCGGAGCACCGGGGAGACATGCCCGGTTTGGTGCATGATATTTCCGCCAGCGGGGCAACCTTATTCATAGAACCTATGGGCGTGGTGCAGGCCAATAACGAGTTGAAGGAGCTGACGGCCAAAGAGGAAAAGGAGATTGACCGCATCCTCATGACCCTCTCCGCCGACTGCGCCGCCCAGCAGGAAAATACTCAGTGGGACTATGATGTCATGGTGCAGCTGGATGTGATCTTTGCCCGAGGTCAGTTGAGCTATCAGATGAATGCCTCCCGGCCGGAGGTGTCCGGCCACTTTGCCGTGACGCTGCGCCGGGCGCGGCATCCCCTGCTGGACAAGGCGGTGCCTATCAGTCTGGAGCTGGGACATAGCTTTGACACGCTGGTAATCACCGGCCCCAAAACCGGCGGCAAGACCGTCACGCTGAAGACGCTGGGACTTTTGTGCCTCATGGCCCAGTGTGGTCTTCATATTCCCACCGATGACGGCAGCACGGTGCCGGTTTTCCGCCGGATACTGGCGGATGTGGGGGATGAGCAGAGTATTGAGCAGAACCTCTCCACCTTCTCTGCCCACATGGGCAATATTATTGAGATTTTGCGTGAGGCGGACGAGGGAAGCCTCGTTCTCTTTGACGAACTGGGGGCGGGCACCGACCCGGTGGAGGGCGCGGCGCTGGCCGTGGCCGTCATTCAGAACGCCCGCAGCAAGGGGGCGAAGATCGCCGCCACCACCCACTATGCGGAACTTAAGACCTTTGCCATGACCACGGCAGGGGTGGAAAACGCCTCCTGCGAATTTGATGTGCAGACGCTGCGCCCTACCTATCGGCTGCTCATCGGCATTCCCGGCAAGTCCAACGCCTTTGCCATCGCCCAGCGACTGGGACTGGAAGCAAGCGTCATTGACGCCGCCAAGGCCCAGATAGACAGCGAATCCGTCCGCTTTGAGGATGTGCTCTCGCAACTGGAGGAAAAGCGCCAGACACTGGAGCGCTCCCAGCAGGAGTCGGAGGAACTGCGTCGCCGGCGGGAGGAAGACGCCCGAAAGGCCCGGGAATTTCGGGAACAGATGCAGCGGGCCAAAGAAAACGCCCGGGGCAAGGGCGAGGCGGAAGCAAAGCGCATCATCCGCGATGCCCAGGCGCAGGCGGATACCATTTTTGCCCAGCTGGAGGAGCTGCGCAAGGCGCAGCAAAACAGGGAAAACTTTCAGCAGATTAACGACGCCCGGGTGGCCGTGCGCCATAGTCTGAAAAAGGCCGGGGAGCTGCTCTCCGACCGGCAGGAGGAGAGCATTCCGACACCCAGCCGCCCCATTGCGGTGGGGGATCTGGTGGAGCTGCCCGGGGTCAAAACGGCGGCCACCGTGGTGCATGCCAACAATGACGGCACACTTTTGCTCCAGGCGGGTAAAATGAAAATGACCACCCGCGCTTCGGAGGTGCGTCTCATCGAAAGCGCCGAAATGATTGAAAAAAAGAAACCGCGTCCCGTGGGCAACAGTTCGTATCAGTTTCAGGCGGCGGCTCGAGCCGCATCGGAACTGGATATTCGGGGCCTTGAAACGCTGGAGGCCGAGAGTGTGGTAGAAAACTACCTGGACAGCGCCCTGCGCTCCAAGCTGGGAACCGTCACCATCATCCACGGCAAGGGTACCGGCGCGCTGCGAAAAGCGGTATGGGAAATGCTGCGGCGGAATAAGAATGTAAAGAACTACCGCATGGGACGATACGGCGAGGGGGAAGCCGGCGTCACCGTGGTGGAGCTGAAATGAAACGGCTGTTCTCTTTTGGGAATTTTGCGTCCAAAAGAATGTGAAAGAAATGTCGATTTGTGCAAAGCAACGAAAAATGTTCACAACCACGGGACAAACCATAAAAATTTTGTGGAAATCCATATTGAATTCTGGCATAAATCCGATATAATAGTGATACTAAGTTGTTGTGTTTTCAACGCTGAATGGCAAAAGGAGTGCTTTTATGTATACACAGGAAGTCACCATTAAAAACGAAGTAGGCCTGCACGCAAGACCCGCTACCTATTTCATTCAGAAAGCCAATGAGTTTAAAAGCGGTATCTGGGTGGAGAAGGATGAGCGCCGCGTCAATGCCAAGAGCTTGCTGGGCGTTCTGTCTCTGGGTATTGTGAAGGGCTGCACCATCACACTGATTGCAGATGGCTCTGATGAAAAAGAGGCTGTTGCTGCTCTGGCCGGACTGATCGAGAACAACTTCGGCGAATAAATCGAATGAAAAAACACAGAGGCCATTTGGCCTCTGTGTTTTTTAAGCCGCCGCGGGAAACCCGCGGCGGCTTTTTGCTGTGAAAAAAGCTTACTTGGTGATGGCGATGATCTCAATCTCGCACAGAGCGCCCTTGGGGATGTCCTTCACGGCCACACAGGAACGGGCGGGTTTGGAGGTGAAATACTTGCCATACACCTCGTTAAAGGCGCCGAAGTCGGCAATGTCTGCCAGGAAGCAGGTGGTCTTGATGACATCGTCAAAGGTGAGACCGTTGGCTTCCAGAATGGCCTTCACATTCAGGCAGGACTGCTCGGCCTGTTCGGCAACAGTTGTGCCCTTGAGAGCGCCGGTAGCGGGGTCAATGGATACCTGACCGGAGGCAAAGAGCATTCCGTTGGCGGAAATGGCCTGAGAGTAGGGACCAATGGCGGCGGGGGCCTTTTCGGTGCTGGTAAATTTAAACATAATAAAAACTTCCTTTCTGTTTGTTAGCCAGACTATATTGG
>JAAXZS010000087.1 GCA_012719745.1 Clostridiales bacterium | reverse complement strand
GCATATGCTGAATATTATATTGAAAATAGGAGGAATAAAAAATGATCCAGAAAAGACAGGTCTACAAATGCAGTGTGTGCGGTAACATCGTGGAAGTGTTGACAGTGGGCGGCGGTACACTTGTATGCTGCGGCAAAGAGATGATCTTACAAGCTGAAAACACTGTTGACGCAGCCAAAGAAAAGCACGTTCCTGTTATAGAAAAAATTCCCGGTGGAGTAAAAGTTAAGGTTGGCTCTGTTGAGCATCCTATGCTTGATAACCATTACATTCAGTGGATTGAGCTCGAAACTGCGGAGAAAGTGTACAGGAAAGAATTGAAACCGGGAGATAAGCCCGAAGCGGAATTCATGATCTCAGAGGACATCGTTCAGGCTCGTGAATATTGCAGCCTGCATGGATTATGGAAAAACTGAGATAGATGCTCGTCAACATAATTGGCAGCCATTCAATGGTGAATACAACTGGGGCCGCATAGCTCCAGCCCTGAGCGTTTGATGAGCGGATACGGGCAATAAAAAATATCAGGAGGTATTGCAAATGTTGAACGAGAAAATAACAGCGTTAGTCAACGATCAGATTAATATGGAGTGGTATTCTGCTTATCTTTATCTAAGCATCCATAGCTATTATTCTGATCAGGAACTTAACGGCTTCGGTAATTGGTTCTATGTCCAGACGCAGGAAGAACGTGATCATGCTATGCTTTTCATCAAATATCTTCAGAATAACAGTGAAAAGATCCAGCTGTTTGATGTTAAAGCTCCAAAAATGCCGTTTAGCGATTTCAGGTCACCAGCGGTAGCGGCATACGAGCATGAGCAGAAGGTTACTGCCTCTATAAACAATATCTACGCAGTGGCCTACGAGCTCAAAGATTTCCGCACAATGCAGCTTTTGGATTGGTTCGTCAAGGAACAGAACGAAGAGGAAAAGAACACTGAGACTATCGTTAAAAAATACGACTTATTTGGCAATGATCCCAAAGGCCTCTATATGCTTGACAACGAATTGGCGACGCGCGTTTATACAGCGCCGACTTTGGTTCTTTGACAAATTCTCTGTTTCATTATGATTGCTTATTTAGGAGGATTATATGGATTCAAAAGCTCTGTATAAAATTTCTTACGGTCTTTATGTCGTAGGAACAAAATTCGACGGCAAATATGTGGGCTGTATTGTGGATGCCTTTATACAGTCGACAAGTTCACCTGTTCCCACTGTCATTCTCTGTAGTATTCAGGCAAATCAAACCAATGTGGCAATCAAGCAGACCGGAGAGTTTACCGTTTCTGTTCTCGGGACAGACGTTAACCCGTTTGTTATAGGAAACTTTGGCTTTCAGTCCGGACGTAATGCAGACAAATGGTCTAACGTCCCGCATAAAATTGCCGATGGGTTACCAGTCCTTGAAAGTGCCGTTGCTTACCTGCGCTGTAAGGTGACGGATTCAAAGGAGTTGTCAACGCATACGGCATTTTTCTGTGAGGTTACCGATGCCTGGCAGGGAGAGGGCGAGCCGATTATCTATGGTAATTATCAAAAGGATATGAAAGCAAAAGCGATGTAATCTTTCAAATCGTTCAGGGAAACCGGAAAACCTCCCGTGGCGAAAGAGGAAAGATGGGTTTGTCAGATTTGCGGGTATGTCTACGATGGTGATATTCCGTTTGAGCAGTTGCCTGATGATTGGAAATGCCCGATTTGCGGACACCCAAAGAGCGATTTTGCGAAAGAGTAAAACATTGGCTTAATCATTAATATTAGGAGTGTTATCTTATGGCAGTAAAAAATCCAATGACTTCGGATTTCCTCCATTCTGCATACTGCGGGGAAAGCATGGCCCACATGCGTTATCTGATTTGGGGAGAAGTTGCAGATAATGAAGGATTACCCAATGTTGCGAGGCTTTTCAGGGCTATATCCTACGCCGAGCAGGTACATGCAACAAACCACTTCCGTGAAATCGGCGGAAAAACTGCTGACACCACCGTGACAGCAGGAGGTGTATTCGGCAGCAATAAAACTGCGGATAACCTGCAAGGTGCAATAAATGGCGAGCTCCATGAGGTGGAGCAGATGTATCCGGTCTATTTGAATGCAGCCGAGTTCCAGAACGAAGCAGGCGCGAAGCGCTCTTTCAATTTTGCATTAGAGGCGGAAAAAATACATGCGAAACTCTTTCAAAAAGCATTGGATGCCGTGAAAAGCGGGAAAGATATCGAACTGAAATCGATATACATTTGTCCAGTTTGTGGGCACACCATTCTTAACGAGCCGCCTGAAAAGTGTCCAGTCTGTGGAACAAGTAAAACATCTTATGTGAAATTTTAATCAGTATACAGTGCAAAGCAGATTTCTAGTTGTATGCAAGATGAAGTAAATCCGTGCAAATATTTAACGACCTGGGGGATTGAATGATCATAACTGATCATCCGATCCCCCAGGTCGTTTATGTTAAACGTTTATTGTCAACTTATTAATCCTACTTAAATCATAAAATGCTTAAATACCCTTGACAAAATATATCTGAGGATACGCTGCTTTCCGCTATGGAAACAGCGGGCGCAAAGGACAAGGTGAATTGCCCCAACGGGGCAAGAGAAGGTGGCCTGGGCCAGATGCCCGATGATGCGGAACGTAAGGGCTTGGGTACGCCTGCTACCCGTGCTGCCACGCTGGAAAAGCTGATCTCTACTGGTTTTCTGGAACGAAGAAAAGTAAAGAAAACCGTTAATCTGATTCCTGCTCATGCGGGAATTTCCCTTATTACCGTCCTGCCAGAGCAACTTCAATCTCCGCTTCTCACTGCCGAATGGGAAAATCAGCTCAAACAAGTGGAGCGCGGTGAGCTGGATGCTGCCGCTTTTATGTCCGGCATTACGGATATGATGCGGGAGCTTGTCAAAACCTATCACGCTGTTAAGGGCGCAGAAGTGCTGTTTCCTTCCGGCAGAGAGATCATTGGTAAATGTCCTCGCTGCGGCGGCAATGTCACGGAAAGTAAGAAAGGTTTTTTCTGTGAGCATAACGACTGCCGTTTCGGACTGTGGCGAGACAATAAGTTCCTTACCACCAAGAAAATCGTGATGAACAAGAACATCGCCGCCGCTCTGCTGCAAGACAGACGAATTAAGCTTTCCGGCCTGTATTCAGAGAAAACCGGCAAAACCTATGACGCGGCTGTTCTTTTGGAGGACAACGGAGAAAAGACGGTATATAAATTGGAGTTTGCAAAATGAAGCTTTCAAAGCTCGAACAGGAAACGATAATCCTCTATAATCAGGAAGAAACTACCGCCAGCGTTTATACCCACGATCCCAAGCTCATATCCAAGCTGAGGCGGCTTTCGGAGAAGCACCCAGACAAGGTTTACCCGGAGCGGAATGACCACACGGGCGCTGTTAGCTACATCGTGCCGAAAAGCTGTGTCAGCATCCGTGAGCCGTACAGCGACGCCCGGAAGCTTGCGGACAGTGAGCGGGCGAAAAAAGCAGGAATTACCCCTCCCACAAGGAGCGTATGTTCCGATAATAAATGACGGAATTGCCTCCATATGGGTTTTATCAACCCGTATGGAGGCGTTCTTTTTTAAGGTTATGAACCGAGAAAGGAGCAAAACATGGCTGAAACTACAACGAATAAAGACCGGCTCAAGGACATTACTGAAAGCATTGAAGCTGGTATCAAAGAGCTGTTCCAGTCCGATAAATATGCTCAGTACCTCCAGACCATGAGCCGGTTTCACCGCTATTCGGTCAACAATACCATGCTTATCTACCTGCAAAAACCAGATGCCACCCTTGTTGCCGGTTTTAATAAGTGGCGCGACCAGTTTGAGCGAAATGTGATGAAGGGCGAAAAAGGTATCAAAATCATTGCGCCCACGCCGTTTAAGAAGAAAATTGAGCAGGAAAAACTCGACCCGGACACCAAGCAGCCGATCTATGACGCAGACGGCAACTCCATCATGGAAGAAAAGGTCATCAAAATCCCTATGTATAAGCCTGTGACCGTATTCGATGTGTCTCAGACGGACGGAAAGCCCTTGCCGGAGCTTGCCGCCAATCTCACCGGCGACGTACAGAATTACGATGTTTTCATGGAGGCTCTGCGGCGATCCGCACCTGTCCCCATAACATTTGAGAAAATGAGCGGCATGGATGGATATTTTTCCGTAGACGAGCAGCGCATTGCGATACAGGAGGGCATGAGCGAAGTACAGACCGTCAGCGCTGCCGTCCATGAAATTGCCCATTCCAAGCTGCATAATCAGCCGAAAACAGAGGATGCCGATGCGCCCAAGCGTAAAGACCGGAACACTGAGGAGGTGGAAGCGGAAAGCATTTCCTATGCTGTCTGTGCCTATTATGGCATTGCAACCGCTGAAAACAGTTTCGGTTATATCGCCACCTGGTCAAAGGATAAAGAACTGCCAGAACTGCGCGCGTCTCTGGAAACCATCAATAGGACTTCTTCGGAGCTGATTAGCGATATTGACCGTAATTATTCTGAAATCATGAGGGAGCGTGGGCTGGATAAGGTGGAGCCGGAGCAACAGCCTGGATAAGGATGTTATTGATGATCTGTACAATGAGAATAAAAAAGTGATCTTCACAATGGGAAAAGGCGGCGTGGGTAAAACCACTGTCGCGGCGGCCATCGCGCTGGGCTTGTCCGAAAAAGGGAAAAAGGTACACCTCACGACAACAGACCCCGCAGCTCATCTCAAATTTGTCATTGATGAGAGCAGCGGAATTACCATGAGCCATATCGATGAGCATGCCGAACTCAAAAAATATCAGGATGAGGTGCTTAAAAAGGCAAGGGAAACTATGTCTGAAGACGATATCGCCTATGTTGAGGAAGACTTGCGCTCCCCTTGCACGCAGGAGATCGCTGTGTTCCGCGCCTTTGCCGAGATTGTGGAAAAGGCGGAGGATCAAATCGTTGTGATTGATACCGCGCCCACAGGGCATACGCTTCTTTTGCTTGAGTCAACCCAAAGCTATAATCATATGCTACTGTTTGGACCTGTTGCTGACCTCACAAGAGTGGAAAATCTTATGATTACCACTGGGGCCTTGATGTTGGTTGTCGGATGGGTGATATTTGCTAACAAAGAAAAGCAGATCAATAAATAACTGAAAACCACAATATTTAATGACTTAACTTCAATCAGGATGAGTAAACAAAACCAAGATATTACCAATTAGGCCGATAGTTTTTATGAGAAGCTATCGGCCTGATGTTACTACGACATTAACGGTCTTGAACATAATATTTGATTAGTCTCCTTATTCTGATGTGTCTTAGGGAAAAAAGAAAGTCGAGAATAAAAATTCACGGCTTACTTTTTCAATTTACTCGTTTAATATGACCCAGCGTTCACCGTCAAAATCCTCAAACTGTTCTGTGGTGACATTTTGCTCGTAGTAGACTCCCAAAATACGTTTTATATCCGCTTCCGCAGCCCGCCGTGCGGTAAAGCCCTGATCCTTCAGACTTTTTTCAATGCGGGACAGATAGGAAAAAACATCGGCTTCCTTTTCATCCCGCAGACGAATAATGATAAGGAATTCCCTGGCAGTTGCCATCTGAACCTGCATCCGGTCCAGGTTTGACGCATCCTGCAGCAGTAGCTTGCGGATGATGGGGTTTTGCTCGTCCTCTGTGCGGTGCCGTAGGAAGCTTTTGTTGCCCTCAAAATTCTCCCGTGAATTCAGGCAGAGCATTTCGATTTCCGCAATGCCCTTGAGTACGTTCATCAGCGCGTAAATCCGCGCTCCGACGCTGGTATCAGACAAAACGCTGATATTGGTCGGCTTGATCATAAAATAGACCAGCCTTCCGTGGCTGGTCACCAGACTGTAATCGGTAATATTAGTAATGTTCATAAGCTGGCGGGTCGAGGCTTTTTCCTTTACCGCCAGTTTTTCTTTTCTGTTCATAACTCGTCCCTCCAAAAATGCTAAGGCCCGCAGGGTCCATTTTCCTGCGGGCCTTAGATCAAAATGTTATTCGTCGGCGCTTCCGTCACCCGTAGCATCACCGCTCTCGGGAGCTACTTCTGCCTGCTCTTTCTGCACCTCCTGAGCCTCAAATCTGTCCAGCTCCTGCTCAATCAGCCCGACAACAAATTCCCTTTGTTTGAGTTTAGGGTGTTTGGCAAAGTAATTCTTTACCCGCTGGAAGAGTTCCTCCGATACCTGAAACGCCAGTGTTCTGTTATTGCTGTTCATATCTGTTCCGCCTTTCTCAATAATTTTTGGATTAAAATGTTCTGTGAGAATCATCTCAATATACTGATTCATCGTTTGCTGCAGCAGTTCCTGCTCCGCTTTGACCTTGTCGTGCAGGTCACTCCGCACTTTTACGGTAATGCCACATAGTTCAGCTATTTTGCATTTTTCCTTTCTGTGTTTTGCAAGCCAAGTATATTGGAACGCCTGGGCAATAGCTATTACCAACACCAACAATGATTCTTATTGAAGCGAATCACAATGTTACGTTTCGTTGCGGCGGCGTTCAGCCCATTGGTAGACCTGCTGCCGCCCAATAAAATACGCGAATGCGTACCGAATAAAATTGCGGATGCTGGTATCCTCGAAGCGGATGGATAAAAAGGCGTAGAGCGCCGTGATGACGATGGGTGGCAAAAATCGGAGCTGTGCCAGCGCAAACACAGAAATCAAAAGTCCCACGCCGATGATGCCCACATCCCGCAGTTCCCACAGCAACAGCGTTGCCTTGGCCTTCAGGTTGTCAGGGTATAGATACAAATATTTCACCTCCAAAAGTTTTGGGGCCACCTCTCGGCAGCCCCGCGCGGTTATTTTTGATTAAGCGATGTTCGCGTCGTCCAACGCTTTTTGGATCAGTCCCAGCACGAACTCCCGCTGGCTTACCTTCTTGCTGGTACGCTCCGACTCGCTGTCGAGGTAACGCTTGATCCGCTGGAACAGTTCCTCCGGGATCTGAAACGCTAAGGTTCTGGTGCCTTCCATTTTTCGTCCTTCTTTCAGATTGTAGTATTCGGTGATGAGCGCGGTGACGTATTGGCTGAGCGTCTGGCCCGACTGCTCCTGTTCTGTCCGCACTCTGGCGTGCAGGGACTCGGGGATCTGAGCGCAAAGGTTTTTGTTGTTTCCACGGTGACAGCTCCTTTCCTGATTTGCAAGCCAAGTATAGCGGGAGCGCGGCGCAATAGCTATGACCAGAACCAACGAAGAATATGGGCTAAGTGAAGCATATTACCCACTGACCGTCTCTTTCAGTACGGCGGCGATGCCGCGCAGAACGAAGGTCACGCATGGGATTGCCACGCTGTTGCCCAGCGCCTTGTAACAGGCGCTGTCCGACGCGCCGGGGATATCTCCAGCCGTCCGGGAAGCCCTGGAGGCGTTCACACTCCAGAGGCGTCAGGCGGCGGATGAGCTGCCGCTGTTCGGTATCCGGCTGGCAGATGAGATCGGTGGCGTCCTTGTGCTGGCGCGCGCTTTCCGTACTGGCAACATCCTGCTCTACAAACTGATCCACGCGCTGCCGATTGAAGACTGCGTGATGATCTAATCCCGAAGATTGAGTTATCCCGATGCTGTCAGGTAAGGGTAGGGCTATTTGTTGAGAATCAAGTATTTTCTCTTCCGTTGTCATCATAAAACCTCCAGATAATAGATTAAAAGCGGACTGACAGTTCAATTCTGCCAGGACCGCTTTTTTCGTATTCATACTAATTGTTGATTTAATTTTCCTTTAGGCATATATTGCGTTTAGAATGGCTTTCCCACTCAATGTTTTAAACATTTTACTCCCGATACTGTGAACGGAGTCATTCGACATATTATCTTCATAAGCATTAACAAGAAAGTCCGCCTCAACCAGTATTTGATAATCGATTCCCTGAATGTCGGTATAGGTATGATGATGCGCGATAAGCCAGTATACGCGGTCAATAACACCTGATTCGATGCCTACCCCCTCCAGAAGCTTTTTTGCTTCAGGCGGACCTTCAATCTGCTGATAGTTCCCGGCGGAGCTGTTGTACTTTTTCTCACTGTTTTTAATCCCAATGTCATGAGTAAGCGCCGCGATTTCAATAATCTCCTGCGTGCTTTCGTCTAATCCTTCCATCTCTCCGATTGCCTTGGCAAAACCGAATACCTTCAGAAAATGGTTGATTCGCCGAACATCCCCGGCGTAATACGCGATCATAGCATTTATTACTTGCCCAATATGGTTCATTTTACACCCCTTGCCCTCTGAGAGTTCCAGTTAAAGTGCCCTTCTGAACGGCCAAAACCTTTCAGAAGGGCGCTGATTCTGGCTATTCTACCATGATAACAGAGACGGGACAGTTATCACGCGCTTCTGCTGCCGCGTCTTCCGCAGATTCAGGAACAGGGTCCGCGCAAACCTCCGCGCGCCCGTCATCAGCCATCCGGAATACCTCCGGACAGGTTGATGCGCATAGCCCGCAGGAAATACAGTCTTCTCTGTCGAGCGTCACTTTCATATGCTGATATTCCTTTCTTTATCAGGCATTCATGAACAGGCTGATGTCATCGTCAACTGTTCCGACACCCGCAATACCGAATTTTTCAACCAGCACCTTGGCCACATTGGGTGACAGGAAACCCGGCAGCGTGGGGCCGAGGTGGATGTTCTTCACGCCCAGGTACAGCAGAGCCAGGAGAACGATGACGGCCTTTTGTTCGTACCAGGCGATATTGAAGGCAATCGGCAGCTTGTTGATATCGTCGAGGCCGAACACTTCTTTGAGCTTTAGGGCAATGACCGCCAGAGAATAGGAGTCGTTGCACTGCCCGGCGTCCAGAACCCTCGGAATACCGCCGATATCGCCCAGCTTCAGCTTGTTATAGCGATACTTCGCACAGCCCGCCGTAAGAATCACCGTGTCCTTCGGGAGCTTCTCCGCAAACTCGGTGTAGTATTCTCTGGACTTCATACGTCCGTCACAGCCGGCCATAACAAAGAACTTTTTGATCGCACCGGATTTGACGGCATCGACGATC
>JAAXZS010000031.1 GCA_012719745.1 Clostridiales bacterium | reverse complement strand
CCGTGGTGGAGGGCGACAAGCTGTCCCTCGCCTATGATGGCACTTGCCTCGATGCGGGACTTTTAGGCGACGTCTGTGCCGCCGACTGCCTGCCTCGCCTGATGAGGGCGGCGGCGACAGGATATGTGACCGAGCGGGGAGAAGAGAAAATAGACGGTATTCCCTGTCTGAGGGTGGTGTTTGATGTGACCGGCGGGAGCGGCGGCAAGGTGAATTACGCCGTGTGGTTTGCTCAGTCGGATCTGACGCCTCATTATATGGAAATTTCCACCGGCGGTACGGTGATTCTCTCGGGTGTATTTCACGCCTTCACAGTGGGGGAAACCGCCGGATAATAGGATCAAAAACACATGATACATAAGAGGGAGGAACTCAAAAATGGAATCCACATTGCGAAGAACCTGGGCGGAAATCAATCTGGACGCGCTGGCTCATAACTACCATGCTCTGCGCGCCAAGGCCGGCCCCCAAGTAAAGTTCCTGGGTGTTGTCAAGGCGGACGCCTACGGCCACGGCGCCATTCAGGTGTCCAAAGCGCTGCAAGAGCTGGGGGCGGATTATCTGGCGGTTTCCAGCATTGATGAAGCGATGGAGTTGCGGAAAAACGATGTGACCATGCCAATCCTCATCCTGGGGCATACGCCAAAGGAGCAGGTGGGTCGTCTTATTGACAATCATATCACCCAAGCGGTGACCTGCGAGGCCAAAGCGCTGGAATACAGCGAGGAGGCGGTTCGGCACGGGGGCGCTCTCACGGTTCATATCAAGGTGGATAGCGGCATGTCCCGGCTGGGCTATCTATGTGCCGATGACCATTTTGAAAGCGGCGTGTCGGGCATCTGCCGTGCCTGCAGCCTGCCGGGGCTTCGCGCCGAGGGTATTTTTACCCATTTCGCTGTAGCCGATGAGCCGGATATGGACAATATCGTCTATACACAGCGGCAGTTTTCCCTCTTTACAAAGGTGAGCGCCGAGGCGGAGAAGCGGCTGGGCTGCCGCTTTGCCATTCGGCACTGCGCCAATACGGGGGCAGTGGCCTGCTATCCGGAAACCTATCTGGATATGGTGCGCCCGGGTCTGCTGCTCTACGGATACGGGGAATTTGCACCGGAGCTGGGGCTTGAGCCGGTGATGACGCTGAAAACCACGGTCAGCACTATTAAAACTTATGAACCGGGCACCTCTGTCAGCTACGGCCGGATCTTCACCACGGAGCGCCGCACCCGCATGGGCGTCGTGCCCTACGGCTATGCCGACGGCTTTTTCCGCAGCCTTTCCAACCGCTGCTCGCTGATGACGGCTCAGGGTCCTGCTCCCCAGCGGGGAAAGATCTGCATGGACATGTGCATGATCGATCTGACAGACCTGCCCGCTGTGGATGTGGGCGATGAGGTGGAGATATTCGGCCGACACAGCCCGGTGGAGGAGTTGGCCAAGGAGGCCAATACCATCCCCTATGAGCTGACCTGTGCCGTGAGCAAACGGGTGCCCCGTGTCTACTACAAGGGTGGCCGGGAGATCGAGCGGGAACTGCTGCTCCGCTTCTGAGAAAACGGCTCTATAGAGCTTGCGGCGGCACCTTTTTGTGATTCCGGCATAGAATGTGATGGGGCGGAAACAAAGGGAATTTAAGATGCTTGCAAAGTATAAATTCCGCAGTTGCGTGGGAGAATGATAGTGACCTGACGGAGCGCGTCGGGTACTTCTTCCGGCGGAGTGTGAACTTTGTGGATACGAACGTAAAGCGCGGCGACATCTATTACGCCGATCTCAGTCCCGTTATCGGGAGTGAGCAGGGCGGTGTCCGTCCGGTGCTGATCGTGCAGAACGATACCGGCAACCGGCACAGTCCCACCGTCATTGTGGCGGCAATCACATCGCAAATGGGGAAGGCGAAACTGCCCACCCATATTGAATTGGCTGCTCAGAGTTATGGACTGCCGAAGGACTCTGTGATTTTACTCGAGCAGATCCGTACATTGGATAAGCGCCGTCTGCGGGAGCGGATGGGGCGTGTGGAAGGTGAGATCATGGAGCAGGTGGACGCGGCCATTGCGGTCAGCTTCGGACTGCAGCGGAACCGACTGGTATAAACGAGTTTTGCGGCTTTTCGGGGGAGAGCCCACCGGCCTGTCCCCGGCATATAAATACCGTCTGTGCATACAATGGCACAGACGGTATTTATATAGGCGAGGTGATAACGGAAATGGGTGTGTCGGTTTACTGGCAGTCGCGGCGCGTGGGAACGCTTGTCGTGGAGGCAAAAGACGCAGATACGGTTTTCAGCGTGGAATGTGGCGGCGTTGACAAGGGCCTCTACCGTGTCTGGGCCCAGGGTGAACGGGAACTGCTGCTGGGTACCTCCGAGGCAAAGGGTGGGAGGCTGTACCTGAAAAGACAGTATTCACCCGTTATGACAAAACCGGTGGGAACCGTCTTTCAGGGACGTCTGGAGCAGATGGCCTGCCCGGCTCCGCCGCCGCAGTGGGAAAAGCTGACGCGGCCGGAGGCTTATTTCCGCACACCGGAAATTCGGGAACAGCTGAGTGGCGTGGAAAATGCCTGGGTCTGCCGTGATAGGGGTATGCTGCGCCTGGCACTGCCCTTTGATACCCGCCGACCTTTTATTCTCTCTCAGATGTTCAGCTTTGCCCGCATTACCTGCCTTAAAGGCGGACAGTATGCGGTATTCTTGTTTGACGCACAGGAATTTCCAAAAATGCAGTGAAAAATCAAAAATTTTGCTACCACATCTTGTACACGCGTGTTATAATATCTACAATCTGCGAAAAGTGGAGAGCTTGCACGGAAAAGGGAGAAAATGATGCCCTTTTGTGCGGTGCGCTCTGCTTTTCCATGTGAAAGAATGGAGGCGTGTCCCATGAGATGTCCTTTTTGCGGTTATCAGGAGAGCAAGGTGATAGATTCCCGTCCGGCAGAGGAGGGGAGCAGCATTCGCCGCCGGCGGGAGTGTCTCTCCTGCGAAAAGCGCTTTACCACCTATGAAACGGTGGAAAGTCTGCCGATGGTGGTCATTAAGAAGGATGGCAGCCGCCAGACCTTTGACCGCGATAAGATCCTGCGAGGCATCCAGCGCTCCTGTGAAAAGCGCCCCGTCCCCTTTGCGGAGATGGAGCGCATTGTGGGTGAGATTGAGCAGGAGGTTCAAAATTCTTTGGAGCGGGAGGTCAGCACCCAGGTCATCGGTGAGATGGTCATGGAAAAGCTGAAGGGAGCAGACGAGGTGGCCTATGTCCGCTTTGCCTCGGTTTATCGCCAATTCAAGGATATCAACACCTTCATGAGTGAGTTGAATAAACTGCTTAGTGAGAAGTAAAATCTTCTGCCCATATTTTACAGTACGTTCTTGATGCTCAGGCGCTCCATTTCCGATAGCAGATTCAGCTGTGAAATGAGGTCGGCAATGTCGGAGCGGAATTCCACCGCGTCCTCCTCCTGAGCCAGTACCAGACATTTTTGCAACAGGGACTGGGCGTTGTCAATCTCGTCGTGTTCAATGACGATGTGCAGATACGTCTGCCGCTTGTCCCAGTCGGCGGCAAAGCCGTCCATGGTTTGCCGGGCGGTGGACCAATCGTCCTGCGCGGCATACCGGTCGGCTTGGCTGAGCTGCTCTGTCCATTGTGAGCAGCAGCGGCTTAAATAGACGCTGTTGAGAAGGGTGAGGGTCAACAGGACGACCAGAACCCCGCTGGAGATGGCACATATTTTCATGTGGCCTCCTTTGGCAGACAGATCACGCGACCGCCATTGTCCACCGACAGAAAATAAATTTGCTCTGTGCCCTTGACCTTGTTTTTCTTTAATTGCTTTTCCAGCCATCTCTCGTCCAGCCCTGCCGCACGCAGATTACGCCGGATCAAACGACCGTCGTTGACGATGATGGTGGGCAGATACACATCGTCCTCCACATCAAGTCCCATCTGCTGGGGCGTTACCGGCTGCTGAGCCGGATAGGGGAGGACGGACAGCTGCCCGTTTGTCTCTAAGATGGCATATTTCACGGAGTCCAGATCGCTGATGCCCTGGGAGCGCAGCTCCTCCATCAACTCATCCACCGTGAGCCGGTTTTGACGCATGGCTTTTTGTTGCAGCGTGCCGTTGCGTATAATGACCGCCGGCTCGCCACAGATCAAAGAGCGGAAGCGGATGCAGCGCAGATTAAAATAGCTCAGAAGCATGGAAAGAGCTAACAGTGTCAGAATGGGGACGACGCCGTTGAGCAGTGGGATGCCAAAATCCTGCATGGGGACGGAGGCCAGATCCGACAAAAGCATGGTGAGTACCAGCTCCGTTGGCTCCAACTCTCCGATCTGCCGCTTCCCCATAAAGCGCAGACCGATGATGATGATGAAGTATAAGAGCACTGTGCGAAAAAAAGCGGTAACCATTGGATACTTCCTCCTTTTAAGGTAGTATTTGCTTCAAAAGGAAAAATATGTAACATGTTCAAAAAAGTGCGAGGCACTTTTTGAAATATAAATCGCAGAACAGGAAAGGAGATTTATAGGGTTATCCTATCAATAGCGCCATGTGCCTGTTGCAGAGCAGCAGGATAACGAGGAGAGGAGAGTATCGAACATTCGGCGGATGCTCCTCCGTGCAGACCCGGGTGCGTACACAGCTTACAAAATCAGCGGGCGACCGCCGGACAGAAGGGCTGTGACCGGGCCGAAAAGGCAAATTGACTGCGAGTTTGTCCTTTTGATTTTTTGTTAATACACTAAAATCAGGAGGATACCGATTATGTGTGGTATTGTAGGTTATGTAGGAAACGAACAGGCGGCGCCCATTCTGTTGGACGGATTGGAGCGCCTGGAGTACCGTGGCTATGACTCTGCCGGCCTGGCTGTATGCGGAGAACACGGCGGCCTGACGGTAAAAAAGACCAAGGGCAGGTTGCAGGTACTGCGGGAAATGACCCATGACGGGGCGGACCAGCCGGGCTGTACCGGTATCGGCCATACCCGCTGGGCGACCCACGGTGTACCCAACGATGTCAACGCCCATCCTCATGTGAGCCAGAGCGGCCATATTGCCGTGGTGCACAACGGCATCATTGAAAATTACGCGGAGATCCGCCGGGAACTGACGGAGAAGGGCTACCACTTTCAATCCGAGACGGATACGGAGGTAGTGGCGCAGTTGCTGGATTATTTTTACCAGGACTGCAATGATATATTTGAAGCCGTGGTGCGTATGATCCACACGGTGGACGGGGCCTATGCTCTGGGCATCGTCTGCGCGGATTGCCCGGATCGGCTTATTGCCGCCCGGAAAGACGCCCCGCTGCTGCTGGGCTACGGCAAGGACTGCAACTTTATCGCCTCCGATGTGACGGCCATTATCCGCCATACCCGGGACATCACCTATATGGAGGACGGCGAAATGGCGGTGGTCGAGGGTGACAGCATCCGCATCTATAACAGTCAGCTCCAACCGGTGGAAAAGAAGCACTATTATATTGACTGGGAAATCGATGCCGCGGAAAAGGGCGGATATGATCACTTTATGCTCAAGGAGATCTTTGAGCAGCCTGTGGCCATCCGCAAGGCCATTGCTCCTCGGATTCAGGGCGGTAAGGTGGTGTTGCGGGATCTGAAAATGACGCCGGAGGAGATTCGGCATATCCGCAAAATCTTTATTATTGCCTGTGGTTCTTCCTACCATGTGGGCATGGTGGGCAAATATAATCTGGAACGAATGCTCCGCAAGAGCGTGGAGGTGGTTTTGGCCTCCGAATTTCGCTATAGCGACCCCATTGTGGGCCCCGAAGATCTGGTGATCGTTATCAGCCAGTCAGGTGAGACGTTGGACACCATGGCAGCTCTGCGAGAGGCCAAGAAACGGGGCGCCCGCATTCTGTCCATTGTGAATGTGGTGGGCTCCTCCATTGCCCGGGAATCCGACGATGTCCTCTATACCTGGGCAGGACCCGAGATTGCTGTGGCTACCACCAAGGCCTACAGCACCCAGATGGCAGTTTTGAATCTGGTGGGCCTGTACTTCGCCGATGTGATGGGCACCATGCTCAAAAGCGATTATGACGAAGTGGTAAAGGGCTTGCAGGAGATTCCCGGGAAAATGGAAAGTATTTTGTCCCGTGTGGATGATATTAAGGCTATTGCCAAGGAGTGTGCCGGTCATGAGAACGTGTTTTTCATCGGTCGGAACGTGGACTATGCCCTGTCACTGGAGGGAAGCCTCAAACTGAAAGAAATCTCCTATATTCACTCCGAAGCCTATGCGTCCGGCGAACTGAAGCACGGCACCATTTCCCTCATTGAGGATGGCACACTGGTCATTGCGTTAAGCACCTATGGCCCACTTTTTGACAAAGCTATGAGCAATGTGGTGGAGGTTCAGGCCCGGGGTGCCTGCGTGCTGGCTTTGACCACCGACAGCCATCGGGCGGAAATGGAAAAGGCGGTTCCCATGCTTCTGACCATCTCCGACATTCAGGAGATGCTGTTGCCTCAGCTTGGTGTGGTACCGCTGCAGCTGCTGGCCTACTATATGGCTCTTGAGCGAGGCTGCGATATTGATAAGCCCCGTAATCTGGCAAAGAGCGTCACCGTGGAGTAAAATTTCCAACAAAAGAGACGGCTTTCGCAGCATATGCGAAAGCCGTTTCTTTGCGTAAAATGCGCATTGTCAAGCGCGGAAAGATATGGTATGCTGTTTTATATTGGAAACAATACAAACGTCAGATATTTTGCGTCAGAGAGGCTTTGGATGGAAGAGTTCTGGAAAAAGATTATATCACCCGCCGTCATTTCCAGTGTGCTGCTGATCGTGGCGGCGGCGGTGCTTTTGTTTGTCTTTCAAAAGTTGCTGCACCGCTACCTGAATCGGGAAGAGATCAAGGAGCGCCTGTACGGTAAAAAAGAGACCCATATTAAGCTTTTGGGCAATATCATTAAAACCGCTGTTGTGGTGCTGGTGGCCATCGCTGTGCTGCAAATCAACGGGATCAATGTCTCCTCCCTTATCGCCGGTCTCGGCATTGCCAGCGCCATTGCCGGCCTTGCCCTGCAGGATATGCTCAAGGATCTTATTATGGGCAGCAATATTATCTCCGATGAGTTTTTTGTTATCGGCGATGTGGTGCGCTACAAGACAATAGAGGGAAAGGTAATCTCCTTTACACTCAAAACCACCAAGCTGGAGGATATTGCCACCGGCGACATTGTGACCATCTGCAACCGCAATATCTCCGAGATGACGCGGGTGTCCGACAGGTTTGTGCTGGAGCTGCCTCTTCCTTATGAGGAGGCACCGGAAAAAATTGACGCGGTGCTGACAGAGGCCTGTATCCCCATCGGGAAGATCGAGCATGTGACGGACTGCCGGTATCTGGGCGCGGGTCAGTTGGGCGATTCCGCCGTGGTGTATAAAATTCTGATCACTTGTCCGCCGGAGCGGAAATATGTGGCAAAGAGAGAAGCCTTGCAGACCGCCTGGAGTGCGCTCCGGCAGGCACAGATTACCATACCTTACCCGCAGATGGATGTGCATTTTTCGGCTGGAACCGATGAAATGAAGTGAAATAACTGAAATGAAATGAAATATTTTTCAGCGCGGCAGCAGCGAATTTGACAGTTTCGCTGCTGCTTTGCCGGTAGGCAGAAGGAAAGGAATGTGCAGGGATGATTGAACAGTTGAAACAGAATCTGGAGCAGGTAAGGACCATGTCCATTGTGGGCATGTGTAAAAATGCCGGCAAAACCACGGTTTTGAACTGGCTTTTAAGCGAGGCACAGCGGGGGCGGCGTCTGGCACTGACCTCCATCGGACGAGACGGTGAATCCACTGATGTGGTCACCGGTACGGAAAAACCCAGTATCTATGTGCCTGCCGGCACCCTCATCGCTACCGCCGCCGATATGCTGCGGCTGTGCGACATCACAAAGGAGATCGTCTACACCACCGGCATTCCCACACCTCTGGGTGAAGTGGTGGTTTTGAAGGCTCGCAGCGCCGGCTATGTGCAGCTGGCGGGGCCCTCTATGACAACCCAGCTGGCCCATCTCTCCGGCACCTTTTTTGATTTAGGCGCCGAGCAGGTACTCATCGACGGCGCCTTGGGCCGTAAGTCCCTGGGCGCTCGGGTGGTGGCTGAGGGCATTATTCTCTGCACCGGCGCGTCCTATCACATGAGCATGGAAAAGGTCGTTGAGGATACGGCCAATATTTACCGCATTATGAATCTGCCCAAGGCGGAGACCCTGCCGCCGGAGGTGGAGGAGAGTCTGGAGGACTGCCTGCGGCAAAACGGGGAGGCCTATATTCCGGGCGCGCTCTATGACAGTATGGTTTTGCCCCTGCTGCAAAACGGTACACTGCGAAACGGCCGTCTGGTGGTGCAGGATCCCAGTCGGGTGCTGTTGACGCCGGATACGCTGGGGAAGCTGGAAACGCGGAACGTAAAGCTGGAGGTGCGGGACGCGGCCCGGACGCTCTGCGTCACGGTGAACCCGATTTCAGCCTACGGATGGAAATTTGACAAAGATGAATTCCAGACTAAAATGCAGCAGGCGGTAGATGTACCTGTGATAAATGTGAAGGAGGAACTGGCATGATTTCCATTTCATTTGACGATAAGCAGAAGATCGGCTTGCAGTATGCTCTGGACACGCTGCACGGCTGTTCACCCTTTGGCGCGGAGAAGATTCGCCGTCTGCGCTTTTACGGCCCCCAGGAGAGGGAGGAGCTGGAGACGGAGCTTTACAACGTGGAGCAGGCAGCTCGATTTGCGTCCGAATTAAAGACTGAATACGACAAAATCGGCATGGTGCTCTGCCAGATGAAGGACATCCGCAACTCCCTGCGCCGCTGTGCCGAGGGCGTCTGCCCCGACCATGTGGAGCTTTTTGAGATCAAGGGCTATTTGCAGCGCCTTGAAAACCTGATCCCTCTGTATGAAAAGGTCGACGAAAAAACGAATTTTCGGGATCTTACCTTTTTTGACCCCAAGCCGGCACTTTCTGTGCTGGATCCGGAAAATACCCGCAGCCGCGGCTTTTACATTCCCGACAACAGCACGCCGCGCTTGAAAGAGCTGCGTACGGAAAAGAAAAGACTGGAGGAGTCTCTTTTCCACGCGGAAGAAAAGGATAAGGATGCTATCCGCATGGAGCGCACCAAGATCTGCGCCGAAGAGGACAGTGAGGAGATGAAGGTGCGCGCCGCCATGGGCAAAGCCATTGCACCTCTGGTGCCGGATCTGCTGGAGAACGCGGACATGGCCGGCCGGCTGGATTTTTTGCTGCAAAAAGCGCTCTTTGCCGTTCGCTACGGCGGCGTACGGCCTGAGTTGACAGACGGAGAGCTGGCGCTGACAGATATGATTAATCCGGAGATCTGCGATCTGCTGGAGGAGAAAAACCGAAAGTTTGTTCCCGTCTCCATTACCCTGAACCGGGGTGCTACCGTGATCACCGGCGCCAACATGGGCGGCAAGAGCGTGGCACTGAAAACCGTGGCGCTGAATGTGCTGCTGTTTCAGGCAGGATTCCTTGTGTGCGCCAAAGGAGCAAAAATGCCCCTTTTTGAGAGCGTAAAAATGCTCTTTGAGGACATGCAGTCAATTCAGAGCGGCCTGTCCGGCTTCGGCTCCGAAATTGTGGAGTTCCAGAAGGCGTTGGACGAGGTGGAGCAGGGCTATTCTCTTTTCCTACTGGATGAATTTGCCCGGGGTACCAACCCGGACGAGGGTGCGGTGATCGTACAGGCGGTCACACGGTATCTCAACGGTGTCAACGCCATCTCCATTCTCTCCACCCACTATGACAAAGTGGCGGAAAACGCCGATGCCCACTATCAGATCATTGGCTTGCGGGACATTGACCCGGAAGCCATTCGCCGGGAGCTGCAGGGAAGCGGCGATAACGGCATCGAGATCATTGCACGTCACATGAACTATGGCCTTTACCGGGTGGAGGGACGCTCCGACTGTCCACGGGACGCGCTGAACATTTGCCGGATGCTCTCCCTTAAACCGGAGATATTGAAAAATATTGAGGCGGCCTACTGAGAAAGAGCTGCTGAACAGGATACAGACTTTGAAAAGAGTTACAGGTATATAAAATGAATACTTCCATCCATCAAAAAGAACAGAAAAAAGGATTTACACTGCTGGAAATGTTGATTGTTATAGCGGTTATTGCTATTTTACTGGCGGTGGCGATACCTGCCTTTACACACCAACTTGAAAAAGCGAGGGAGGCCACCTGCGCTGCCAACCGCCGCTCCTTGCTGGCGGTGCTGAAATCGGACATGATGCTGGAGGACTATGCCACACTGGAGGATGCCTACAAGGTCCATGCTGAAAAGGAGGGTAATGACTGGGCGGCGCAATACAAGTGCCCTTCCGGGGGCAAAATTACTGTCTCCGACAATGTGGTATATTGCAGTATTCATTTGACTAGCGATCCAAATCTTGACAAGCTGATAGAGACTCTGCCAACCAGCGGCAGGCAGGACTCAATAGAGGTAATCCGAAAGTTTTATCAGAATAACAACCACCAGTTGCCGTCCTTCGCCAAAGATGATCCGCTTTGGACTGAACTGTTTGCAAATACAAAGCTTTATCAGAACCCTGACGCGCTTTTCTGGCGCCCGTCAATGATTACGCTGGACGGAAAATTGAAGTATGTTATGTTTGCCAATAATATTCCATATGATGACAAAAATCCACAGGGGCAGTGGAAGGGATATGCCTGCTATTATGAGGGCGTTTACTATGTGTCGGGCAAGATAAACAGTTATACCGGTGCTATTGATCATTCCAGTGTGGCTGGCTATGAATCCTCCGGACTGACGGTGGAGCAGTGGCTGAAAAAGAATGGTTGGCAAAAAGTAACCCCCTAAACTGACTTATATGTTTTTCCTTGAGATTCTGCATTAAAATATGCGAAGTGAATGAGTTTATCGGTGACGGCCTGTAAAAATTTAGAAAATATTAACAAAACCTTGATATTTTTATGACGAACTCTATTGACATTTGAAGTCAAAATGCTATAATTTAACATACAGAATTTCATAACAAACAATAGAGGCGCGAAAGACAGGGTACCGGTTCGCATGGGTAACAGGCACCGTAGCACGGACGGGGAAGGGGTCATTCGCCGAAAGAGCAATATCTGGCTTGGGGTATTGTTCTTGGTAACAGGGTGTAAGCGCTGTTACTGTCATGTGTTGATGAAACCATGGAGCGCTATTGGTCATTTAGTGACCGATAGCGCTCTTTTTTCATGCCCGAAAAAAGCGAAGTAGGCCGAATGTTCTGGGATGCTGTAAAGACAATAAAGTGCAAAAATTTTTAGAGGAGGAATTCATCATGGAAAAAATCACATCTTTGCTCCGCCTGAGAATGAGCGCTAAGGACGCCCATTACGGCGGGAACCTGGTCGACGGCGCTCACATGGTGCACCTGTTCGGCGACGTGGCCACCGAGCTGCTCATCAAGTACGACGGCGATGAGGGTCTGTTCTGCGCTTACGACAACATCGAGTTCCTGGCACCTGTCTACGCCGGCGACTACATCGAAGCCTACGGCGAAATCGAGAAGGTTGGCAACAGCTCCCGTACCATGCATTTTGAAGCCCGCAAGGTCGTTGTGGCCCGCGGCGACATCAGTGCTTCCGCTGCCGACGAGCTTGCTGAGCCCATCGTAGTATGCCGTGCTCACGGTACCTGCGTGACCCCCAAGCAGAGCCAGCGCATTGAACACAAGTAAGGAGCGCATAATATGGAAAAGCTGATTATCACTGCTGCAATCTGCGGCGCCGAAGTCACCAAGGAGCAGAACCCTGCCGTCCCCTACACTGTAGAGGAAATGGTGAAAGAAGCAAAAGCCGCCCATGAAGCGGGTGCGGCGATCCTTCACATCCATGTTCGCAAGGACGATGGTACACCCACACAGGACCGCGAGCGGTTCCGCGAGGTCATGGACGCCATCCGCAAGGAACTGCCCGACGTCATTATGATCCCCTCCACCGGCGGCGCTGCCGGCATGTCCCCCGAAGAGCGTCTGCAGCCCACTGAGCTGTTCCCCGAAATGGCAACTCTTGACTGCGGTACCTGCAACTTCGGCGATGACATCTTCGACAACACCATGCCCACCATGCGCGCTTTCGGCAAGCGGATGCTGGAAAACAACATCAAGCCCGAATATGAGTGCTTTGAGCTGGGTCACCTTGACACAATTTTGACCATGGCTAAGAAGGGTGAAGTGCCCGGTGCTCCCATGCAGTTTAACTTTGTGCTGGGTGTTAACGGCTGCACCCCCGCCACCGCGGAAAACCTGGCATTCTTTGTCAAGAAGATTCCCGCCGGCTCCACCTGGACTGTCACCGGCGTAGGCCGGGGCGCATTCCCCATGGCTGCCGCTGCTATCCCCATGGGCGGTAATGTCCGTGTCGGCTTTGAAGACAATATCTATCTGGGCAAGGGCCATAAGGCAGCTTCCAATGCCGAACTGGTCGAAAAGGTAGTTCGTCTGGCCAAAGAACTGGGCCGCGAGGTCGCCACATCCGCCGAGGCTCGCGAGATTCTGAGCCTGAAGCCCCTGAAAAAGTAAGTATCCCATTTTACACATATAAATATTAGGAGGAATTCTATTATGGCAGAACTGAAAGGCAACAAGTACGGCACCCATAGAGTTATTGAGCCCAAGGGTGTTCTGACCCAGGCAGCTTGGAAAATCGACAACGATATGTCCAAGGTGTATTCCAACGAGATCGTCTGCGATGTGATCTCCCTGAACATCGACTCCGCTTCCTTCACTCAGATTTCCGAGTCCTGTGGCGGCGACGAGAAGAAGATCGGCGAAATGATTATGGGTATTGTCGCTGAGCGCGGCAAGCAGCAGAATCCTGTCACCGGTTCCGGCGGAATGTTCATCGGCAAGGTCGCTCACATCGGTGAGGATCTGCTGAAGAAGCCCGATTTCAAACTGCAGGTCGGCGACAAGATCGCTTCCCTGGTTTCCCTGTCCATGACCCCCCTGAAGATCGAGAAGATTCTGGCTATCCACAAGGACATTGACCGCGTTGACATCGTCGGCAAGGCCATCCTGTTCGAGACTGCTCTGTACGCCAAGCTGCCCGACGACATGTCCGAGCCTCTGGCTCTGGCTGCGCTGGACGTGGCCGGTGCTCCTGCACAGGCTCGCAAGCTGCCCAAGGAAGGCGACAGCGTTCTGATTCTGGGCGCCAACGGCAAGTCTGCCGTCTTGTGCGGCTATGAGGCTATGAAGAAGGTCGGCCCCAAGGGTAAGGTTGTTGGTGTTGTCCGCAAGGCTTCCCAGATTCCCGGCCTGCTGGAGCTGGGCGTTTACACCGACGTGGTCGTGGCTGACTGCACCAAGCCTGTTGAGGTGATGGATGCCGCTCTGGCTGTCAACGGCGGCAAAGAGTACGACATCTCCATCTGCTGCGTCAACATCGAGAGCTGCGAAATGTCCGCTATCCTGCCTGTGCATGATGACGGTCTGGTTTACTTCTTCTCTATGGCTACCAGCTTCACCAAGGCTGCTCTGGGCGCCGAGGGCATTGGCAAGGATGTTACCATGATTGTTGGCAACGGCTACACCAAGAACCATGCCGAGATCACCCTGAATGTGCTGCGCGAGAACCCCAAGCTGCGTAAGCTGTTCGACGAAAAGTACTGCTAATTTCATAACGGCGATAGCAGGACAGCCCCTTTTGACTGTCCTGCTGTCCGCCTATCGGAATACACCCCATTCATTTTATTTTATCTTTTAAATGAAAAGGAGAAGTGCTATGAAAACACGTAACGGTCTGTTCGCAGACGTCCCCGCAGAACAGTGGAATGACTGGCATTGGCAGGTGGCAAACCGTGCCGAGACCATCGATGATCTGAAAAAGTATATGACCCTGACTCCCGATGAGGAGAATGGCGTCAAGGAGACCTTGGGCAAGCTGCGTATGGCAGTGACTCCCTACTATCTGTCCCTGATTGATCTGAATGATCCTTTTGACCCCATCCGTAAGATGGCCATCCCCAGAGCTGAGGAGCTGGAGTTTGCCGATTACGAGGATGCCGATCCTCTGCATGAGGATACCGACTCTCCCGTGCCCGGCCTGACCCATCGCTATCCCGACCGTGTGCTGCTGCTGATCACCGACCAGTGCTCCATGTACTGCCGTCACTGCACACGCCGTCGCTTTGCCGGCCAGAACGACTGCGAAGTGCCTATGGCTCAGATCGATAAGTGCATCGATTATGTGGCACATCATCCCGAAGTGCGCGATGTGCTGCTCTCCGGCGGCGACTGCCTGATGGTTTCCGATGAGAATCTGGAATACATCATCAAGAAGCTGCGTGCTATCCCCCATGTGGAGATTGTCCGTCTGGGTTCCCGTACGCCTGTTGTCTGCCCCCAGAGAATTACACCGGAGCTGTGCAACATGCTCAAGAAGTATCATCCCATTTGGCTCAATACACACTTCAACACCCCCAAAGAAGTTACTCCCGAGGCTGCCAAGGCTTGCGGTATGCTGGCTGATGCCGGTATCCCCCTGGGTAACCAGAGCGTGCTGCTGGCCGGCGTGAACGATTGCGTCCATGTGATGCTGGATTTGGTTCACGAACTGGTGAAGATGCGTGTTCGTCCTTACTATATCTATGCCTGCGATCCTTCTCTGGGTCTGAGCCACTTCCGTTGCCCCGTTTCCAAGGGCATCGAAATTATGGAAGCCCTGCGCGGTCATACCTCCGGTTTCTGCATCCCCACCTTTGTGGTCGACGCTCCCGGCGGCGGCGGCAAGACTCCTGTCATGCCTAACTACCTGATTTCCCAGACACCCCGTAAGGTTATCCTGCGTAACTTCGAGGGTGTTATCACCTCCTATACCGAGCCTGAACATTATGTGCAGAATTGCCACTGCGATGTCTGCATGGGCAAGAAGACTGCCGAGAAGACCGGTGTGGCATGGGTTGCTCAGGGTACCAAGCAGCGTTATCTGGAGCCCACTAAGCTGCTTCGCAATGAGCGCCACGTCAAGAAGTAAGAGGTAAAATATGGAAAGCAAACTGGGACTTAATTTTGAGCTTGTTGATAAGGCTCGCGCTTCTGCTGCCCATGTGGCAGATGAGGTGCAGGAGTTTATCAACGGCCACACCACCGTTACCACAGAGCGTGCTGTCTGCCGTCTGCTGGGTATCGACGGTGTCAATGAGATGGATGTTCCCATGCCCAACGTGATCGTGGACCATCTGATGGCTAACGGTCTTTTGAGCGTAGGCGCTTCCTGGCATATTGGCAACGCCATGGTGGAAACCGGTCTGGCCCCCCAGACCATTGCTGAGAAGATCGATAAGGGTGAAATTGACCTGAGCAAGCTGCCCGCCCACAAGGATGCGGAAGTGCGCGCAGCCATCAAGCCCTATGTGGACAAGACCATTGCCCGCATCAACAAGAACGTGGGTAAGCGCAATGCCTATCTGAAGGAATTCGGCGACAAGGAAGGCCCTTATCTGTATGTCATCGTGGCTACCGGCAATATCTATGAGGATATTACCCAGGCCAAGGCGGCTGCCAAACAGGGTGCTGACATCATTGCCGTTATTCGTACCACCGGACAGAGCCTGCTGGACTATGTGCCTTACGGCGCTACCACCGAAGGCTTCGGCGGCACCTACGCTACCCAGGAGAACTTCCGCTTGATGCGGAAGGCGCTGGATGAAGTGGGTGAGGAGCAGCATCGTTATATCCGTCTTTGCAACTACTGCTCCGGTCTTTGCATGCCTGAGATCGCGGCCATGGGTGCTTTGGAGCGCCTGGATGTGATGCTCAACGATGCCCTTTACGGTATTTTGTTCCGCGACATCAACATGCAGCGTACCATTGTCGATCAGTATTTCTCCCGTGTGATCAACGGCTTTGCCGGCGTCATCATCAACACCGGCGAAGATAACTATCTGACCACCGATGACGCTATTACCAGCGCCCATACTGTACTGGCTTCTCAGTTCCTGAACGAGGCTTTTGCCAAGGACGCCGGTATGCGCGAAGAGCAGATGGGTCTGGGCCATGCCTTTGAGATGGATCCGGCTGTGGAGGATACCTTCCTTTACGAGCTGGCACAGGCTCAGATGGCCCGTGAGATCTTCCCCAATGCGCCCCTGAAGTATATGCCGCCTACCAAATATATGACCGGCGATATCTTCCGCGGACACATTCAGGATGCGCTTTTCAACATGGTGACCATTATGACCGGTCAGCGCCTGCATCTCCTGGGCATGCTGACAGAAGCTATCCACACGCCTTTTATGTCCGATCGTGCACTGTCCATTGAAAATGCACAGTATATTTTCCGCACCATGAAGGATCTGGGCAGCGAACTGACCTATAAGGAAGGTGGCATCATCCAGAACCGTGCCAACGAGGTTCTGACCAAGGCTACCGACCTGCTGGGAGAGATTGAAAAGCTGGGCCTGTTTACGACCATCGAAAAGGGCATCTTTGCCGATGTCAAACGTCCCAAGGACGGCGGCAAGGGTCTCAGCGGCGTCGTATGCAAGGACGAGAAGTATTTCAATCCCTTTATTGAAGAGATGAAGGGGGTTGTGGCGCAATGAGTTCAGGACTGTATAATACCCATAAAATTGATTTCGACACCACACTGGATCTGACCCGCCTGAAACCTTACGGCGATACCATGAACGACGGCAAGGTGCAGACCAGCTTCACTCTTCCCATTAAGGATGATGAACGCGGCGAAGAAGCCGCCCGTCAGATTGCCAAGAAGATGGGCCTGGAAGAGCCCAACGTGGCTTACCACGCAGCACTGGATAAGGAATTCACCTTCTATGTGGTCTATGGCAGCTGCGTCCATACCGTCAACTACGAAGATATTCATGTGATTACCGTGGAGTCCGAGACGATGGGGATGGAAGAAGCCAACGATTATATCCGCGAGCATATTGGCCGCAAGGTCGTGATGGTGGGTGCCTCCACCGGTACGGATGCCCATACCGTTGGTATTGATGCCATCATGAACCGCAAGGGCTTCGCCGGCCACTATGGTCTGGAGCGCTATGAAATGGTGGATGCCTATAACCTGGGTTCTCAGGTTCCTAACGAGGAATTCATCAAGAAGGCTGTGGAACTGAAGGCAGATGTGCTGTTGGTTTCTCAGACCGTTACGCAGAAGGATGTTCATATCCAGAACCTGACCAATCTGATCGAGCTGCTGGAGGCAGAGGGTCTGCGTGATAAATTCGTGGTGTGCTGCGGCGGTCCCCGTATTACCCATGAACTGGCTAAGGAACTGGGCTATGATGCCGGCTTTGGTGCCGGTAAATACGCCGATGATGTGGCCAGCTTTGCCGTGACCGAAATGGTCAAGCGCGGCATGAAGTAAGTTACAATTAACAGCAAATCCCCGGCCATGTATTTGGCCGGGGATTTGAAGAGAAGGAGGAACCCATGGAGCAGGGGAGAATTCATGTATACTGCGGCGGAGGCAAGGGAAAGACAACAGCGGCTATTGGCTTGAGCGTTCGCGCTGTCGGGCGCGGATACCCGGTGGTATTGTCTCAATTTCTCAAGGGAAGCAACAGCGGAGAGCTGCCGGTCCTTGAAAAGCTGCCGGATTATCATATTGTCCCAAGCCCCAAGGTTTTAAAGTTTATCTTTCAGATGACAGCGGAGGAAAAAGAGGCGTGCAAGGTGGAAACCACACGCCACTTTGAAGATACTATCGCGGAGGTGCAGCGTGTTCACGCAAAGCTTTTGGTGATGGACGAGGTGCTGGACGCAGTTGCGACAGGGATGCTTTCAGATGCGAAATTGGCAGATTTTTTGAAAAATCGGCCGTCTGATTTGGAAGTCGTTATGACCGGCAGAGAGCCGACGCCCTGCGTGGAACCTTTAGCAGACTATATTACGCGTATGGAAAAAGTACGTCATCCTTTCGATAAAGGACTTTCTGCCCGCATTGGTGTGGAATACTGAGAGAAAAGCTTTAAAAGCACTTGCAATTTTTCTGTTAAAATGTTAAAATAATAACGTTAGAAGTTACATTGGCTCTTTATGGGCTGATGCACAAAAATAAGGAGGAACAGAAATGGCAAACAAACCTGTAATCACTGCCAAAGAGGCAGCGGCAATGATCCCCGAAGGCGCCACTATTATGTGCGGCGGCTTCCTGGCTTGCGGTCAGGCAAGAGCAATTGTAAAGGAATTGGCTGCTTCCGGTAAGGGTGGCTTTACCCTCATCGCCAATGATATGGCGCGTGCTACCGGGCCTATGGGCGAAGAGTTTTTTGGCATTGCACAGCTGATTCATAATCACCAGGTGAAGCGCGTGATCGCCACCCATGTTGGTATGACTCCCGAAGTCGGCCAGCAGGTGAACGAAGGTACGCTGGAAGTAAACCTGATTCCTCAGGGCTCCCTTGCTGAGTGCATTCGTGCCGGTGGCGCAGGTCTCGGCGGTGTGCTGACTCCTGTCGGCGTTGGTACGCTTGTTGAGCAGAGCCCCCTGTGCCTTGGCAAGCAGACCATTGATGGCAAGGAATATCTGCTGATGAAGCCCATTCACGCTGATTTTGCTCTGCTGGGTACTTATAAATGCGATGCATATGGCAACTGCTGGTATAAGGGCACCATGCGCAACTTCAACGTTGTGATGGCTACCGCTGCCGATACCGTTATTGCCGAGTGCGAGTATCTGATGCCCGTGGGCGAGATCGAGCCTGAGAATATCCATACTTACGGTATGTGCGTGAACTACATCGTGGAAGGAGAAAGAAAGTAATGGAAAAGAGCGAAATCAAAGGCTTTATTGCAAAGCGCTGCGCCAAAGAGCTGAAGGACGGCGATGTTGTTAACCTGGGTATTGGCCTGCCCACCATGATTCCTGACTACCTGCCCGAAGGTGTTCATCTGCTGATTCACGCCGAGCTGGGTATTGTGGGTGCCGGCGTGGCTCCCAAGAGCGCTGACACCAATTTTGACCCTTACCATGTGATCGATGCTGGCGGCGGCCCCTGCTCTGTGGCATTCGGCGGCGGATTCATTGATTCTGCTATGAACTTTGGCCTGATCCGCGGTGGCCATGTGGATGCCTGCTTCCTGGGTGCTCTGGAAGTGGATGCTGAGGGCAACTTGGCTAACTGGATTATCCCCGGCAAGAAGATGCCCGGCATGGGCGGTGCTATGGATCTGTGCGTAGGCGCCAGAAAGTGCATTGTCTGCATGGAGCATACGGCCAAGGGTAATCCCAAGATTCTTGAGAAGTGCAGACTGCCCCTGACGGCCGCCCACTGTGTCAACACCATCATCACTGAGATGTGCGTGTTCCAGGTTACCGACAAGGGTCTTGTTATGACTGAGATCAATCCCGAGTTTACAGTTGACGATGTGAAGGCTGCTACTGCGGCTCCTTTCACCGTTGCTGCTGACTGCAAGTCCATGCTCGACTGATTTTAAACTGAAAAGAACCGGTAAACAGACTGTTTACCGGTTCTTTTTTTATTCGTAATTCGTTCTGCATGAAAGAAAAGATAAAATAACCCCTGTGTTCTATGCTGCCGGCGTGCGGCTTTTAGCCTTTTTCTGCTTTTGTTGGCGAAGGGCGGCATAGACAATAGAGGCACAGATCATACCAATGTTGTAGAAAGCAAAAGGAAGATACTGAGCAGGCGATACGCTCAGGACGCTGTGCATGAAAATGCCGCAGGTATTCCAGGGAACCAGAGCGGAGGTCATAGCACCCCCCACGCCGATGGCCAGAGCCAGATCTCGCCGCTCCATACCGTGTTTGTCAAACTGGGCGGCATACATGCGGCCGGGAAGGGCGATAGCAATATACTGATCTGGGAGTACTACATTGACGCAGATACAGGTGGTGACAGTGGCTGCCATCAGGCTGATAAAGCTTTTGGTATGGCGAATGACCGGGGTAATTAAAACCTCCATTTGCCCCGTTTTTTCCATAATACCGCCAAAGGCCATAGCCAGGATCACAATGGATACAGAATAAAACATGGAGGTGAGACCGCCGGCGGTCAGCAGCTCATCCATCATGGAAATGCCGGTATGGGAAACATAACCGCCATAAGCGCTGTCCAAAATGTTTTGCAGGTTGGCGCCCTGAGCAAGTATACCATATGCGCCGCCGGAGACAATCCCAATAAAAATTGAAAATTGCAATAATAAATTGAACACTCTGATAAAATAAAGCAGACGTTAGTAGCAATGGTAAATCAGGTTGAGTTGGGCATCAAACAGTTCCTCCGGTGTTTGATAGTGGAGCCGCTTTCTGGGGAGCGCATTTATCT
>JAAXZS010000147.1 GCA_012719745.1 Clostridiales bacterium | reverse complement strand
TTTATTTATAATAATTACACTCCAATAGGCGGTAGAATGTTTTTTACCGAAGATAATGGAAAGAAAATAGACGGTATTAGAATAAAAATAGAGGACCTTTACAGAGAGCTAATTCTTTCTGAAAATGAATATTGTTTCCTATTAGCCTCACTAATTGAAAGTACCACAAAGTTTTCAAATATTTCTGGTACTTATGAAGCATATTTTAAATTTTGGGATTCTAGAGCAACAAAAGACTTTGTTCTGGAACCACTTGAAATGAATGAACAAGAACTTTTTGATGAAAATGATGTTTATAATGAAGAAACGAATAGTTTAGTAAGGCAAATTGAAGGTGATATAGCGTATATCGACCCTCCATATACCGTAACACAATATGTTTCTGCTTATCATATGTTAGATACTATCGCTACAGATTTGAACAATCAGCCTACTTATCCTCCCTAAGGAAGAAATCTATCCAGAGCGGTTATCGCTCAACAAAATCAATCTCAAAGTCCTAGTGCGCATACGGACGGCGGGATGCATAAGAGTTCTGAACACAGTGATAAAGACTGTGTTTGGAATGAAGATGCACCCACCGTAATTTCGTGTGCCCTTTTTTAGGACAAGCGGAGTCTGTGGCCATCTTCACCACAGGCTCTTTTTGTATTCCGCCGCCCAATGACTAGGCGGAAAGGAATACTTTATGAAGATTCGAGTTTTATATGAAGACAACATCAAAAATGGTTACAAGAACTATACTACAATTGAAATTCCAGACGGAGATTACAGCGTCATGCTGGATATCGATTATGAGCAGCGCCTTGCAGCAGCAAAGCCTGAAAAGAAATCGGAAGTAAAACGCTGCGAAACTATACAAGAAATATTCGACCTCATGAATAGCAAAGGATACAATGACTGGCGTAGAGAAACTAGACGAATTGATCCTACACCAAAAATGAAGAAACATAATGGTAAAAAAGGATATATCCAATCTGAGCCAGATGATGAATCCTTTGAGATTATGGACTATCTCTGTACCACGTCTGATGAAGAAGAAAAGAATAGGGACTATCTGGATATGTTCCTGCATACAAGGTTCAATCTTGGATATCTTCCCACATACGCAAGTCCACAATGGATATGTTCCCTCAAAGAGAATTAAGTAAAAAAGGAAAATGGGAATTGTCCTTTGACAGTTATGAATTCCTCTCAAAACAGGACATCGTGCAGAAAGCCCAGTTGATAAAGGAGGCAACATAGCCCCAGATCATCAGAATGCACATAGCCATGGCCGGGCTCTTAATATAGCTGGCCAGCTTGTTCATTGCGTAAGTAACCTGACGGGACTGTGCGGTGGCGGCGCAGACAACCACCATCAGGGACATCTGCATGGAGAATGCCAACTGTGTCCACATACCGTTATACCACTGCATGGCCAAATCCACTGGGCCGGTGCCGGTAAAGAGCAATGCGGCTAAGTAGACAATAAACGTCAAAATTAGGCAAAACACCAAGGATTCAGGAATGATTTTATCAGAAGCAAATTGGAATTTTTGGCTAAAACGCCATAAAAAATTACCCTTCTCACTTTTCAGTTGACTCATTTGCTTTATCTCCTCTTCTATTATTATAATTAAATACTCAGCATTTTACGGGCTTCTGCGGGAGTAGCGGCCTGGCAGCCGTACTCTTCAATCACTCTTTTTGCGCGAGAAACGAGCTGTTCGTTGCTTTTCGCCAGAACACCCTTGGCATACATGACATTGTCCTCCATGCCGACGCGGATACCGCCGCCCAAAGCGACCGCTCCGTAGAGGATTTCCATGGCGGCATGTCCCACGCCGAAGCAGCTCCATGTAGAACCAGGGCAAAGCTGCTCCATCGTTTCTTTCATAAAAACCAAGTTTTTCACAGAACCGGGAATACCATTTGCACAGCCCATACAGAATTGAAAATGGAGAGGTGCCTTTAACACGCCCTTTTTCAGATAATAAGCTGCATTGGCAATCATGCCGGGGTCAAAGGCTTCAATCTCCGGCTTGATCCCATTGGCCTGCATAATGCAGCCCAGTTTTTCCAGAAAAGACGGAGAATTTAGAAACAGACCGCTATTCATCCAGTTCATGGAACCGCAGTCAAAGGATGCCAATTCAGGATGCAGCTCAACGATGTGCTCATAGCGACATTCATCTGTCGGAAAGGATGCTGCTCCGGATGTTGTCATGTTGATGATGATGTCACAATCCGGATGGTTGCCCTTCAGCAATTCCACGGTCTTGCGGAACTTGCTCTTATCCATAGCCCCGTTCCCTTCATCATCGCGCATATGAAGATGTGCCATGGCCGCGCCCGCCTTCCAGCATGCGTACACATCTTCGGAAATTTCCTCCGGCGTCATGGGAACATTGGGGTTATTTTCCTTTTTGGGCCACGCACCCGTGGTGGCCACTGTGATAATGCGCTTGTTACTAAATTCTGACATAGGCATTCTCTCCTTGTGAATTGGTTTTTATGGAAGTCGACTTCATATTTCGTATACAAAAATATACGTTGCAAAAAGCATGCCAACTTTAAATCGGGCTTTTTTGAGCTTTTTGCCAAATTTTTTGCAACAACGTCTTCATTTTGTTTTATTTTCGCAACATTGTTTCACTATAGGATGAAACAATGTCATTGTCCTGAGGAAGGATTTATACGGTGCGGATATGTAAGTGGTCGGTATATCAGCATTAAAAGACTCACTAAGCAGGCAAATGTATGGCTAGATTAAAAAGCAGGTCTGCCATAGTTGACAGACCTGCGGATTTAATTTTGAGTTACAGGTCTCGAAAGCTTTTGAGTGCATGAAATAAGGTAAAGCTTTCAGCTAAATTGCCTTCAGAGTTTGCCGCCTCGAGGACTATACTCAGAATCCAACATTTTAAATTGTTGTGCCGTTTTATGATCATCCCGCCTTTTTTGCGCGTTATTTTTACGACCTGAACTTTAAATTTCGGCGTATATCGCTTGTTTGGTATTCCCTTTACCATAGGAAAATGCCCCAACGGTTATTCAGTATATCATACTGTCTAACTTTTGGGGCAGAGTTTAGATCTTATTGCGAATTTTATGGTTTTTTATAATGAATAATTTTGCCCGTCATATGCCACGACCCATATAAAGCGTTCTATTTTGTTACTTCTGCATGTACGGTTGATTTGGAAATTCCGTATTTTTTGGCCGCCGCCCGGACGGTGGTTCGATTCTCTATGATGTAAACGGCCAGTTCGCAGGCCCGCTGCTCCATATTCCCTTTGATAGATCACCACTCCCAGATTGTTCTTCTGCAATCCATATATATGTGCCAAAAACCGGGCTTATGCAGCGCAGCAGCCAAACGAATGCCGTTCTTTGTTCGCCTTCACAAGCATTGGCAGGTGGAGATGCAAAAAGAACGCTATCGACATTTCTCTTTTAAAATGGTAAACTATTTCCATATCCCCTTGCAGGCGCAGATAAGCGCCCCTCTTTTTTGCAAAATGTTTTCACTCTGTTTCGAATTATTTCAGTGATTTCGCAGAAAAAAGGGCAGTCTGCACATGATAAGGTGGTATCACGCACAGTTTTGTGCCGTGGGTCTTACAAAAATAAAACAGTAAAGGAGATCACCAAGATGTCTGAAACCAAGTTTTTTATCTGCCGCCATTGCGGCAACATCATTGCCATGGTGCATGAAAGCGGGGTGCCCGTGGTGTGCTGCGGCGAGAAGATGCAGGAGCTGATCCCCAACACCACCGATGCCTCTCAGGAAAAGCATGTGCCCGTAATCACAGCAGACGGCAAAACAGTCACTGTGAAAATCGGCAGTGCCGCTCATCCCATGACCGAGGAGCACTCCATCCAGTGGATCTGTCTTACCACCAAGCAGGGTCGTCAGCGCAAGGTGCTGCATCCCGGCGATGCGCCTGAGGCTGTCTTCGCACTGACCGAGGGTGATGAGGCCTTGGCCGCTTATGCCTACTGTAACCTCCACGGTCTGTGGAAAGCATCTGTCTGATTTTTTCGGTTTTTAATCCGCAAAAAAGGAAGTCCCTCTTGAAGGGACTTCCTTTTTATTTTCGTTCTCAGCCGCACTTGGAAAAGCCGCAGGTGCGGCAGATGACGCAGCCACCCTCATGTTCCACGGCGCTTCCGCACTCGGGGCAGACATGGATCTCTCCGGCTGTGGCCGGCACGGCGGCCGCTTTATGCGCAGATACGCTGTGGGGACCGTCCAGCGGTTTGAGATCCTCTTTCTTTCCATCGTCAATATACTTGGAAACCTTCATGATTACCTGAGCGATGGCATCCGGGCAGGAGGTGCAGTGCAGCCCTTGCTGGCGGATGGTGGAGGGGCACCGAATGCCCTTGAGCTGATCGTAGACCTCGCTGACGGAGATGCCGCTGCGCAGTGCGATGGAAGCAAGGCGCGCGGTGGCCTCGCTCTGGCTGGGGCAGCCGCCTGCTTTCCCCGTGCTGGTAAACACCTCGCAGATGCCGTTATTATCATAGTTCACCGTGATATACAACGTGCCGCAGCCGATGTGCACCTTCTCCGTAAAGCCCTGGGTAATGGTGGGTCGGGGACGGGGCACGATCTCGGAATCATCCACCGGAGCAGGCGCTTCCTTTCCTTTGACGGAGCCGATATTGAGCACCTGCATCTCGCGGCTGCCGTCGCGGTAGATGGTCACGCCCTTGCAGCCCTCGTGATAGGCCAGCAGATAGACCTGCCGCACATCATCAAGGGTGGCGTCTTTGGTGAAGTTCACCGTTTTGGACACGGCGTTGTCCGTATGCCGCTGGAAAGCCGCCTGCATTTTAGTATGCGCCACAGGCGCCACATCATGGGCGCAGACAAAGGTCTGCCGGATGTCTGCCGGCAGCTCCTCACAGTGGGCCAGCGTCCCCTCCTTGGCAATTTTTTTCATCAGTGCCTCTGTATAAAGGCCCCGTTCCTTCAGCACTCGCAGCAGCACCGGATTAATCTCCAGCATCTCTGTGTTGTCCATGATATTGCGGATATAGACATAGGCAAACACCGGCTCAATGCCGGAGGAGCACCCGGCTATGATGGACAGCGTTCCCGTGGGAGCAATGGTAGTGACAGTGGCGTTGCGGATGGGAGTGCCGCCGGCAAGGGTGCTCTTTTCAAACAGGGGGAACGCCCCTCTGGTTACGGCCAGCCGACGGCTTTCGTCGTGGCCGGTGTCGTTGATAAACCGCATCAGCTTTTCCGCCAGAGCCGCGCCCTCGTCGGAATTATAGGGGATGCCCAGCAGTAACAGCATGTCCGCCCAACCCATGATTCCCAGGCCGATCTTCCGGGAGGCCCGAGTCACCTCGCCGATCTTCTCCAACGGATAGGTGTTGACGTCAATGACGTTGTCCAGGAAATGGACAGCCTCCCGCACAGTCTTTTCCAAAAGCGGATAGTCCACCGCCCAGTTTTTTCCTTGCTTTTTCAGCATCTTGGTCAGGTTGATGGAGCCCAAATTGCAGCTCTCATAGGGGAGCAGAGGCTGCTCGCCGCAGGGATTAGTGCTCTCAATCTCCCCCTCGGAGGGAATCACGTTGTCCCGGTTCAACCGATCCAGGAAGATGATGCCCGGCTCACCGTTGCGCCAGGCAGCGTCTACAATCAGGTCAAACACCTTTTTGGCGTTAAGCCGCCCCACCGCCTCCTTGGATTTGGGGTCAATGAGGTCATACTCCTGCCCGCTCTCCGCCGCAGCCATAAATGCCTCGGTGATGCCGATGGAGATATTGAAATTGTTGATATCGTTATTCTGAGACTTGCAGTGGATAAACTCCAGAATATCCGGGTGATCTACCCGCAGAATGCCCATGTTGGCACCGCGCCGGGTGCCGCCCTGCTTCACAGCCTCCGTGGCCACGTTAAAAACACGCATAAAGCTGACAGGGCCGCTGGCCACGCCGCCGGTGGATTTCACCGTGGCACCTTTCTGCCGAATTCTGGAGAAGGAAAAGCCGGTACCGCCGCCGGATTTATGGATTAGAGCCGCGTTTTTCACCGCATCGAAAATGCCCTCCATGCTGTCGGGCACCGGCAGGACAAAGCAGGCGGAGAGCTGCCCCACCGGCCGCCCCGCGTTCATCAACGTGGGGGAATTGGGGAGAAAGCGCAGATCTGTCATCAGCTGATAAAAGGTATCCGTCGTTGCCTGTATGTTCGCGTTTTGATCGTAATGACCGTCCGCCGCGGCCACGGCTCCGGCCACCCGCCGGAACATCTCATCAATGGTTTCCACCACCTTGCCGCCCTCGTCCTTGGCCAGGTACCTCTTTTGCAGCACATCCACCGCGTTTTTTCCGATTTCAGAAATCGCCATCTCTATATCTCCACTCCTTTTCTTCACTTCAGGTCTGTTATGGTCTATTGTAATACCATATATTGGGGGGTGCAAGAATAAAAACCCAATATTTTGAAATTTTTACATATTCACCGAAAGCAGCGTTTGTTTCTTGTCATTTTGCTTAAAATGACAGTCTTTGACAAAGCTTGCCCGGAATCGACCTGCTGCGACAAAGGCTACACAAGCATTCCTTCTTATGCTATACTGTCATGCAGTACAGACATACCACGCAAAGGCCGCCAAATGGCCTGTTGCGGGGGATTACTTCCCTCTGCTGTTCCCGCTTCTGCCGTATTTTTGCAGCAGCACTTCATGGGTAACAGCCATCACGGCCACCAGCGCCAGAAGATAAATCGGCAGCAGCGCCACCGTGATATGCTGGGCAATGAGGCCGAACACCGGCGGCATCAGACAGGTACCCGCATAGGCACAGGCCATCTGCACGCCAATGATGGCCTGGGATCTGTCAGCGCCGAAATACCGGGGGGTGGCATGGATGATACAGGGATAGATGGGGGCGCACCCCAGTCCGATAAGGAACAGGCCCACCCGGGGGGCGGCGCCGAAGGGCAGCAGCAGCGTGAGGATGCCGGCCATGGTGATTCCCTCCCCCAGGCGCACCATCTGCGCGTCATTCCATTTGATGGTCAGAAAACCGCTGATGGCCCGGCCTGCCGTTATCCCCACATAGAACAGCGAGGCAAAGGAAGCGGCGGTTTCGGGAGCAAGACCCCAGTGCAGCGTCAGATAGCTGCCGGCCCACAGGCCGGTGGTCTGCTCTGCCGCGCAGTAGCAAAAGAAAGTAAGCATGATCGCCTTTGTTCCCGGAATACACCAGATGTCCCGCAGGGTGAGCGGACTTTCTGAGACAGCCGTACCGGACGCGCCATCTGTATCGGGTCTTTTTTTCCACAGAGAGAGGGAGCACAGCAATATCGCCGTCAGGAGGATTTGCAGCAAGGCGATATAGCGATATCCCCCGTTCCATCCCTGCCCTCCAGTCAGGGCAAGACCCATAACGTACGGTCCGATGGAGGCGCCCAGGCCCCACATGCAGTGAAGCCAGCTCATGTGCCGGCTGGCATAGTGCAGCGCCACATAGTTGTTCAGGGAGGCATCCACGCTGCCGGCGCCCAGGCCGTAGGGAACGGCCCACAGGCACAAAAGGAAAAAGGAACGGCTTTGAGAAAAGCCGAAAAGAGCCAGCGCCGTGGCCGCCACGCTGAGAGCTGTCACTTTTCCTGTGCCCAGACGCCGGGTCAGTCTGTCGCTTTGCAGGCTGGAGACGATGGTACCGACGGCGATAATGGCAGAGAGAATGCCGGCATAGGAAACCGGCACGCCAAACTGGGTATACATGGCCGGCCACGCCGCTCCCAGCAGGGAGTCCGGCAGGCCGAGGCTGATAAACGACAGATAAATAATAGCTAAAAGCAAATGGATCATGCTGTATATTCCTCTCTATAAGAATGGCTTGTGACGATAAAACAATAAATCAGCGGCTGTGCGAAATGTACATGGCAGCTGAGCGGAAAGGGAGACTTATTTGGAACGAAATCTGACAACGGGGGCTATCGGAAAATCCCTGCTTCTGTTCAGTCTTCCCATGATTTTGGGAAATCTGCTGCAACAACTGTATAATGTGGCCGACACACTGATCGTGGGAAAGACCATTGGTGCCACGGCTTTGTCCGCTGTGGGTTCCTCCTACGCACTGATGGTACTGCTGACCTCCATCGTTCTGGGACTTTGTATGGGCAGCGGGGTGGTCTTTGCCCAGCTTTACGGCGCGGGGCGCCGGGAGGACATGAAAACCAGCATCTTTAACGCCTTTGTCTTTATTCTGATCGTCTCAGCGGTCATCAATCTGCTGGCCTACCTGCTGCTGGATGATCTGATCCTCTGGCTCCATATCCCGGCCGAGGCCGCGGATTTCACGAGGCAGTATCTCCAAATCATTTTTGCCGGTATGGTTTTTGTCTCCCTTTACAATTTTGTGGCGTCCGTCCTGCGCAGTATCGGGAATACCGTTGTGCCCCTTATTTTTCTGGCGGTCTCCGCTTTTGTCAATATTGTGCTGGACATTGTCTTTATTCTATGCTTTCACTGGGGAGTCGGCGGCGCGGCGCTGGCCACCGTTATTGCACAGGCTCTGTCGGCGGCGGGCATCACCGCCTATTTCTTCGCCAAAGCCAGAGAGCTTTGCCCCCAGAGGCAGCACATGCACTACAGCCGGCCGCTGCTGCGCCTGGTCATCAGCAACTCCACACTCACTGCTTTGCAGCAGGCCGTCATGAACTTCGGCATTTTAATGGTGCAGGGTCTTGTCAATTCCTTTGGTGCCGCCGCCAGCGCCGCTTTTGCGGTGGTGACCAAGATCGATGCCTTCGCCTACATGCCGGTGCAGGACTTCGGCAACGCCTTTGCCACCTATGTGGCACAGAATTACGGTGCCGGGAGTGGGCAGCGGATCCGGAAGGGAACCGGCATCGCTCTTAAAATGGCGGTCATCTTCTGTCTGGCAGCTTCCGCCGTGGTCACAACCTTTGCCTCACCTCTCATGCGTCTTTTTGTAGAGGCACAGGAGACGGAGGTCATTGCCATCGGCATTCGCTATCTGCACACGGTAGGTGCCTTCTATACGGGCATCGGTATTTTGTTTTTATGGTACGGCTTCTATCGAGGACTGGGAAAGTCTTCCCTCTCCATTGTGCTTACCGTCATTTCTCTGGGCAGCCGCGTAGCGCTGGCTTATGCCCTGGCTGCCCTCCCCTCTATCGGGCTGGTGGGAATCTGGTGGGCAGTTCCCATCGGTTGGGCGCTGGCAGATCTGTTCGGCGCCGGGTACTATTGGGTGAAAACCCGGAAGCAGTTTCTCTCGGGCGGCATATAGCCGCTCCCTGGGCCTTATTGCCGCTGCACTTTATTTGTGAGCACTGATCGGGAGGATCAGTGCTCACATTATATTTTCATCAGACTGCAAACCCCCAGAAGTACAAACAGCAGCCCAAAATTCACTTTGCTAAACGCCAGCAGATACCGGTTTTTTCGGATGTGTCTTACGGCGGAGATCTGCCGGTACGAAATCAGGCTGGCCATGGAGGCGATCAGTGTGCCCAGCCCGCCGATATTGGTTCCCACCACCAAAGCCGCCCCTTTTTCCGTAAAAGCAGAAAGTAAAGCAGCGGCGGGCACATTGCTGATACATTGGCTCAACAGAGCGCTGGCAAGGATCTCTCTTCCGGTCAACAAGTGGGCGATGACGGTGTGAACCAGCGGAATTCGTGCTGCGTTTCCCACAAATATAAAGAAACATACAAACGTGGCCAAGAGTATGTAATCCACCTGTTTAAAAAGGGAGCGGTCTTTTGTACATACCGCCGCCGTTACCACCAGCAGCGTCACCCAGTAGGGGACAAGCTTTAGGACGGTGAACAGGCAAAGGGCGAAAAGTCCGCCATACAGCGCCAGAAGCGACTTTTTCACGGGGGCAGGCGATGATGCGGCGGTCACTTGCAAAGGCACATTGGGGCGACACAGAAGAACGGCAGCCGTCAAGATCATACTCAGCAGTCCCAGCGGCAGCGTGATTCTAAAAAAGGCCGCCGGCGTCATTTGATAATAGGTATAGAGATACAGATTCTGCGGATTTCCGATAGGCGTCAGCAGACTGCCCAGATTGGCGCTGACAGTCTCCATGACAACGGCAAAAATTACGGCGCTCTCTTCTTGTTTTTGCAGCAGTATCAGAGAAAACGGCACAAAGGTGATCAGCGCCACATCGTTGGTAATCAGGGCCGAAAAGCCAAAGCAGAGGCCGCACAAAACAAAGAGCAGCCCTCTTTGTGTATGGACCCGGCCGGTTACCTCTCCGGCCAACTTTTCAAAAAGGCCCGACTTCCGCAGACCCGCCACAATGGTCATCAGGCAGAACAGCAGGCTCAGTACAGGCATATTGCAATAGGACAGATATTCCCGGTCCGGCGGGGCAAAAACAGCAGAGACAGCGGCCAGTATGAGCGCCGCGGTTAAAACGGTCTCTTGTTTCAGGAAGGCAATCATCCGGTTCACAATTTTTCCTCATTTCAGCTTTTTTCGACAAAGCGTTTTTATTATAGTATTGAAAACCGGAATCGTCCAGATATTTTAAGCGCCGTGACATGAAAGCAAAGAAATTTCGTCTGCTTTACCTGCTTGTATATAAAAGGATAGCGGCGCACTGTGCTG
>JAAXZS010000149.1 GCA_012719745.1 Clostridiales bacterium | reverse complement strand
GATGTAATTTACTAAATTATAAACAAATATTAAATAAATTTTAAGCTTTTTTTGTGCAAATAAATACAAATGGATAAAAACAAACGTGACAATGCGGCGTTCATAGCGTTCATGGCCGTTTTCCTTGTAATGGCGACGGCTTTCTGCTATAATTATCCTGTTATCTTAGTGAAATTTGTGATTTCACATCGGTAAAAGGAGACAACTCTTGAACTATTTGCAAGAACTTTGGAACGCGCTGGATTTCGGTACCCTGCGGGATCTGCTGGTGCGGCTTGTTTCGGTATTTCTATGCCTGACCATTCACGAGACCTGCCATGGCCTCGCGGCCTACGCGCTGGGGGACCCCACGGCCAAGCGGATGCACCGCCTGTCTCTGAACCCCTTGCGGCATATTGACTGGTTTGGCCTTTTGATGATGGTAGTGGCGGGCTTTGGCTGGGCCAAGCCTGTGCCCGTGGATTCGCGCTACTTCAAAAAACCCAAGCAGGGCATGGCACTCACAGCGCTGGCCGGGCCTGTTTCCAATCTGCTGTTGGCGCTTTTGCTGCTGTTTGGTGCAAAGCAAATCTACTTGCGTGCGTCCTATTCCCAACTGAATCAGGATATATTTTCTTCCCTGCTTACCACGGCGCTGCTGTCCATCGGTCTGGGGCTGTTCAATCTCATTCCCATTCCGCCGCTGGACGGGTCGAAGGTGCTCTTCGCCCTCCTGCCGGACAGGCAGTACAATTTCATTTTAAAATACGAGCGCATTGGGATGCTGGTGATGCTGGCGCTGGTATTTTTGAACGTGGGCAGCAGCTATCTGACGTCAGCCATTCGCTTTGTCTTTAACGGCATGTGCGCTTTGGTGGGCTTTTGAGGTGAAAATCATTGGATAATCCCATTTTTAAACTGGAAAAAGTGGTGCAGACCCGCACCGGCGACACGCTGGGCGATTTTGAGGGACCTCTGGACTTAATATTGTTTTTGCTGGGAAAGAATAAGATTGCCATTTCCGATATTCCCATTTCCCTGATTCTGGAGCAGTATCTGGCCTATCTGGAGCAGCGACAGCAGATGGATCTGGAGGTGGCCAGTGAGTTTATCACCATGGCCGCCCACCTGATGTATATCAAGACCCGGATGCTTTTGTCTCTGGAGGACGAGGAGGCGCAAAGCGAGATGGACGCCCTCATCGCCTCTTTGGAGGAGCGGCAGCGGGGGGACAGTTATTTAAAAATCAAGACCTTGACGGAGCGTATCGGCCCCATGGGGGAGTTCGGCCGGGACATCGTGACCCGGGACCCCGAGCCGATGGAGCGGGGCAAGATCTACGAATACGATCAGGAGCCGGGGGATCTGGTGGTGGCGCTGCAGGAGATGCTGGACCGAAACCATCAGACGGCGGTCACGCCCATTCACGCCTTTGACGAGATCGTGAAGCACGAGCCGTACCCTGTGGAAAATAAGGCCAAAGAGATCATCCGGCGGCTGAAGGAGGGGGGCATCACCCGCTTTTTGCTCCTGTTCCGGGGCAGCCGCAGCCGCAGCGAGCTGGTGGCCACCTTTATGGCGGTGCTGGAGCTGTGCAAGGCCCGGGTGATTCGTCTGGCGGGGGGAGAGACGGACTGCACCGTGGACTGTGACCCCGCCGCCCCCGATACCCTGTCTTAAGGAAGGAAACATCACAAAAATGGATACAATGGAAATGAAGGACATGGAATCCGCCATTGAAGGGATTCTTTTTGCCTCCGGGGAGCCGGTGGCCATCGACCGCATCTGCCTTGCCATGGAGCTGGACAAGCCCACGGCGGAGGCGCTGCTGCAAAAGCTGGGGGACTGTTACGCCTACGAACGGCGGGGCGTCCGTCTGGTGCGGATGGAGGACAGCTATCAGCTCTGCTCCGCGCCGGAGTATGGCGAGCGCATCCGCAAGGCCTTTGAAATTCGCAAGATGGCCAAGCTGTCCCAGCCGGCGCTGGAGGTGCTGACCATCATCGCCTATTATCAGCCCACCACCCGGGCTTATGTGGATCAGATCCGGGGTGTGGACAGCTCCTATACGGTGGGATTGCTGTTGGAGCGGCATCTGATCGAAGAGTGCGGTCGCTTGCAGGTGCCGGGGCGGCCCCGGCTCTATCGTACCACCCAGAATTTCCTCCGTTCCTTCCACCTCAATTCTTTGGAAGAACTGCCGGAAATGCCGGGACTGGAGGCCGACGGCCAACTGCGTCTGGGGGATGACGGCGCGGTGCTGGATATGGAGGAGCCAAGGGCGTAAAGCTTCATAAAAGCGCCGCAGGCACTTTTGTGATTAAGAAAAGGGAGGTGAGACGCGTGGTTTTTCTCTGGATATTGGCGGGACTGCTGGGGCTTGTGCTTTTGTTGCTGCTGCTGCCGGTGGGGGCGCGCGTCTCCTTCGGGCAGGGACTGCGGGTGGATCTGAAGATCGGCCCCTTTGCCATCGGCCTTGTGCCCGCCAAAGAAAAAAAGAAAAAAAAGAAAGAACCCGAGCCGCCGGCCGCTGAAGACGCGGCAAAGCCCGAAAAAAAGTCTAAAAAGCCTTTCCCCAAACCCACCTTTCAAGAGATCAAAGAGGCGTTGCCTTTTTTCGGTGGCCTTTTGAAAAAAACGCTGCATCGGGTGCGTAAGCGCATTGTCATTGCGCCGCTGGAGTTGTCCGTCACCTTCGGCTCACCCGATCCGTCGGAGACGGCGCAGTGGTACGGCCTGGCCAACTCCGTGATGTGGAGCGTCATGCCCCAGATCGAGGAGCGTGTCACCGTTCGCAGCCCCCATATCCATCTGGGTATGGATTTTGACAGCGGAAAAATAGAGGCGTCCGGCACGGTGGGCTTTCACTTCCTGATTTTCGATCTGGTGGTCATCGGCCTTGCGGCGGGATTGCCTATTTTAAAATGGATCAAACAATTTAAAAAGAAGCATGAAAACGATGCGAAAACAGACAATAAAACGGAGCAAAAGAAACCATTGCCGGAAGTAAATACGCATAATGAGACCGATCCGGCGGACACTACAAAAGAAAATACGTAAAATTTGAAAGGAAGGTTCCCATGGAAAACAACGAAAAGAAGAATCCTCTGTCTGATCTGATGTCGGCGACCATGGCAAAAATTCATGAAATGGCTGATTCCAACACCGTTATCGGCGATACCATTACCACGCCCGACGGCGTGACGCTGATCCCTGTTTCCCGTCTCAGCTTCGGCTTCGGCAGCGGCGGCGGGGACTACGGAACGGATAAATTCGGCGGCGGAAGCGGTGCCGGCGTCAAAATCGAGCCGGTAGCCTTTCTGGTAGTGAAAGACGGCGTCACCCGGGTACTGCCGGTGGGTCTGCCCGCTGTGACCACCGTGGATCGTGTGATTGACATGGTACCCGAAATCATGGATCGCGTGGAAAATTATGTAGAGAAGAAAAAGGAAAAAGAGGCGTTCTAAGGGGCATACTATCATTATCCGGCGCAATTTCGGCGAAAGGATGATGATATGAACAAAAGCAAAATGGGAGCGGCGCTGTTAGCGGCTTTGCTGGTACTGTCAAGCGTTGTGCCTTGTCATGCCGCCTCCGTCAGTACCTGTGCAGTTTCTGCCATTCTCATGGATGTGGATACCGGCCGGGTTCTGTATGAAAAGAACGCCGACCGGCAGATGCTCATTGCCAGCACCACCAAAATCATGACGGCGCTGGTGGCCATAGAGGGAAGCGACCTGCAGCAGGAGGTGACGGTGACCCCTGCCGATATGACGGAAGGCTCTTCCATGTATCTCAAGGAGGGGGAGACGCTGACGCTGGAGACGCTGCTCTACGGTTTGCTGCTGCAATCGGGCAACGACGCGGCGCTGGCCATTGCCCGCACCTGCGGCGGCAGCACGGATGAATTTGTGACATTGATGAATGAAAAGGCAAAGGCTCTGGGCATGACCGGCACCTCCTTTGCCAATCCCAACGGGCTGGATGACGAAACCCACTATTCCACCGCCCGTGATATGGCGCGCCTTGGCTGCTGTGCCATGGATGACCCCACCTTTCGGCGCATCTGCTCCACCAGCAGTGTGACGGTAGGGGGACGCACCATGTATAACCACAACCGACTTTTGCGGGAGGTGGCTGGCTGCATGGGGTTAAAAACCGGCTATACCAAGGCGGCAGGACGGACGCTGGTGTCCTACGCGGAGCGGGGCGGACGGCGTCTGGTGGCGGTGACCCTGAACGACGGCAACGACTGGGACGATCACGCCGCCTTGTATGATTATGGTTTTTCCCTGTTGGGAGTAGGAGAGAACAAGTGAAGGAACGACTGCAAAAACTGATTTCCCAAGCGGGCGTGTGCTCCCGGCGGGCGGCGGAGGCGCTGCTGGCCGGGGGCTGCGTCCGCGTCAACGGGGAAGTGGCCTCGCTGGGTGACAAAGCGGATTTTGCCGCGGATGTTATTGAGGTGGACGGCCGGGTGCTCCATCCGCCCGCGGAGCAGGTGTATCTGATGCTCCACAAGCCCCGGGGCTATGTGACCACGCTGTCGGACGAAAAGGGACGCCCCACGTCGGCTTCTCTGGTGGCGGACTGCGGCAGGCGGGTCTACCCGGTGGGCCGGTTGGATATGGACTCGGAGGGATTGCTGCTTTTCACCGATGACGGCGCCCTGATGCAGTCGCTGATCCACCCGAAATACGAGATCAACAAGACTTATACTGTAAATGTTAATGGCTTTACAGATTATACGATAGAGATACTTTCTGCGATGTGCGATTTGGAGGGGGAGCGCATTTGTCCCCCACAGGTCAGCGTGCTGCACCGCACCGGGCAGAGGGCGGAGCTGTCTGTCACCATCCATGAGGGGAAGAATCGGCAGGTGCGGCGGATGTGCGCGGCAGCGGGACTTGAGGTGACACGCCTTTGCCGTGTGGCGGAGGGCGGTCTCCTTTTGGGAACGCTGATGCCGGGCCGGTGGCGGTATCTGACAAAAGAGGAAATTAAATCACTCAAAGGAGAGGGATAATTGTGGCGAAAAATGTGCTGCATCTGATTCAATGCGGTATGGGGCAGATGTCCAAGGGACAAAAGCGGATTGCTGCCTACATATTGGAAAACTACGACAAGGCCGCCTTTATGACGGCCAACCGGCTGGGCAAGACCACCCAGGTCAGCGAATCCACGGTGGTACGTTTCGCCTCGGAGCTGGGCTACGACGGCTATCCCAGCATGCAGAAGGCTTTGCAGGAGATTATTCGCGGCAAGCTCACCTCCATCCAGCGTATCCGCGCCTCGGAGGATCAGATGTCCGGCACGGATGTGCTGAGGGGTGTGATGCAGCGGGACATGGATTCCATCCGCAACACCATGGAGCAGGTGGATCGCCCGTCCTTTGACGCGGTGGTGGCGCGGCTGATCAAGGCGCACCACATCTACATTCTGGGGGTGCGCTCGTCCTCTTTTCTGGCGGGGTATCTGAACTTTTATCTCCACCTGATCTTTAAAAATGTGACACTGGTGCAAAGCTCGGCCGCCGGTGAGATTTTTGAGCAGCTGGTGCGGATCGCCCCGGGGGATGTGCTCATCGGTATCAGCTTTCCCCGTTACTCAGCGGCGGCGGTGACAGCGGTACGTTTCGCCCGATCACGGGGGGCGGAGGTCATTGCCATCACCGACAGCGAGGTGTCGCCCCTCTATCATGACGCGGAGGCGGCGCTGCTGGTACGCAGCGACATGATCTCCTTTGTGGACTCCATGACGGCACCGCTGAGCCTCCTCAATGCCCTCATTGTGGCGGTGGGGCAGCAGATGAATCAGGAGATCTCCGGCACCTTTGCCGAGCTTGAGAGCATCTGGTCAAAATACGATGTGTTTGGAAAGACGGAAGATGAGCAATAGGAGTGCCCCTAAAATGTCTGCGGCATTTTAGGGACACCTCACGGTAGCGCCGCCATGCGGCACAACCTTTCGGCTTCGCCGCAAGCTGCGGCGGGTCGGAGAATTTTTTCCGACGCACGTGTTAAGTGAGACTTGAAATCTTTGATTTCGTCAGTCGAACTTATGCAAAGCTCGTCGGGAAAATGATTTAAATTCATTTTGCTGCCTCGGCAGCAAAATCGGAACGAGGCTTTTCGCTGAAGAATATAATTGGAACGAGGTTTTTCAACACTCTGATGAATAAAGTAGTGGTCATCGGCGGCGGAGCCGCCGGCATGATGGCGGCGGTCACGGCGGCGGAGCACGGCGCTCATGTCACGCTGCTGGAGCCCAACGAGCGCCTGGGCAAAAAACTGAACATCACCGGCAAGGGTCGGTGCAACGTCACCAACAACTGTCCCTCGGAGGAGCTTTTGCGCCATGTGCCGGGGAACGGCCGCTTTTTGTACAGCGCCTTTTCCCACTTTGACGGCCCCGACGCCATGACCTTTTTTGAAGGGCTTGGCGTGCCGCTGAAAACGGAGCGGGGCAACCGGGTCTTTCCTCAGTCGGACAGCGCCTTCGATATAAGCGACGCCCTGAAGCGCCGTCTCCATCAGCTGAAGGTTACCGTGGTGCGGGACCGGGCCATGTCCCTCGTGTGCAAAGCCGGGGCCGTGACGGCGGTGGCGGGGGAGAAGAAGACCTATGAGGCCGACGCCGCCGTTTTGGCCACCGGAGGCCTTTCCTACCCCCTCACCGGCAGCACCGGCGATGGCTACCGCATGGCGGCGGCTCTGGGGCATACCATTGTGGAACCGGTGGGTTCTTTGGTGCCGCTCAACAGCGACGATGTCTGCTGCGCCCGGATGCAGGGCCTGTCCCTCAAAAATGTGGCGCTGACGGTTTACAATCAGAAAAACAAGGCGGTCTATCAGGACTTTGGAGAGATGCTCTTCACCCATTTCGGCGTGTCGGGGCCTCTGATTCTCTCAGCCAGCGCCCACATGCGGGACTGGGGAAAGAATCAGTACCGGCTGGAAATCGACCTCAAGCCGGCGCTGAGTGAGGAAAAGCTGGAGGCACGCCTCCTGCGTGACATGACCCAGAGGTGTAATCAGGACTTTTCCAGCCTGCTGGGGGGGCTTGTGAATAAGAGCATGATCCCCGTCATGGCGGAAAAGGCGGGTGTCCCGGGGGACAAAAAGGTCAACGCCGTCACCCGGGAGGAGCGAAAGCGTCTGGAAACGCTGTTGAAGCATTTTCCCGTGTCTCTGACCGGGCCCCGGCCGGTGAGCGACGCCATCGTCACCTCCGGCGGCGTAAAGGTGGGGGAGATACAGCCCGCCACCATGGCTTCCAAGCTGGTACACGGTCTTTTCTTTGCAGGGGAGATCATTGATGTGGACGCTTATACCGGCGGCTTCAATTTGCAGATCGCCTGGGCCACAGGCCGGGCGGCGGGAGAAGCGGCCGCGGAATATGAAAAAACAAGTGAGGAATGAATCATGAGCGAAAAACAGTTTGCCGTAGCGCTGGACGGCCCCTCCGGCGCGGGAAAAAGTACACTGGCCAAGGCCATTGCCGCTAAATTGCGGATTTTGTATGTGGATACCGGGGCCATCTACCGCTCCATCGGCTGCTACGCCTTTCAAAACGGCATCGATGGCAAGGACGCCCCGGCGGTGACTGCCGCCCTGCCCCATATCCATATCGAGGTGCGCTACGGTGACGACGGCCTGCAACACATGATTCTCAACGGCACGGACGTGACAAAGGAGATCCGTCTGCCGGAAGTGTCTCTGTACGCCTCCCAGGTCTCCGCCATTCCTGCCGTTCGGGCGTTTCTTTTGCAGATGCAGCGGGACATGGCAGCGAAAAACAGTGTCATCATGGACGGACGGGACATCGGCACCGTGGTGCTGCCGGACGCCAAAGTGAAGATCTATCTGGACGCTTCGGCGGAGGTGCGGGCCCGGCGGCGGGAAAAGGAACTGGCGGAGCGTGGCACCCCCAAGCCCTATGAAGAGGTGCTGCGGGAGGTCAACGAACGAGACTGGGCGGATATGCACCGGGAAATCGCGCCCTTGCGCCCGGCAGATGACGCGATTATGGTGGATACCAGCGATGTGGATTTTGAGGGCGCCCTTTCCTTGTTGTTGGATGTGATACGGGGGCGCCTGGCGGACTGATGAGCAAGAATCCTTACTATACAAGGATATACCGCCTGACAAAATGGCTTGTCACCTGGCTTTTTCCCCTTTCTGTCCGGGGGCGGGAGCATGTGCCCAACGAGCCGGTGGTGCTCTGCGCCAACCACACCAGCAACTGGGACCCGCTGCTGGCGGTATACGCTCTGGGGGTGGATTACTGTATGCGGATCATGGCCAAGCGTGAGATTTTTAAAATTCCCGTTCTGCGGAGCTTTCTGCGCCGGATGGGTGTCTTCCCTGTGGATCGGGGCCATTCGGATATCAGCGCCATGAAAACGGCACTGAAAACCATTCGGGACGGTCAGAGTCTGCTGGTCTTTCCCGAGGGCACCCGTGTCCGCCGGGGCCAGAAGTCGGAGCCCAAGGGCGGCGTGGCCATGATGGCCATGCGGACGGGGGCCAAGCTGCTGCCGGTGTATATCGGCCGGGCCAAACGGCTTTTTCAGAAGGTTCCCGTCATCATTGGGGAACCGTATACCCCTGTGACGGCCGGCCGCCGGGCCACCGCCGAGGAGTATCAGCAAAACGCCGAGGAGATCATGCGCCGGGTGTACCGGCTGGGGGAGACGGAATGAAGGTAATTTTGGCAAAAAGCGCCGGCTTCTGCTACGGTGTGGAGCGGGCGGTGAATCTGGCGGAGAAGACTGCCCGGAAGGAGAAAAACCCCGTCATGCTGGGCAGTATCATCCACAATGCCAGCGTGGTGTCGTCTCTTTCGGCGCTGGGGATGCGCGCGGCGGCGTCAGTTGATGAGATCCACCCCGGCGACACGGTGCTCATCCGCTCCCACGGGGAGAAAAAACAGGTGCTGGAGCGTCTTGAGGCTATGGGCGCTCAATGTGTCAACGCCACCTGTCCCAACGTGGTGCGGATTCAGCGTCTGGTGGCCCGGGCGGAGGAGGAGGGACGCATTCCTCTCATTATTGGGGAGCCGCATCACCCCGAGGTCATGGGCGTGGCCAGCTTTTCCCCCCGCTCGGTGGTGCTCTCCGGCCCGGAGGAGCTGGCGGACTGGCTGGCTTATGACAGCGCCCGACGGGATTTGCCCCTGACGGGGGCGGCCCAGACCACCTGTATCCGGGAGATCTGGGAAAGATGCGCAGAAATATTAAAAAAAGAGTGTACAAACGCTGAAATATTTGATACAATATGTGATGCTACGCATAGACGTCAGTCTGAGGCGGCGGAATTGGCCGCGCAGGTGGACGTAATGGTCGTGGTCGGTGATCGTAAAAGCGCCAACACCAAACATTTGACAGAAATTTGTCATGAGAGATGCCCTTCCGTCTATCAGGTCGAAACGGCGGACGAGCTCTCGCCGGAATGTTTCATTGGATGTTCTGTTGCAGGTCTTACGGCCGGTGCGTCCACACCAGCGTGCATCATTAAGGAGGTATATACAACGATGAGCGAAGAAATTAAGACCACTGAAGCAGCAGAAGAGAGCTTCGAAGAAATGCTGGAAAAATCTTTTAAGACTTTAAATACAGGAGAGAAGGTAACAGGTATCGTGACCGCCGTGGGCCCCACTGAGGTTCAGGTGGACTTGGGCTGCAAGCAGGCCGGCTACATTTCAGTGGACGAACTGTCCAACGATCCCAGTGTAAAGCCGGAGGATGTGGTAAAGGTCGGCGATGAGATCGAGACCTATATCATCCGCGTCAATGACATCGAGGGCTATGCCATGCTGTCCAAGAAGCGTCTGGATGCTGTCAAGGTCTGGGAAGATATTGAAAAAGCCAAGGACGACAAGACCACCCTGGAAGGTGTTGTCACCGAGGATAACAAGGGCGGCATCGTGGTCAACGTTAAGGGCGTGCGCGTGTTCGTTCCCGCTTCTCAGAGCGGCCAGCCCCGCGGCGCTGATCTGAGCGAGATGATCAAGCAGCCTGTTTCTCTGCGTATTACCGAAGTCAACCGTGCCCGTCGCCGCGTGGTGGGTTCCATCCGCGCCGTGACCTATGAGGCACGTCAGGCGGCTCAGGCCGAGATCTGGGCCAATATCGAAGAGGGTAAGCACTACACCGGCACCGTGAAGTCCATGACTTCCTACGGCGTGTTTGTGGACATCGGCGGCGTGGATGGTATGGTACATATCTCCGAGCTGTCCTGGAGCCGCATCAAAACCCCGTCAGAAGTGGTTTCCGTGGGCGACACGCTGGATGTGTACGTCATTTCCTTCGACCTTGAAAAACATAAGATCTCTCTGGGTGTGAAGGATCGTTCCTGCAACCCCTGGGATAAGTTTATGGAGACCTATCAGGTGGGTGATGTGGCTTCCGTCCGCATCGTAAAGCTGATGACCTTCGGCGCCTTTGCCGAGGTGGTGCCCGGTGTTGACGGCCTGATCCATATTTCCCAGATCGCGGATCGCCGCATTGATAAGCCCGGTGATGTTCTGGCCGAGGGTGATGTGGTGGATGCCAAGATCACCGCCATCGACGAGGAGAAGCAGAAGATTTCCCTGTCCATCCGCGCCCTGCTGGGTGGCGAGGATGAGGATGCTTCCTCTGACGAAGAGTAAGCTCTCCCAAATAAAAATATTTTTAACAGCGACAGCCGCAATTTGTGGTTGTCGCTGTTTCTTTGCACCTGAAGCGGCACGAGTTTATAGGAGAAATAAAATATTTTTATGGTCTACCCTCTACCAACCGCAGTCAGATTGTGGTAAAATTAACGGGATCATTGAGGATTGATCAGTGACAACAGAAGGAGGAAAAGCAATGGATTATCAGAAAATGTACCGCGAGAAGCTGCGTACGGCAGACGAGGCGGTGAAAGTCATCAAGTCCGGCGACTGGGTGGACTACGGTTTTTGTGCCATTCATCCCCGGGTGCTGGACGAGGCACTGGCCCGCCGGGCTCCTGAGCTGGAGGATGTAAAGGTGCGGGGCGGCATCAGTCTTTGGAAGCCCGCCATTTTTGATATTGAGAACCCCCGGGAGCACATCATTTTCAACTCCCACCACATGAGCTCGGTGGAGCGCCACCATATCGCCTCCGGCGCCGGTTTTTATGAGCCTATGCGATATTCGGAGCTGCCCCGGTATTATTACGACCATATCACGCCCCCGGATGTGGCCATGTTCCAGGTAACCCCCATGGACGAGCACGGCTATTTCAACTTCGGCCTCTCCGCCTCCCATGTGAAGGCGGTGTGCGAGATGTCCAAGGTGGTCATCGTGGAAGTCAATGAGAAAATGCCCCGGTGTCTGGGCGGCTTTGACGAGTGCATCCATATTTCCGATGTGGACATGGTGGTGGAGGGGCGCAACGACCCCATGGGTGTGCAGCCCTTTATCCCGCCCACTGAGGTGGATAAGACGGTGGCCCGGCTCATTGTGGAGCAAATCCCCGATGGTGCCTGTTTGCAGCTGGGCATCGGCGGTATGCCCAATACGGTGGGCGCCATGCTCTGCGACTCCGACCTGAAGGATCTGGGCGTTCATACGGAGATGTATGTGGACGCTTATGTGGATCTTGCCATGGCAGGGAAGGTGAGCTGCGCCCGGAAGAACATTGACCGGGGCCGTCAGGTCTTCGCTTTTGCCGCCGGTACGCAGAAGCTCTACGATTATCTCAACGACAACCCGGCCTGCATGGCCGCCCCCATCAGTTATACCAATGATGTACGCACCATTGCAGCTATTGATAACTTCGTGTCCATCTGCAACGCCGTGGACATCGACCTTTACGGCCAGGTGAACGGTGAGACCTCCGGCATTAAGCAGATCAGCGGGTCCGGCGGTCAGCAGGACTTTGTGCTGGGCTCCTATCTGTCCAAGGGCGGCAAGAGCTTCATCTGCATGTCTTCAACCTTCAAGGATAAGGACGGTACGCCCCATTCCCGCATCCGGGGTACATTAACCCCCGGCAGCGTGGTGACGGATACCCGGGTGAATACCATGTATGTGGTGACGGAGTACGGCATGGTGTGTCTCAAAGGTCTCAGCTCCTGGGAGCGGGCGGAAAAGCTGATCAGCATCGCTCATCCCGACTTCCGGGAGGAGCTGATAAAAGAGGCGGAAAAACAGAAGATCTGGTATCCCAACAACCGCCGGTAAACCTGCCCGACGGACTATTTTAATTGAATCACAAGGAGAACATCATGGATTATGCCAAGGAATCCCTGCGCCTGCACAAGCAGTGGCGGGGAAAAATCGAAGTGGTGGCCACCGTGCCCGTGGAGAACAAGGAGGATCTGTCCCTTGCCTACACACCGGGGGTGGCGCAGCCCTGTCTGGAAATTCAGAAGGACATCAATCAGTCCTACGAATTGACCCGCCGTCACAACCTCTGCGCCGTCATTACCGACGGCTCCGCCGTGCTGGGACTGGGGGATATCGGCCCCGAGGCTGGTATGCCTGTGATGGAGGGAAAGTGCGTGCTGTTCAAGGCATTCGGCGGCGTGGACGCTTTTCCTCTTTGCGTCAAAACCCATGATGTGGATGAATTTGTCAACGCGGTGGCGCTGATCGCCGGCAGCTTCGGCGGCATTAATTTAGAGGATATTGCCGCTCCCCGGTGCTTTGAGATCGAGCGCAAGCTGAAAGAAAAGTGCGACATTCCCGTGTTCCATGACGACCAGCACGGCACCGCCGTCATTACGCTGGCAGGTCTGACCAATGCGCTGAAGGTGGTGGGGAAGAAAAAAGAGAACGTGAAGGTGGTTACCTCCGGTGCCGGCGCCGCAGCGGTGTCCATTACAAAACTCCTTTTGTCCGCCGGTTTTAAAGACGTCACCATGTGTGACCGCCATGGCGCCATCTGCCGCAGCCGCACCGACCTGAACTGGATCAAAAAAGAGATGGCGGAGGTAACCAATCCCGCCAACCGGCAGGGGAGCCTTGCCGATATGCTGGTAGGGGCCGATGTATTCATTGGCGTTTCCGCACCGGGCCTTGTGACCCGGGAGATGGTAGCCACTATGAACAGGGACGCCATTATCTTCGCCTGCGCCAATCCCACACCGGAGATTTTTCCGGAGGAAGCCAAGGCCGGCGGTGCGGCGGTGGTGTCCACCGGCCGCAGCGACTTCCCCAACCAGATCAACAACGTGCTGGCCTTTCCCGGCATTTTCCGGGGCGCTTTTGATGTGCGGGCCCGGGAGATCAACGAGGAGATGAAGATGGCGGCGGCACAGGCTCTCTCCGGTCTCATTTCCGATGAGGAGCTTTGCGCGGACTATATCATTCCCAAGGCCTTTGATAAGCGGGTGGGTCCCGCAGTGGCAAAGGCCGTGGCGGAGGCGGCTCGGCGCACAGGCAGCGCCCGCCTCTGAGAAAACCGAAAATAAGAGACGGCTCATGCCGCCTCTTATTTTTTTATTCGCAGACGCCACCTTGCAATTACAGCGAATTTCCGTTATAATAATTGAGCATAAACTGCAAAAAATAGCCGTGAAAGACGGTATTCTGAAACGGAGGTGCGCATATGTATGGAGTCGGGGCGCATGTGGTGCATCCCATGCACGGCGCCGGTGTAATCGAGGACATTGTGCAGGAACACCTGAACGGACAGTGCGGCACCTATTATGTGTTCAGACTGCCTGCCAGCGGCCTCGTTTTAAAGATTCCGGCGGAAAACTGCCATCGGGTGGGCCTGCGGGCGCTGCTGACGGTGGAGGAATTCGAGACAGTTTTCGCCTGTATCCCCCAGATGGGGGTGGAGATGACGGACAACTGGAACCGCCGGTACCGCGAAAATATGGATAAACTGAAAAGCGGCGATTTACGGGAGGTGGCAGGCGTCATCAAGGGGCTGATGCGCCGGGATCATGCCAGAGGCCTTTCTAATGTGGAACGCAAGATGCTCCACAGCGCAAGACACATTCTCCTTTCGGAAATGGCACTGGTGCGGGAAGAGACATACGACGACGCGGCGCGTCAGCTGGATCAGGCCATGATGGCCGGAGTGGAGATGGCATGAAGCTGTTTGACAGACTGAAAAAAGAAAAAAGACACCCCTACTGCGCGGCGGTGATTGCCGCTGCCGGCAGTTCGATGCGCATGGGCGGCGAGAATAAACTTTTTATGGAGCTGGACGAGATGCCGGTGCTGCTGCGGACGCTGCAAGCCGTGGACGACGCCGGCAGTGTGGATGAGATTGTGGTGGCTGCCCGGTCGGATATGCTGTTACCGGTGGCCGATCTATGCAGTAAGGCCGGTCTTTCCAAACCTGTCCGGGTCATTGAGGGAGGCAGCAGCCGCCTTTTGTCGGTGATGGCCGCCGTGATGGAAGTCAGTCCCGAAACGGAGTTTGTGGCCGTTCACGACGGAGCCCGTCCGCTGGTGACGCCGTCGCTTTTTGACGCAGTGGTGGAGATGGCTGTCAAAACCAACGCTGCCGCTCCGGCCGTCCCGGTGAAGGACACCGTGAAAGAAGCGGATGAGACGGGGAAGGTGTGCGCTACCCCGGACAGAAGTCACCTCTACGCCGTGCAGACGCCCCAGGTGTTCCAGCGGGATCTGCTTAAGGCCGCCCTCCAGTCCGCCATGGAGCTGAATATACCCGTCACAGACGATTGTGCTGCGGTAGAGCGCCTTGGCAAGGAGGTTTACTTGACAGAGGGCGACGAGGAAAATATCAAAATTACCACCCCTCTTGACCTGGATCTGGCGGAGGCCATCTTGAAACGGAGGGAGAACGCGTGACAAATCTGCGGATAGGGCAAGGCTATGATGTCCATCGGCTGGCAAAGGGCCGCCCGCTGATTTTAGGCGGCGTGACCGTGCCGCACAAATGGGGGCTTTTGGGTCATTCGGATGCCGATGTGCTGACTCATGCGGTGATGGACGCCCTTTTGGGGGCGGCGGGTCTTGCTGACATCGGGCAGCTGTTTCCCGACACCGATGACGCCTATTTAAATGCCGACAGCCTTCTCCTTTTGCGGCGGGTGGGACAACTGCTTACGGAAAAGGGCTGGCAGGTGGTGAACGTGGACGCCACCCTGATTGCTCAGGAGCCAAAGATCGCCCCCTATCGGGAGCAGATGCGGGAAAATATCGCCCGGGCGCTGTGTGTTGACAAGGAGCAGATTTCCGTCAAGGCCACCACGGAGGAGCATTTGGGCTTCACGGGGGAGGAACTGGGCATGTCCGCCCACGCCGTGGCGCTTATCGAAAAGAACCAATAAGAATATTGACAGGGCGTTACCGTGTTCATAAACGGTAACGCCCTGCTTTTGTGTAACGTGTATGCTCAATACCCGCCGAATGATTACCACTGTCCGGTGCACAAAAGACGCTCGGCCAAGGCCGTCAGCGCGGTGGTCACGGTGTTGGACAGCAGAATCGTCAACAGCAGCGTGCGGTGCCGGTGGGTGTACTTTTCCAGAAGAAAATAATCAAAGGGCAGCTCCGCTACCAGTGTGACGAACAGGTAGGCAGCCCCCACTATATAGGACGGCCAGTGATCCAGATACTTGGTGAAAGAAAAGCCGCTGCCGACATATTCGGCAAAATGTAAAAGATAAGGT
>JAAXZS010000033.1 GCA_012719745.1 Clostridiales bacterium | reverse complement strand
TATGATCCAGGCCGACCTGAATGCCATCGGCATCAACGTGAACATCGTGTCCCTGGACCAGGCTACTCTGAAATCCGAGTGCCAGGCCGGCGATCAGCAGATGTTCCTCTGGAGATGGAACGTGCTTGACCGTCTGGATGAGATCTACACCGAGCTCTTCAAGACCGGCTTCGCTTCCAACTATCATCACTACAGCGATCAGTATGTGGACGACATGGCTGTGAAGATTCTCACCGAGAAGGATCAGGATGCCCGTCTGACCGAGTCTGTTGACATGCAGAAGTATCTGGCTGAGGAATGCCCCCAGGTGCCTCTGTATGTGGCCAACCTTATCATTGCCTATCGCAATGGTCTGACCGGCACTTACTTCTTCGGCGGCGGCAACCACAACTGGAACCACGCCTACATCGACCTGAGCGCTGCCAAAAAGTAATATCACCTTTCCAGTAAAACCGAATTAAGACTTAGTTATTCCAGTGAAAGCGGAGGCCGGACAGCTTTGCGCTGTCCGGCTCCCCGCCATTCCGGCGGAAGCTGAAAAATAGAGGAGAGTATAGAATGATTAAATATATTCTCAAGAGACTGGTCCTGATGATCCCCACGATCCTTTTGACGTCTCTTTTGATTTTCTGGGCAATGGATCTGACGGGCGGCGACCCCGTTCAGATTATTCTGCCGGAAAATGCCACCGTTGAACAGCAGGAAGCACTGCGTGAGTCCATGGGACTCAACGATCCCTTTTTTGTGCGCTATTTCAACTATATGGTCGGTATTGTGACCGGCGACATGGGTCAGTCCTATATTACCGGACTGGACGTGTTTGGTACCTTTATGCACCGTCTGCCAATGACCCTGGCTCTGGGCGGCACCGCACTGATTGTGTCGGTGATTATTTCCATCCCGCTGGGGATATGGACCGCCATCAACCAAAATACATGGAAGGATACCTTGGGTATGATCCTGGCTCTCTTCGGCGTTTCCATGCCGAACTTCTGGCTGGGACTGATGCTTGTCCTTCTCTTCTCCCTGAAGCTGGGCTGGCTTCCCTCGGGTGGATCCAGCGGATTTAAGTATCTGATCCTACCCGCTCTTACGGTCGGTTTCGGACTGGCCGCTCTGATTACGAGAACCACAAGATCCGCCATGCTGGACGTCGTTCGTCAGGATTATATGACCACGGCCAAGGCCAAGGGCGCCTCTTATAACCGAGTGATCTACGGACATGGCCTTCGCAACGCCATGATTCCCATTGTAACCGCCATCGGTATGCAGTTCAGTCTGGTTATGACCGGTTCGGCTCTTGCTGAAACGGTGTTTTCCTGGCCCGGCATCGGCCTTTTGATCGTGGAATCCATTAACAAGCGTGATACGCCCATGGTGACCGGTTCCATTATCCTCTGCTGTATCCTGATGGCCCTTATCAACCTGGCGGTTGATATCATTTATGCCTACTGCGATCCTCGTATTAAGGCACAGTATTCTAAGAAGGGGTGAGCATATGACCAAGACAACTGCAAATGCAGAGCAGGCAGTTATGACCAAGGAAAGCCTCAAGCAATTCAAGGGGCGCTCCATGGCGCAGGAAACCTGGCGCCGCCTGCTGAAAAACAAAGGCGCTGTCATCGGTATGTGCTTCATGATCCTTTTGATCATTGTGGCCATCCTGTCCCAGTTTATCTACAACTACGAAGCAGACATCATCACCATGAGCGCCGGCTCCAGCGCCCAGGCGCCCACCTTGCAGCACATTTTCGGAACCGATAAATACGGCCGCGATATTTTCGCCCGTATTATCTACGGCGCCCGTTATTCCCTGCTCATCGGTGCCGGCAGCGTGTTCATCGGCTTGGCCGTGGGTATTCTGCTGGGCTCTCTGGCCGGCTTCTACGGCGGCTTTATCGACAACCTGGTCATGCGTGCCAACGATATTCTCTACGCTATCCCCAACATCATGATCGCCGTTGTCGTCGTGTCCATCCTGGGCACCAGCCCCGCCTCTTTGCTGCTGTCCCTGTCCATCAGTGCCGCTTCCGCCTTTGCCCGCATCACGCGAGCGGCGGTCATGACCATTCGAGGGCAGGAATATGTGGAATCGGCCTATGCTATGGGCCTTCCCACCTGGAAGGTCATTTTGCGCCACATCATTCCCAACTGCCTGTCCCCCATCATCGTGCAGGTGACGCTGGCTATCGGCAACAATATTATTGCCGCTTCCTCCCTCAGCTTCCTGGGTGTCGGTATTGCGCCTCCCATGCCTGAGTGGGGCGCCATGCTCTCCGACGGACGTCAGTTCATCCGCTCGTATCCCTGGATGTGCATCTTCCCGGGTCTTGCGATCATGGTAACCGTGCTGGCTTTGAACCTGATGGGCGACGGCCTGCGCGATGCGCTGGATCCCAAGATGAAGAAATAAGGGGGGCGTGAGAATGAGCGATAATATTTTAGAAATCAAGGACCTGGTGGTCCACTTTGAAACGGATGACGGCATCGTCAAGGCCATCAACGGCCTCAACTTCAATATCCGCCGGGAAAAGACGCTGGGTCTTGTGGGCGAGACCGGTGCCGGCAAAACCACCACGGCACTGTCCGTTCTGAACCTGGTGCCCGATCCCCCTGGAAAAATTAAGAGCGGTACCATCATGCTGGACGGCAAGGACGTTCTGCATATGACGGACAAGGAACTGGAGGAGATGCGCGGCAATGACGTCGCCATGATCTTCCAGGATCCCATGACCGCCCTGAACCCCGTGATGACTGTGGGCGACCAGATCGCCGAGAGTATCGAGCTTCACCAGCATGTCTCCGGCAAGGAGGCCTTTGAAAAGGCCAAGGAAATGCTGAAGATGGTGGGTATCTCGGAATCCCGCGCTTATGATTATCCCCATCAGTTCTCCGGCGGTATGCGTCAGCGCGTGGTTATCGCCATCGCCCTGGCCTGCGAGCCGAAACTTCTGCTGGCTGACGAGCCCACCACCGCTTTGGATGTGACCATTCAGGCACAGGTGCTGGATATGATGAAGGACCTGATCGTCCGCCGCCAGATGTCCATGCTGCTTATTACCCACGATCTGGGTGTTGTGGCGGATGTCTGCGACGATGTGGCCGTTATGTATGCCGGCCGCATTGTGGAAATCGGCACCGCCGACGAGGTCTTCAACGCCACCCGGCACCCCTATACCGAGGGCCTGTTCGACTCACTGCCCAACCTGAAGGCGCGGGGTGAAGAACTGGTGCCCATCAAGGGCCTGATGCCCGACCCCATGAACCTGCCTGAGGGCTGCACCTTCTATCCCCGCTGCCCCTATGCAACGGACGCCTGCAAGGCAAAGGAGCCCCAGCTTTACCACATGGGAGGCACCCACTATGTGGCCTGCACCGCGTATCAGGATCCCAATTTCCGCCTGAGGAGGAACAGCAATGGCTGAAAATGAAAAGAAGATCCTTCTTGAAGTGGATCACCTGACAAAATATTTCACCACCCCCAAGGGGCAGCTTCACGCCGTGGACGGCGTCAGCTTCCAGCTGGAAGAGGGCAAGACCCTGGGTATCGTGGGTGAATCCGGCTGCGGTAAGTCCACCACCGGCCGCTCCGTCCTGAAGTTGATCGAGCCCACTGCCGGCAAACTGATCTTTGACGGCGAGGACATCACCAAGTACAGCAAGAGCAAGATGCGCAAGCTGCGCACGGAGATGACCATGATCTTCCAGGATCCGTTTTCCTCGCTGGATCCCCGGCAGAGCGTCATGCAGCTCATCAGTGAGCCCATCCGGGAGCATAAGCTGCTCCGCGGAAACGACGCCATCGAGCAGCGCACGCTGGAGCTGATGGATACCGTGGGTCTGGCCCGCCGGTTTGTCAACGCCTATCCCCACGAGCTGGACGGCGGACGTCGTCAGCGTATCGGTATCGCAAGAGCCTTGGCCGTGAATCCCAAGCTGGTGGTCTGCGACGAGCCTGTGTCCGCACTGGACGTGTCCATTCAGGCCCAGATCCTGAACCTGCTCAAGCAGCTGCAAAAGGACATCGGTCTGACCTACATCTTTATCACCCACGATCTGTCTGTTGTGAAGTATTTCTCCGACGACATCGCCGTGATGTATTTGGGCCAGATGGTGGAAAAAGCCAGCGCCGACGAGCTCTTTGCCAACCCTATGCACCCCTATACACAGGCGCTGCTCAGCGCCATTCCCATCCCTGTTGTGGGGAAGGATAAGCCCCAGCGCCGGCTGATTCGCGGTGAGATCACCTCCCCTGTAAACCTGCCGGATCAGTGCCGTTTCATGAAGCGGTGCGACGCCTGCCAGGAGTGCTGCAAGGAAGGTAAGAATCCCGAGCTGCGCGAGGTGGCTCCCGGCCACTTTGTTGCCTGCCACTGCGTAAAATAAAGAAAAGCTGCTGCAAGTTCCCGTTTCGGGGGCTTGCGGCAGCCGCTGTAAAAGGGAAAGAAGGCTTACCATGAGTAAGGTTTTTGCACACAGAGGCTTTAGCGGTCAGTATCCGGAAAATACGCTGCTGGCTTTTCAGAAGGCCATTGAGCTGGGCGTGGACGGTATTGAACTGGATGTTCATCTGACACGGGACGGTGAGCTGGTGGTGATCCATGACGAGAAGGTGGATCGCACCTGCGGCGTGGCCGGGAAAGTTAAGGATATGACGCTCTTGGAGCTGAAAGAGCTGGATGCCTCCTATATTTACAGGGGACAGTACGGCGTCAATCCCATTCCCACCCTGCGGGAGTATTTTGAACTGGTAAAGGATCTGCCCCTGATCACCAATGTGGAGCTGAAAACAAATATCTACGAATATCCGGGTCTTGAGCAGAAGGTATGGGATTTGATCCAGGCCTATCATCTGTCCGACCGCATCATCATCTCCAGCTTCAACCATTACAGCGTGCTGCGGATGAAGAAAATCGCGCCGGAGCTGAAATACGGATTGCTCAGCGAGAGCTGGATCGTGGATACCGGCGCCTACTGTCAGAAGCTGGGCGTACAATGTTACCATCCCCTGCGGGGTAACCTGATCCCGGAGCTGGTGAAGGACATGAAGGATCACGGTCTGGAAATCAACACCTTTACCGTCAACGAAGAGGAAGAGGTACGCCGTTTTTATGCCCTGGGTATCGACGGCATCATCGGCAATTACCCGGATATGACTCTGCGTGTGCTGCGCGAGTGCGCTGCCAATGATAAAAAGTAAAAAAGAAAGAACAAAAAGGAAGGAAATATTTCCATGAAGTACGATCGTATTTACAACTTCTCCGCCGGCCCTGCCACCATGCCGGAGCCTGTGCTGGAGGAGATCCGCGATGAAATGATGAACTACCGCGGCACCGGCATGTCCGTTATGGAGATGAGCCACCGCTCCAAGGCCTATCAGCAGATCATTGACGAGGCGGAGCAGGATCTGCGAGATCTGATGGGTATTCCCGACAATTATAAGGTACTCTTCATTCAGGGCGGCGCCACACTGCAGTTTGCCATGGTGCCCATGAATCTGATGAAAAACGGCAAGGCTGTCTATGTGGAGACCGGCGCCTGGTCCAAAAAGGCCATTGCCGAGGCTAAGAAGTACGGCGAGGTGATCGTGGCCGCGTCCTCCAAGGACAAGAACTACACCTATGTGCCGGATTGCTCCGATCTGGACATTCCCGCCGACGCTGACTATGTGTACATCTGCGAAAATGAGACCATTCACGGCGTGACCTTCTCCCAGCTGCCCAACACCAAGGGTCATGTGCTGGTGTCCGACCAGTCCTCCATGTTCCTCTCCAAGCCCTGCAATGTCTCCGACTACGGCATGATCTACGCCGGTGTTCAGAAGAATGTGGGCCCGGCCGGTATGGTTATTGCCATCATCCGTGAGGATCTGCTGCGGGACGATCTGGATCCCACGACCCCTATTTACATGAACTATAAGCTGCAAGCTGACAACGACTCCATGTACAACACCCCCAACTGCTGGGCTATCTACTGCTGCGGCAAGGTGTTCAAGTACCTCAAGAGCATTGGCGGTCTTGACGCCATGTATGAGAAGAATCTGGACAAGGCCAAGGTCATGTATGACTTCCTGGATCAGTCCAAGATGTTCACCGGCACCGTGGAAAAGGAATTCCGCAGCCTCATGAACATTCCCTTTGTCACGGAAAACGCCGAGAAGGACGCCGCCGTGGTGGCCGCTACCAAGGCGGCCGGTTTTGAGAACCTGAAGGGTCACAAGTCCGTGGGCGGTCTCCGGGCTTCCACCTACAACGCCATGCCCAAGGAGGGCGTGGAGGCACTGGTGAAGTTCCTGAAGGAATACGAAGCCGCCAACGCCTGACGTAAGACAACTTCATATATTTAATTAAGTATAGCGCAGCTACTTGACAACACATAGTAGCTGCGCTATATTATAGAAAAGCTACTATGCGACGCATAGTAGATGGGAGGTGATACAGTGGAGGAAAGCCAGCTGTTGCGGGGCGTACTGGAGCAGTGCGTGTTGGCCATCGTGGCACGGGGAGAGACCTACGGCTATGAGATTTTGACCCGGCTAAGTGATAACGGCTTTGAAAATATTCTGGAGGGAACACTGTATCCGGTGTTGACCCGGCTCAATAAGCGGGGATTGCTCTCCTGCCGCACCGTCAAATCCCCCTACGGTCCCTTGCGCAAGCTCTATGCTATGACCCCTGCCGGGGAAGAAGAACTGAAAACCTTTCGCACCTTTTATCGCGGTTTCACCGCCAGCACGGAAAAAATCCTGTTTGGGGAGGATGACCATGAAAAAGACGCTGACCTATGAAGATTTTGCCACACAGTTGACAGGAGACTATCAGGAGGCCTTCGGGCAGCTGCGGGAATACTTCAACACCTGCTGCTTTGACAGCAAGACGCGGGACACCTGCCTTGGCGATATGGTGGAGCTGCTGCTCTCAGCTCAAAATAACGAAACCCCTGTTTATCAGGTGGTGGGGGAGGACATGGGCGCCTTTTGCCGGGAAACGTTTCGGGCGGCGCAGCCTTCCTTTGGGCGCAGCCTTTGGATGGCGTTGGCATCGTCGGCCCGGCTGGCTGTGTTTATAGCCATATTGAGCCTGTATGCTGCCGTGGTTGCGCTGATTTGCGGGGATAGCATTCTTGCTGGGAGCCTTTCCGGTGGCTTGATTCTTCTGGTGACGGGCGGCAGTATGGTCTTTGACATGCTGCTGGGCCTGATACAAAAATGGATATGGGATCGGAAAAAGACAGCGGACGGAAAGCTGACGGATATGACTTTTATCCGCCTTCCCACCAAGGTGCTGGCCATCATATTGATATTTCTTTTGCCAAGGCAATGGTGGCCCATTCCCACATGGCTGGCCATTGTACTCCTGCTGGGTTACGGCGGGGTAATTTTACTGGCAGACCATGTGCTCCATAAAAACGACAGCGTGGAAACCATTCCTATGCCGGCGGATTATGAAAAGAACAAAAGCTGGGATAACTGTATCTGCGTGCTGCGAAAGGCGGCAGAGGAAACGGACGCAGATATGACTGCTGAGGCGCGGCGGCGCTTTGTCCGCGGTGCACTGCGGCGGCGGACGGTGTTGCCGTGGATCGTCATCGGGGTGGCTGTTGCCCTGACGGTCTGGAGCATTCTGCAGACGCTTACGGGGCTCTATCAGGAATTCCTGCGCTTTATTCTGTATGCACAGCTCTGGTTGTGCATCGGCTATCTATGTCTTGGTGACTATGCCCTGTTTTGGGGACGGTTCCGCCGAGAATTTGAGGCACTGGAGGCGGATATTACAGATGAATCTCTGCTGCGTCTGGGGAGGTTAAAGAATGAAGGGTGACATGTCTTATGAGGATTTTGCCGGGAAGCTGACAGGTGATTATGCCAAGAGTTATGAGCAAATCCGTACTTATTTTCTTACCTGCTGCTTTGACGTAAAGACAAGGGATGCCTGTTTGAACGATGTGGTGGAGCTGCTGCTCTCGGCCCAGAATAACGGTACATCAGCCCGGAAGATCGTGGGGGAGGATGTGGAAGCCTTCTGCCGGGAGACACTGCGGGCGGTGCGTCCCTCTTGGGGAAGAAGTCTGTGGGCCGTGGCGGTGATAACGGCCTGCATAGCACTTTTCATGGCGATGGCCGTAGGATATTTTTATTTGGCAGGCCGGCTGTGCTACGGCGCGGAGTATCGGATGGAGATGACCGGCAGCGCGCTGCTGGTGGTGACGGCTGTGCTGGCAGGTGTCGTTATTCTGATGATCGTTCTTCAAAAATGGATGCAGGAGTATCGAAAAATAAGGCGGACGCGGCAGAGCAACCACGACATAACAATGTTGATGTGGTGGATATTCTACCTGTTCAGCCTGCGCTGGATGCACCATGAATTCTGGCCCATGTCCTTGCAGACGGCGCTTTGGGGACTGCTTTGTGTCAGCGTGCCGGTGGTGATACTGGCTCTGACCAAATACCCGGTAAAGGCGGTGTGGGAGATGGTGCTGCTGCGCCGGAGCCGCAATGGGAGATGGGATAGCTGTGTGGATACGCTGCGCACCTTTGTCTATGTGCGTGATCCCCATATGGAGGCAGAGGAGCGGGTGGCCTATGTCCACACCTGCCTGTGCCGCCGCACCATCATTCCCTGGGTGATAATCGGGCTGACGCTGGGACTGGTGGCGGCGGGTGCTGTCCGGGCGCTGACAACGGGAGACAGGTATCTCCTTTTTAAGGTAATGCGGGCATTTTTCGCAGTGGGGATGATTGATGCGATACTGGTGGAATTTGTGCTGCGCTGGCGGCGTTTCCGCCGGGAATTTGAGGCACTGGGGGCGGATATTCAAGATGAGTCGCTGCTGCGTCTGGAGCCGGAAGTATAAATGCAGGCAAAGAAGAAGTGAGGACAACAAGAGGAGTCCGCACTTCTTTTTTTGCCTGACGCAGCAAGGATTTGGTTGTATTTTCCCACCTGCTGTGATAAACTAATATACTGATATAATAGGTGGATCGTATAGGCTTCCGCCTGAATCGAGGGATGAGAATATGAAAATTGTGGTATTAGCCGGTGGATTGAGTACGGAGCGTCATGTGGCGCTGGTCAGCGGAACAGGCGCCTGCCGGGCGCTGCGGAGCAAGGGACATAAGGCTATTTTAGTGGATATGTTCATGGGTCTTGAAAACTACACGGGGAATCTGGCGGACATCTTTGACGCGCCCGACGGCCTTTGCAGCGATGTGCGTGTGGAGAGCACGGCACCTGATCTGGAAGCGGTGCGGAAAAGCCGTAAGGATCAGGGCCCGTCCCTGCTGGGTAAGGATGTGCTGACAGTGTGCGCCATGGCCGACGTGGTGTTCCTGGCGCTGCACGGCTCCTGCGGCGAGGATGGCCGCATTCAGGCGACTCTTGATCTGCTGGGTGTGCCCTACACCGGTTCCGGTTACTTAGGCAGCGGTATGGCCATGGATAAGTCGGTCACCAAACGCTTTTTAGACGCCGAGGGTATCCGCAATGCGCCCTGGCGGGACATTTATTACACGCAAGCGGATATTCCCCGCCTGACGGAGGAGCTGGAGGTGCCCTGTGCCGTAAAAATTGTCAACGGCGGCTCCTCCATTGGCGTGGAATTGCCCGACACAAAGGAAGAGTTGGCAAAGGCTCTACACAATCTGCTGCATTTCGGCAATCACGTGATTGTGGAGAAGAAGATTAAGGGTCGTGAGATCACGGTGGCAGTGCTGGGAGACCGGTATCTGCCGGCGGTGGAGATCGTACCTCATGCCGACTATTTTAACTACGAAACCAAGTATCAGGCAGGAGGCGCCACAGAAATTTGCCCCGCTCCTATTACCGATGAGCAGTGGAAGAACATGGGTGAGGCGGCCTTGAAGCTCCATCGGGCACTGGGTCTCGGCGTCTATTCCCGCACGGATTTTTTGCTGGATGAGGCGGGCAATGACTGGTGCCTGGAGGTCAATACCCTGCCGGGCATGACGCCCACCAGCCTCGTACCCCAGGAGGCCGCCCAGGTGGGCATGTCCTATGCCGATTTGTGCGAAGAAATCGTCCGGCAGTCGCTGGAGGTCCGAAAGGCGGAAATGAAATGATTCCCACCTCCTTATATGATGTATGCAAAGCGGTGCACGGTGAAATGCTGCAAGGGGCGGCGGTCACCGTGACCACCCTTTGTACCGACAGCCGCCATGTGGAACCCGGCTCTCTCTTTGTCCCACTGGTGGGGGAGCGGTTTGACGGACATGACTATCTGGATAAAGCCTTGGAGGCCGGGGCGGTTGGCTGCGTCCTCTCCCGTGCACCCAAAGAATTACTGCCCGGGAAATGCTATATCCGGGTGGCGGATACGCTGCAGGCTCTGAAGGATCTGGCGTCCTGGTACCGGGGGAAATTTGCGCTGCCCGTGGTGCAGATCACCGGCAGCGTGGGGAAGACTACCACCAAGGAGATAATCGCCTCCGTGCTCTCTCAGCATTTCAATGTGCTGAAAACCGAAGCCAACTTCAACAACGAGATCGGCACGCCCCAGACACTGCTGGGTCTGACCCCGGCTCATCAGGCGGCGGTGATCGAAACAGGGATGAACCACTTCGGCGAAATTCGCTATCTGGGGGAGATGGTGCGACCCACCATTGCCGTCATTTCCAATATCGGCGACGCCCATATTGAAAATCTGGGGGGCACCCGGCAGGGCACTCTCCAAGCCAAGAGCGAGATTTTTGAAAATTTGCAAAAAGAAGGTCTGGTCGTCCTCAACGGCGATGACGCCCTTTTAAATACGCTGAAACTGCCCTTTGAGACGGTGCGCTGCGGCGAGGGTAAAAACTGTGGCTTCCGGGTCTCAGATGTGCGCGACCATGGGATGGACGGCATCACCGCTCGGATTACTTCGACCCAGGACGTATACGATGTGATCATTCCTGCTCCGGGCACCCACATGGTCTATCCCGCCGCCATGGCCATTGCCATCGGCGAGAAGCTGGGCCTGAGAAAAGACGAGATGCTCCGGGGCATCCGGGCCTATGTGCCCACCGGTTCCCGGATGCATAGCATTATCATGAGTGAAAATCGTAGAATATTAGATGATTGCTACAATGCTAACCCCCAATCCATGGGAGCGGCACTGGAGATCCTGTCGAAAACCGACTGCGCGAAAAAGATCGCGGTGCTGGGCGATATGGGCGAGCTGGGTGACCTGGCACAGACAGCCCATTACGAGATGGGGCGCCGTGCGGCGGCGCTGGGCATTGACTGTGTCATCGCCATCGGGGAAAAAGCAAAACATCTGGCAGAGGGTTCCCGGGAAAGCGGCCTGACGGATACCCGTTGGTTTTCCTCCAGAGAAGAGGCCCTGCCCACCATCCGAGATGCCTTCACGGCGGGAAGCGCGGTGCTGATAAAGGCTTCTCACGCCATGGAATTTGGTAAAATCGTACAGGCATTGGAAGAAAAGAATGATTGACATCAGCATATCGGGACTGGTAAAGTCCTTTGATTTGGAAAAGAAAATACTGGACGGCCTCACCTTTCAGATTGACTCCGGCGAACGGGTGGGACTGCTGGGCAAAAACGGAGCCGGCAAAACCACCTTATTTAAAATACTGACAGGGGAGATGGATTACGACGCCGGCGAGGTGACTATTGCCACCGACCGCCGGGTAGGGCTGATTTCCCAAATTCCCATCTATCCGGCGGGGTTTACAGTGGAGGATGTGCTCCATTCCGCCTTTTCCCGGATGCAGAAGCTGCAGCAGGAAATGGAAGAACTGCCCCACCGCATGGAAAAAGGCGAGAGCGACGGAACCATTCTTAAGCGGTACGGAGAGCTGTCCGCCCGGTTTGAGGGATTGGGCGGCTATGACACGGATACCGCTGTCAACAAGGTGGCCAACGGCCTCTCCATTCCCGATGAGATGCGGCAGCAGCCATTTGACAGTCTTTCCGGCGGTGAAAAGACCCGGGTAAATCTGGGCCGGCTCATTTTAGAGGACACGGATATTTTACTGCTGGACGAGCCTACCAACCATCTGGATCTCCACGCCACGGAGTGGTTGGAGGACTATGTGGCACATTTCCGCGGCACGGTGGTGACCATTTCCCATGACCGCTATTTTTTGGATCGCACCGTGACGCGTGTCATTGAAATTTTGGACGGAAAAGCGGAATTTTACAGCGGAAATTACAGCTTTTACGCCGTTGAAAAAGAGCGGCGCTATCAGGAGCGCATGAAGCAGTACCAAAAGGAGCAGGCGAAGATCCAGCAGCTCACAAAGGCGGCGGAACAGATGCACCTCTGGGCTTTCATGGGTAATGATGCGCTGCACAAGCGGGCCTTTTCCATGGAAAAGCGCATTGAGCGCATGAAAACCACGGACAAGCCCACGAAGGAACGCAAGCTGGAGACCCGGTTTACCGCCCGGGAGTTTCAGGGGGACGAAGTCCTGCAAATCAAAAACCTGGGCAAGACCTTTGGTGAAAAGGAGCTGCTCCGAGATGTGAACCTCCGGGTGGAGGGTGGCGAGCGCATTGCCCTCATCGGAGACAACGGCACCGGAAAAACCACCTTCCTGCGCATGATCGTGGGGGAAGAGTATCCGGACGAGGGGCGCATCCGCACCGGCCCCGCCGTCAAGACCGCCTATCTGCCCCAGATCATCCATTTTGACCACCCGGAGCGGAATCTGGTGGACACTCTGCTTTACGCCAAAAAGAACATCACGCCACAGAGCGCCCGGAACCAGCTGGCGGCCTATGAATTTCAGGGGGAGGACGTATTTAAAAGCGTATCCGTCCTCTCCGGTGGCGAGCTGAGCCGTCTGCGGCTTTGTATGCTGATGGACGAATCCGTCAACTTTCTCATATTGGACGAGCCCACCAACCATCTGGACATTGCCTCCCGGGAGTGGATGGAGGAGGCGGTGGAGGCCTTTGACGGGACACTGCTGTTTGTGTCCCACGACCGATATTTCATCAACCGCTTTGCTACCCGTATCTGGGAGCTGTCGGCGGGAACGCTCACCGACTATCCCATGGGCTTTGCCCGGTACCGGGCCGCCAAGGCGGAGGAAAAGCCCCGGACAGAGGAAAGGCGGACAGCGCCGGAGAAAAAAGACACCCGGCAGCCTCGGGGCAACCGGAATCAGCAGGCCGCCCGGCGGCAGCTGACCATCTGCGAGGGTGGCATTGCCCGCCTGGAAGAGGAGATGGCCTCTCTTGACGAGCAGATGGCGGCCAACGGCCGGGACGCGGAGAAGCTTGCGGCGCTTTACGAGCAGAAGAATCAGGCGGAGGCAGAGCTGGCGCGGGAAATGGAGCGCTGGGAAGAGCTGTCTCTGGCCATTGAAGAATAAAGGGGGAAACCGATATGAGCGATGTTTTGTGCCTGTACTATTCCCGGACGGGAAAGACCAAGGAGGCCATGGAGTCCATCGCTGAGGCTCTGGGTGCCGAGATCGTGGCCGTGACCGACGGGATGGATCGCTCCGGCTTCAAGGGCTATATGCGCTCCGGCATGGATGCCATGCGAAAGGGAACTCGCAATCTGGAGCCCTTTACCACAGAAAAGGATCTGGAAGATTACCGGTTGGTGATCGTGGGAACGCCTATCTGGGCGGGGCGGATGAGCAGCCCCATCCGTGGCCTTTTAAAGCGCCGGGGACTGGAAATGACCCGGGTGGCGTATGTGGTCACGCGGGACAGCGACACCCGCTATGAGGACATTTACCGGCAGATGGATCAGTACACGGCCAGTCCCCATACACACGCGGTATCTTTGCGGATGAGCTCCGTGGGATACGATTTCTGGCGGGATCGGTTTATTCAGGATGTAAAACACGAGCTGGAACAGCTTTAGCCCGCCTCCTTTCCCAATTTTGCAAAAAGGAGCGGCTGTATGCTGGAAAAACTGAAAAAAATTGAACTGCATTTCAAGGATGTGGAAGGACAGCTCACAGACCCCGCTGTCTATAACGATCCCGAAAAGCTGAAAAACCTCAGCCGGGAGCAAAAGGAACTGCTGCCTGTAGTGTCTGTTTATCGCGATTACTGCCGGGCAGAAGAGAATTTGAAGACGGCACAGGAGCTGTTGCGGGACCCGGAGTACAAGGCGCTTGCTCAGGAAGAGATGGAGACGGCGAAGACGCAGATGGAACAGATGCGGGAGCATTTGCGTATTTTGCTTTTGCCTGTTGATCCCAACGACAGCAAAAACGTAATGCTGGAGATCCGCGCCGGTGTGGGCGGGGAAGAGGGCGCTCTCTTTGCCGCAGACCTATACCGAATGTACAGCCAGTACGCCGAAAAGCGGGGCTGGACGGCGGAGGTGGCTTACGGCAATGAAACGGAACTGGGGGGTCTGAAGGAGATCAGCCTGCTCATCGAGGGGGAAGGCGCCTACTCCCGCCTTAAATTTGAGGCGGGCACCCACCGGGTGCAGCGGGTGCCGGTGACGGAATCCAGCGGCCGCATCCAGACCTCGGCCGCCACGGTGGCCGTGATGCCGGAGGCGGAAGAGGTGGACTTTACGATTGATCCCAAGGATTTGCAGATCGACACCTACCGCTCCAGCGGGGCGGGGGGGCAGCATGTCAATAAGACGGAATCCGCTATTCGCATTACCCATCTTCCCACCGGCACGGTAGTGGAGTGTCAGGATGAGCGCAGCCAGTATAAGAACAAGGACAAGGCCATGAAGGTGCTGCGTACCCGCCTTTATGAGGCGGAGCAGGAAAAACAGAACGCCGCGCAGGCCGCCAAGCGAAAAAGTCAGGTGGGCAGCGGCGATCGCAGCGGCAAGATCCGTACCTATAACTTTCCCCAAAGCCGTGTGACCGATCATCGGCTTACGGGAGATGGGAAGAATTTTAAAATTGACGGCATCCTCAGCGGTGATCTGGACCCGCTGATCGACGCGCTGATCACCGCCGATCAGGCGGAGAAACTGCAGACAAGTCAGACGGATGATTGAAAGGAGAACGGAACTATGCTGGAAATGACGAAAAAGATGTACGACAAGGCAGGCCCCAAAGTGGTGGAGGCGCTGAAAAAGCGCAGCTTTGAGGCGTTTTATGTGTCCACGGCACAGGAGGCGGTGGCGAAGGTGCTGACCCTGATTCCCAAAGAGCACACCGTATCCTGGGGCGGTACCATGACCATGGCGGAAGTGAAGATGCAGGCAAAACTGGCCGAGGCGGGCTATACTCTCATCGACCGGGATACGGGCAAGACTCCGGAGGAGCGAGACGCTATGATGAAGAAGGCCCTGACCTGCGGCACTTTTTTGATGTCCAGCAACGCCGTCAGCGCTGACGGCCAGCTTGTGAATATCGACGGCAACGGCAATCGTGTGGCGGCTTTGTGCTTCGGCCCCGACAGTGTCATCGTAGTGGCCGGGATGAACAAGGTGGCTCCCAATCTGGAATCCGCCATTTCCCGCGCCCGCAACACCGCAGCACCTGCCAATGCCCAGCGCTTTGCCGGAATCAAGACCCCCTGCGCCGTCACCGGCCTTTGCAGCGACTGTATCAGTCCTGACTGCATCTGCTCCAGCATGGTAATCACCCGTACCTGCCACACACCGGGCCGTATCAAGGTCATTCTGGTGGGTGAGGATCTGGGTCTGTAAAAAACAGCAAAGGAAGAACTGCGTTGAAAACCATTGTATTTCATCCCACAAAAGAAAATCAGGGGAGTGTCATTGAAACATGCGCCCAGATCATCCGGGAGGGCGGCCTTTTAGGCATCCCCACGGAGACGGTGTACGGCTTGGGCGCCGACGCCCTCAATGAAACGGCCGTGCGCCACATCTTTGAGGCCAAGGGCCGTCCTCAGGACAACCCCCTTATTATTCATGTGCCGGACGCCACCTGGCTTGTGCGCTACTGCAAGGATGTGCCGGAGAGCGCCTACCGTCTGGCGGAGCGATTCTGGCCGGGGCCTCTCACCATGATCCTGCCCAGAAAGCAGATCGTGCCGCTGCAGACCACCGGGGGACTGGAAACGGTGGGGGTGCGCTGCCCCAACCATCCCCTGACCCTTGCCGTCATCGCGGCGGCGGATGTGCCCATCGCGGCGCCCTCGGGCAATACCTCCGGCCGTCCCAGTCCCACCAAAGCCTCCCATATGCTACAGGACATGGACGGGAAGATTGAAGGCATTCTGGACGGCGGCGACTGTGCGGTGGGGGTGGAATCCACCATCATTGACCTTACGGTACAGTCGCCCCGGCTGCTGCGTCCCGGCGGGTTGCCGCTGGAATCGCTGCGGGAGGTGCTGGGGGAGGTGACCGTGGACAAGGCGGTGACCTCCAAACTGAAGGAGGGGGAAAAGCCCAAAGCGCCCGGCATGAAATACCGTCACTATGCTCCCAAGGCGCCGGTAACGGTGGTGACCGGCGCGCCGGAGAAAAGCGCCGCCTATATCGCCGCTCATCTGGCGGTGGCGGACGGCGTCATCTGCTTTGACGAGTTTGCCCCCCTTTTTGCCGGCCACACAGTACACCGACTGGGCAGCGCGGCGGACAAGCTGGCGCAGGCGCAGCATGTGTTCGACGCTCTGCGTACCTTTGACGATACCGATGTACCTGCCATCTATGCCCAGTGTCCCGACGACACGGGTCTGGGTCTGGCGGTGGGGAACCGGCTGAAAAAAGCGGCCGGTTTCCATATTGTGGATGTGGGCTATGATTAAGAGTAAAATTATTATCGGTCTCACCGGTGGCACTGGTGCGGGAAAAACCAGCGCACTGCAGGCACTGCAGCGACTGGATGGGTACATACTGGACTGCGACGCTGTGTACCACGAGATGCTGAAAAGTGACGAAGCGCTCCGCAGCGCCATCCGGAATACTTTCGGCGATGTATTTGAAAAAGACGGTGCATTGAACCGGCAAAAGCTGGGAAACATAGTTTTTAAAGATCCGGATGCCCTTGATACCCTCAACGGCATCATTTATACCCACCTGCCCCGGGAGCTGGGACGCCGGATGGAGAAACGAACCGAGCCGGTGATAGGACTGGACGCCATCAACCTGATTGAAAGCGGTCTGGGGAAGCTCTGTGACCGGACGGTGGGTGTCATCGCCCCGGCGGAGACCCGGGTGGGGCGCATTATGCAGCGGGACAACATCCCCGAGTCCTATGCCCGGCTGCGGGTAAATGCCCAGAAGCCGGATGATTTTTATCGGGAAAACTGCACCGATATTCTGGAAAACGATCTGTCCACACCGGAGGCTTTTGCGGAAAAAGCCTATGGCTATTTTCGGGAACTGATTGAAATCTGCAAGGAGGAAAAACAACATGTCTGAGGAAATGAAAGAACTGAAAAAGAAACTGCTGGCCACGGAGAAAAACGGGTATGACACCATATCCGAAGCAGATACGGCGGCCATGGAGGATTACTGCGCATCCTATAAATCCTTTCTGAACAACGGCAAAACGGAGCGGGAATGCGCCGGGGAGGCCATGCGTCTGGCGGAGTTGAGCGGCTTTGTACCCTATCACCGGGGCATGAACGTAAAGCCCGGCGACAAGATCTACTCCTGCAACCGGGACAAGGGCGTGATGCTGGCGGTTATCGGCACGGAGAGCCTGGCTCGCGGCGCTCAGATTGCCGCCGCCCATATTGACTCTCCCCGCCTGGATCTCAAGCCCAATCCCCTCTACGAAGAGGGAGAGCTGGCCTATTTTAAGACCCATTACTACGGCGGACTGCGGAAATACCAGTGGGTCACCATTCCTCTGGAGCTGCACGGCGTGGTGGCCCTGCGCTCCGGCGAGGTGGTGCGGGTTTCCCTGGGCGCAAAAGAAGGGGAGAGCCAGTTCGTCATCACCGATTTGCTGCCCCATCTGGGCGGTGAGCAGGGGAAAAAGCCTCTCAATGAGGCCATTACCGGTGAGAGCCTGAACATCCTGCTGGGCTCTCAGCCCATGGGTGAGAGCGATGATACCGATCGCACACGGCTGCAGATCATGAAGCTTCTGAATGAAAAGTACGGTATTACCGAGGACGATTTTACCTCCGCCGAGCTGGAGGCTGTACCGGCCGGTAAGGCAGTGGACATCGGTCTTGACCGGAGCCTTATCGGCTCCTACGGCCACGATGACCGGGTCTGCGGCTATGCCGCGCTCCACGCCATTTTAGAACTGGCTCATCCCACTAAGACTGCCGTTTGTATGCTGGCGGACAAAGAGGAGATCGGTTCCATGGGCGTGACGGGTATGCAGTCCGCCGCCTTCGATACCTTTATGCATGATCTGTGTGAGGGACAGGGCGTATTGCTGCGGGAGTGTTATGAAAATTCCTTCTGCCTTTCCGCCGATGTGACGGCGGCCTTTGACCCCAACTTTGCCGATGTGTTTGAAAAGAAGAATGCCGCCCGGGTGAACCACGGCATGGGTCTTTGCAAGTATACCGGCGCCCGGGGCAAGAGCGGTGCCTCCGATGCCTGCGCCGAAACGGTTGCCTATATCCGCCGGGTGCTGGACAAGGCGGGGGTCATCTGGCAGATTGCGGAGCTGGGCAAGGTGGACGCCGGCGGCGGCGGCACCGTCGCCATGTATATGGCCAACCGGAACATCGAGACACTGGATGCCGGTGTACCGGTGCTGAGTATGCACGCACCCTTTGAGGTGGTAGCCAAGCTGGACTGCTATATGACCTACAAGGGCTGCAAGGCTGTTTTTGAGGCGGAATAAAAATGAGAAACGTGCGGGAAGTAATGCGACTTTCCGCACGTTTTTTGGTATGATTTCCTGCATTCTGCACACCCTAAGGGGGAATAAAGGAGGGTGCATATGCAAGAGGAAACAAAACCGACCGCTTCCACCGACGACTGCGGCGAGGAGGATAAATCCCAGAACCAGACCGTGCAGCAGCAGGTGGTGGACATGGGCTCCACCGTTGTTAAGAATAAGCACGGCACCATTTACTGCATGACCATCGTAGGCCAGATTGAGGGCCATATGGTTCTTTCCAATAATACCAAAACCACCAAATACGAGCATGTGATGCCACTGCTGGCGTCCCTTGAGGAATCCGACGATGTGGACGGCATTCTTTTCCTGCTGAACACGGTGGGCGGCGACATCGAGGCGGGCCTCGGCATCGCGGAGCTGATCGCGGGGATGACCAAGCCCACCGTCACGCTGGTGCTGGGGGGCGGCCACTCCATCGGCGTGCCGCTGGCCGTGTCGGCCAAGGTCAATCTTATTGTGCCGTCGGCCTCCATGACCATCCACCCGGTACGGATGAATGGTACCATGATCGCCGCGCCTCAGACTTACAACTATTTTGACCGAATTCAGGAGCGTATTGTCAAATTTGTGGCAAAAAACTCCCATATCAGCGAAAAGAAATTCCTGGAGCTGATGCTCAATACCGGCGAGATGGCGTCGGATGTGGGCAGCGTGATCTACGGTGAGGAGGCGGTGGCTCTGGGCCTGATGGATCGCATCGGTACTCTTTCCGACGCCCTGCAAAGCCTGTATGACATGATGGAGCGGCAGAAGAAGGAGCAAAAGGAACAACAGGACAAGAAGATGCAATAGGAATAAAAAGCGGCCGTTTTGTAAAGAGAATGGCCGCTTTTTTTTGTTTTCCCTTGAAAAGAGTGCGCTTTCTTGCTATACTAAATTAGTTATCCTATGCAATACTGAACGAGGTGAAATGCGTGTACTTAAAAGCGCTGGAAATACAGGGATTCAAATCGTTTCCGGATAAAACCGTGCTGAACTTCGGCGCCGACATCACGGCCATCGTGGGTCCCAACGGCAGCGGAAAGTCCAACATCTCGGATGCCATTTTGTGGGTCATGGGCGAGCAGAACAGCCGCCAGCTCCGGGGTGCCAAGATGGAGGATGTGATCTTTGGCGGCACGGAAAAGCGCAATCAGATGGGTTTTGAACAGGTCACGCTGGTGATCGACAATACAGAACACATTTTCCCCATGGATGAAATTGAGGTGGCCGTCACCCGCCGGTATTACCGCAGCGGAGAATCGGAATACTATATCAACAAGCAGTCTGTCCGTCTTAAGGACGTGAGTGAGCTGTTCATGGACACCGGCATGGGCCGGGAGGGCTATTCCATCATCGGGCAGGGCAAGATCGATGAGATTCTGTCTGTCAAAAGTGAGGATCGCCGGGAAATCTTTGAGGAGGCGGCAGGCATTTCCAAATTCCGCCACCGCAAGGAGGAATCCGAACGAAAGCTGTCGCGCACCCAGGAGAATCTGGTACGCATCAACGACAAGATCAGCGAGCTGGAGCTTCAGGTGGAGCCGCTGCGGGAACAGGCGGAGACGGCGAAAAAATATCTGGTGCTCCGTGATGAGCTGCGGGTGCTGGAGATCTCTGTGTGGCTGGAAAATTTGCAGGCCATCAAGACAAACTCCTTCAAGCTGCAATCCGATTTCGAGGCGGCTCAGGCGGAGCAGCAGCGAGCGCAGGCGGCGCTGGACGCCGTGTATGCCGAGGCGGAGCAGGCTGGTGACGCCATGCACCAAAACGACATGGACGCCGAGGCAGTGCGCTCGCAGATGGCCGGACTGGATACCGTCATCGGAGAAGAGGAATCCGCTGTGGCGGTGCTGCGCACCGGCGTCACCCACAACGAAGAAAATATGAATCGCATCGGTCAGGAGCTGACCGATGTGCAAACCCGTTCCGGCAACCTGCAAAATCAGGTGGATGCCCTCAACGCCCGTTTAGCGGAGATCGAAGCGTCTTGCGAAACGTTGAACGACGATCTGGCGGAGCTGCTGCAATCGGCCGAGGAGACAGCCAAAAGCGCTGGCGGCGCCGCGGCCGAGGTGGAGGCGCTCCGTGCCAAAGAGGCATTAAAGGTGTCCGCGGCGGCGGATACAAAGGCGGAACTGTCCGCCCTGGCCGCCGGTGAAGCGCAGATGGAAGAGCGCCGCACCGCGGCGCAAAGCGAGCTTTCCACCACCGGGCAGAAGCAGTCCGAAACGGAACAGGAAGCCAAGGCTAACCGCCGCGCCCTGACGGACGCCAAGGAAGAGGCAGAGGCCATCGGCAACATCATCGGTGGCCACAGCCTGAAAATGGCGAGTCGCCAGAAACGGGACGAGGCCGCTGCCGCCGCCAAGCTGCAGCTAACAATGGACGTAAACGCCATGCAGTCCCGCATCCGCCTTTTGTCTGACATGGAAAAGGAGTACGAGGGCTTTTCCAAAGCGGTGCGCCTGGTGATGCTCTCGGCGGAAAAGAACACCCTGCGGGGTATCCACGGCCCGGTGGCAAGTCTCATGACCACCGACGCCCGCTACACGGTGGCGTTGGAGATCGCGCTGGGCGCAGGTTTGCAGAACATCGTGGTAGACCGGGAGGAGGACGCCAAGGCTGCTATCGGATATCTGAAGCAGCGGGACGGCGGCCGTGCCACCTTCCTGCCCCTCTCCGCCATCCGAGGGGAGGAGCTGCGGGAACCGCGCCTGGCCGATGAATACGGTTTCGTGGGTATTGCCTCGGACTTGGTGACCTTTGATCCCCAATATGCCAATATTTTTAAAAACCTGCTGGGTCGTACAGTAATCGTGGAGGACATGGACTGCGGCATCGCCATGGCCCGTAAATTCGGGAATCGTTTCCGCATCGTGACACTGGACGGTCAGGTCATCAACCGGGGCGGCTCCATGACCGGCGGCAGTGTGAACCAGAAATCGGGCGTGTTGTCCCGAGCCAACGAGCTGGAGGGCCTGCAAAAAAAGCTCTCCGCCATGGAGCAGAAGCTGGCTCAGGCCGTCAAAGAGCAGGAGGAGGCCCATCGGGAGCTGACCCGTGCCCAGTATGAACTGGAAACGGCCCAGAGCCAGCAGCGTCAGGCGGAGGATGCCGTTTTGAAGCTGGAGGGGCAGCAGAGCCACTATGACATCCTGCTCACCGCCCTTAAGACCAACTGCGACACATTAAAGCAGGAATTGTCCACCATCAGCGGCCGCCGGGAGGAAAACAAGACCCGCCGGGAATCCCTGCAAAAGACGCTGGAAACGCTGGAAAAAGAGGCGGGGGACTTCCGTGCTCAGGCGGAGGAGAGACTGACGGGTCAGTCCGGCCTGCTGGAAAAATCCAGCCATTTGTCTGACGCTATCTCCGAAAAGAAGGCCGCGCTGGCGGCTCTTGCAGCGGAGAGGGAGTCCACTCAGCGCAATATGGACGACTTGCGGCAGCTGCGGCAGGATATGCTGCTGGATGAGGAGAGCCGGCGTAAGCTCTCCGACGAATTCCGAGCGGCCAATGAAAAGGCGGCAATGGAAATCGAGGAACACGAAAAGAAAATCGGAACGCTGCGTATGCAGGCGGAGCAATGTAGAAGCCAGCTTACCCGCCTGGCGGAGGAAAAGCTGCAATTGGAAGCCCGCCGGGGCGCCAAGGATAAGGAAAGCCGGGAGTGCAACGACAGTCTCCTGAACACGGAGCGCAGCGTTTCCCAGCTGGAACAGAAGATCAATTCCGCCGCCATGGAGGAAAAGCAGATCCTTGACCGGCTGTGGGAGCATTATGAACTCAGCCACGCCGACGCGATGGAGCAGCGGGTGGAGCTGGAGAGCGTTCCCAAGGCCACCCGACGCATCGGAGAACTGAACCGGGAGATCAAGAGCCTGGGCAACCCCAACATCGGCGCCATCGAGGAGTTCGACCGGGTGAATACCCGCTATACGTACCTCTCCGAGCAGCGCACCGATGTGGAAAAGGCCCGGGAGGAATTGGAGGGCGTCATCGACCAGATTACCCGCCAGATGACGGAGATTTTTGGCGAGCAGTTTAAAATTCTCAACGAGAGCTTTCAGGAGACCTTTCTGGAGCTGTTTGGCGGCGGCCGGGCCCATCTGGAACTGGAGGACGAAAACGACATTCTTAACTGTGGCATTGAAATCAAGGTACAGCCGCCGGGCAAGCAGCTCAAAACCATCACGCTGCTCTCCGGCGGGGAGAAGGCCTTTGTGGCCATTGCCCTTTATTTTGCCATTTTGAAAGTACATCCCACCCCGTTTTGCGTCATGGACGAGATCGAGGCGGCGCTGGACGAGGCCAATGTGACCCGGTACGCCAAATACATGCGCCGAATCGCAGGAAAGACCCAATTTATTGTCATTACCCACCGCCGGGGCACCATGGAAGAGGCGGACGTCCTGTACGGCGTGACTATGCAGGAGCGGGGTGTGTCCAAAATCCTGACCATCAACTTAAACGATATGGCCAGAGAACTGAAAATCAAGTAAGAAGGAGCCGACTATGGGCATTTTCAGCAAAATAAAAAAAGCGTGGTTTAATGCCATCACCTGGAATATGATCGACGACGAATTTTACGATTCGCTGGAGGAATCCCTGATATTGGCGGATGTTGGCACCGCCGTAGCCGCCGAAGCGGTGCAGGAACTGCGGGATACCGTGTATGAAAAGCGCATCCAGAGCGGCGACGAAGTGAAGGCCGAGCTGCGGAAAATTCTGGCGCGGCAGCTGGAGGTGGGCGATACGACGCTGCACCTTGAAACCCGGCCCAGCGTGGCGCTGATCATCGGCGTCAACGGCGTGGGCAAGACCACCTCCATTGGTAAGCTGGGTCACCGCATGAAGGAGGAGGGCAAAAAAGTCCTTTTCTGCGCCGGCGATACCTTCCGGGCGGCGGCGGCCGACCAGTTGGAGATCTGGGCTGACCGCGCGGATGTGGAGTTGGTGCGCCAGCACGAGGGTGCTGATCCCGGCGCCGTGCTTTTTGATGCGCTGCAGGCGGCCAAGGCCCGGGACACCGATGTGGTGCTGTGCGACACCGCCGGACGGCTGCATAATAAGCAAAACTTAATGAACGAACTGGCCAAGCTCAGTAAGATCATTGACCGGGAGGCGCCGGGGGCAGATCGGGAAACGCTGCTGGTGCTGGATGCCACCACAGGGCAGAACGGACTCATTCAGGCCAAGCAGTTCAAAGAGACGGCGGGGCTCACGGGGATCATTCTCACCAAGCTGGATGGCACGGCCAAGGGCGGCATTGTCATTGCCATCGCCCGGGAGTTACAGGTGCCGGTGAAGTTCGTGGGACTGGGCGAGGGTATTGACGATCTGCAACCCTTCAACGCCGAAGAATTTGTACAGGCACTGATTTAATGGATTGTAAAGAAAATGAGGATAAAATATGAACCGGATTGACGGAAGAAAATGGGACGAACTGCGCCCCCTGTGCATTACCACCGATTTTGTAAAATTTGCCGAGGGCAGCGTTCTCATCGAGTGCGGCGACACCAAGGTGCTCTGCTGCGCCTCTGTGGAGGAGCGGACGCCACCCCATGTGCCTGAGGGTTGCGGCTGGGTGACGGCGGAATACGCCATGCTGCCCCGGGCCAACCGGGAGCGGAGCCGCCGGGATATCGACAAGCTGAAGCTCTCCGGACGCAGCGCTGAGATTCAACGACTCATCGGCCGTTCTCTCCGGGCGGCAGTGGACAGAAGCCTTCTGGGAGAGCGTACCATCACCATTGACTGCGATGTGCTCCAGGGTGACGGCGGCACTCGCACCGCCTCCGTGACCGGCGGCTTTATCGCCATGGCGCTGGCCTGCCGCAAGCTCGTGGAGGCAGGCGTGCTGGCACAGATGCCGGTGAAGCACTTTATCTCCGGTATCTCCGCCGGGATTGTGGACGACTGTCCTATGCTGGATCTCCGCTATGCCGAGGACAGCCGGGCCATGGTGGACTTGAACTGCATCATGAACGAGCGGGACGAGATCATTGAAATTCAGGGCACCGGCGAAGGCCGCGCCTTTACCCTTTCCGAGCAGCAAAAGCTGGTAGAGCTGTGCGCCAAGGGAAACAGGGAGCTGATCGCCCGGCAAAAAGAAATTTTAGGAGAGATACTGAAATGAAATTCGTATTGGCGTCTCATAATAAAGGCAAGCTGAAGGAAATGCAGGAGATTCTGGGCACTTTGGGCGTAGAGGTCGTGATGGAATCCGATCTGGGCCTTGCGCTGGAGGTGGAGGAGACCGGCTGCACCTTTGCTGAAAATGCCATGCTCAAGGCAAAGGCTGTGATGGAAGCCTCCGGCCTGCCGGCGATTGCCGATGATTCCGGCCTTTGCGTGGATGCGCTTGGCGGTGCGCCCGGCATTTATTCCGCCCGCTACGGCGGACTGGATACCGATCAGGAGCGCTATGCCCTGCTGCTGCAAAACCTGCGGGGTGCCATGAACCGCGCCGCCCATTTCCACACGGCCATTGTCTGCTGTTTCCCCAACGGCGACACGCTGGAGGCCGCCGGCGACTGCTTCGGTACCATCGCCTACGCACCCATGGGCGAAGAGGGATTCGGCTACGACCCGGTCTTTTTTGTACCGGAAAAGCGCAAGACCTTTGCCCAGCTGACGGGAGAGGAAAAGAACGCGATTTCCCATCGGGGAAACGCTCTGCGTACTTTCGCAGAGAAACTGAAAACCTATTTGGAAAAGAATTGAGGAACATACATGGACTTGACAAGTAAGCAAAGAGCCCAGCTGCGGGCGCTGGCCGTCAATGAGGACACCATCCTCTATGTCGGTAAGGATGGTATCAGCGACAATCTCATCGTGCAGGCCAACGATGCCCTGCAGGCTCGGGAGATTGTAAAGGGAAAGGTGTTGGAAAGCGCCCCTTGTACCGCGCGGGAGGCGGCAGAGCAGCTGTCGGTGCCTACCCGCAGCGAGGTGGTGCAGGTCATCGGCGGTAAATTTGTTCTCTTCCGCTATCAGCACGACAAGACAAAGCGGAAAATCGAACTGGTGAAGACCCGTCAGAAAACGGTCTGAGAAAAGAAGGCGTCTATGCGAATCGGAATTTACGGCGGTACCTTCAATCCCCCCCACTGGGGTCACCTCACCGCGGCAGCGGCGGCGGTAAGAGCACTGCGGCTGGATAAGCTTTTGCTGATTCCGGCGGCTGTCCCGCCTCATAAGATGCTGCCGGAGGGAAGTCCTACGGCGGAGCAGCGTCTCGCCATGGCTCGTCTGGCCGTGGGGTATCTGGGACTGAAGGATCAGGCGGAGGTGCTGGATCTGGAGGTGCGCCGGGAGGGGAAAAGCTATACCAGCGATACCCTCCGCATCATCAAACAGCAATACCCGGCGGATGAGCTGTGGCTTCTGATGGGAACGGATATGTTTATGTCCTTTACAACCTGGCATGAGCCGGCGGAGGTAGCCAGGCTGGCGAATCTGGCCGTGTTTGGACGGGAGGAGAAGGACGGTGAGCGGCTGTTTGCCCCCCAGCGGGAGAAACTGGAACAGGAATACGGCGCGAAAACAGCGGTTATCATCAATTCGGATGTAATCGAGATTTCCTCCACGGAGTTGCGGGAAGCATTGCAAAAAGGGGAGGCAGTGTCCTGCCTGCCGGATGCCGTTCGGGGCTATATTGAGTGCTGCCATCTGTATGGGACAAAGACGGACTTGCGCCGTCTCACGCCGGACACTCTGCGGCCCATCGCCCTCAGTTTCCTCAAACACAAGCGCATGGCGCATGTGCTGGGAACGGAGGCAGAGGCCGTTCGCCTTGCCAGACGGTACGGTGCAGATGAGCGGGACGCCCGGATGGCGGCTCTTCTCCACGACTGCACCAAAAAACTGTCTATGGAGGAGCAGCTGGCGCTTTGCGAGCTGTATCAAATCCCATTGGACAAGTTGGAGAAAAAGGCACTGAAGCTGCTTCATGCTAAAACCGGGGCGGCGCTGGCAAGAGACGTGTTTGGCGTCAGCGATGCTGTATACCAGGCCATCCGGTGGCACACCACCGGGAAGGCGGACATGTCACTGCTGGAAAAGATCATCTATCTGGCGGATTACATCGAACCCACCCGGGATTTTCCCGGCGTGGAGGAGCTGCGCCGTCTTTGCTATGAGAATCTGGACAAGGGACTGCTGCTGGGTCTCACCATGACCGTGCAGGAGATGGAGGCCATGGGCAGTCCTGTGCATGAAAATACGCTGACCGCCCGTGATTTTTTGCGGCGGCAGAAGGATCATAAGAAAGGAATGAATCTATGAAATCATCTAAGGAACTGGCACTTCTGGCAGCGAAAGCGCTGTCTGATAAAAAAGGTAAGGAGATCCGTGTACTGGAAATCGCGGATCTGACCACGCTGGCGGACTACTTTGTGATCGCCACCGGTACCTCCAATACACAGATTAACGCGCTGGTGGACAGCGTGGAAAAGGTGGTCAAGGAGGAAGCGGAGGAGGAACCTCTGCACCGGGAGGGCTACCGCGGCGGCACCTGGGTGCTGCTGGACTACGGCTGTATTGCCATCCATGTGTTCAACGCCGAGGCCCGGGAATTTTACGGTCTGGAGCGGCTGTGGCGCGACGGAAAAGAAGTGGACATCAGCGCTATACTGGAAGAAAAATAAGGGTTCTACGGCTTTCCATCATGCGTATCTTCTCCTTGTGGAATAAGGAAGAGTGTGGTAGAATAATCGCAAAAACCGGCGAACCCTGCTCATTTGACCTGAAAAATAGGGATCAGTGCAATGAGAGAGAGAAATATTTGGCGAAAAGAGGGGTAGCATGATGCTGCTGGAAAGATTAAAAGACTGGGGCTGCGATACGGACGCGGCCTTAAAGCGCGTGGTAGATGACAAGGAACTGTACTGTTCACTGCTGACGGATTACAGAGACACCTTTGATGTCGCTCCCCTGCGGGAGATGATTAGGAAAAACCAGTGTGAGCAGGCGTTTGATGCGGCGCATGGGCTTAAGGGCGTCTTTGGGAATCTGGGATTGCAGCCGTTATTTGATCCCATTTCCCGCATCACCGAGGTTCTGCGCAGCGGCAGCTGTGAGGGACTGGAGAAGGATCTGCGGGAATTGGAGGAGAAAAAGGCGGAATTTGACGCCATACTGGATACCAGTAAATAAAAAACATGCACACAGCAAGCGAAAATGAACGATAAAATTGCCCCGGAGATATCGTCTCCGGGGCAATTTTTCGTGAAATTCATTTCATTTTATTGCACGCTTTTCACCCTTTTTCATGGTCCTTATCCCGGGCGGAGAGGCAGAAGAAAGGAATGGCCAACAGCTGCGCGCCCATGGAAACGGCGATCATGGCGGGGATGCTCACATCATAGAGAATACCCAGCAGCCAGCTGCCCAGAAACCAGAAAACGCCGAAACAGCACTCAAAAATTCCAAAGCCGGTGGCGCGGCTGGATTTGGGAACGATACCGGACACGACGGCCTTCAATATGGATTCCTGGGCACCCATGCCCACACCCCACAGCGCAATGCCCAGCAGCAGCGTGGGGACGGTTTTGGCTCCGAACACGAAAAGAGCGAAGGGAGCGGCCACGGCGGTGGAGATCACCAGCGCCCAATAGCCCTTTTTATCATAGAGCATCCCGAATACCAGTGCCGAAACGGCATCCACCAGCATGGCACCCGCGTAGAAAAGGGGCAGCGTGCCGGTGCTGACAAGGGCGGAGGTTTCCGAAAGACCGGCAGATATGGCAGCGAAATGGCGGGAAACATGCATAATAATCAGAGAATAATCGATAAACCCAAAGGCAAAAAGACTGATGCCGGCCAGATAGAGAATAAACCGCTTTTTCAGGCGGAAGGGCACATATTCCTTGGGCTCCGGCTCAAACTCCTCGGGATTTGGAAATTTGCGGCGGGTATAAAAGAGCAGCACAATGGTGATAAGGGCCGGAATCAGCAGTACGGCGAAGCAGGTGGAATACACCTGAAACATGGAGCCGGAGGTTTTGAGCAGCATGACCCCATAGAGCAGCAGAGGCCCTAAAAAAGCGCCAATCTGATCCAGCGCTTCACCGATGGCAAAGCTGCGGCCCGCTCCCTCCTGAGAGGCGGCGAAGGACATGATGGTATTTTTGGCGGGCTTTTTGATGGCCTTTCCCGTCCGCTCCAGAATAATGAGCGCGCAGGCCCAGATCCAGCCGTCCTCATGGACAAGAGCCAGTGCCGGCACGGCCAGCACATCCACCAGATATCCGATGATGGTCATGGGCCAGTACTGCCGGGTTTTATCCGTCAGGCGGCCAAATACATAACGCAGAGAGTAGCCCACCAACTCCCCCAGTCCCGAGACAAAACCGATGGTGGCGGCCGACGCCCCCAGCAAGGAGAGGTAGGCGCCCCGGATACTGGAGGCCCCTTCATGGGTCATGTCAGAAAACAGGCTGACAATGCCGAAAAGGACAATGAACAGCATGGCGGGCGTTAAATTTTTCTTTTGCTTCATAGAGCCACTTCCCAAAAAGATGATTTGATTATTATAATACGCCGCATCGGCGCTGTAAATCTAAAAGAGCAGGGAGGGCGACAGCCCCCCTGCTCTCTTTTTTATAAAAGAATCAAGCTTTTCGGACAAGATCGTCGTAGGTGAGGCGCAGCTCCTTCAATTCCTCGTCCGCAGAGCGGTACATATCATCCAGCCGGTGCATGATGCTCTCGATCTGCCCCCGGGTGGCGTCTACCTGTCTTTGAGAGTCCCGAATTCGGTCCAGAACAGCCCAGTCGGCAAAGAGACCATCAAAAAAGTAGTCGGCAAAGCGGAGAAAACCGTCTATCTGGATCTGAATATCAGCGTAGAGCGTGACATCGGAGAGCTCCGTGCGAAAACGGCGCAGCAACCCCTGCAAATTGTTGACCATGTTCTGGGCCTGGTCCAGATGGCTGTGCTTAGCCAGATCCGAAATAAGGCCACCGCCCATCAGATCCCAAGTGCCCCAACCGGAGGCGCTGTTCAGCTCTTTTTCAATGTCCTCCATCTGACGGAGACAGGCAAAACCGGCGTCCATGGCCTCCCTGGTTTCGCGGATCTGGGCGGAAAGCTGGCGCCTCCGTTCCTCGCAGCGGTTGATCTCCGCGGCACGACCCGGCTGATTTGCCTTGAGCCAGGTGGACTTTTCTGCCAGCAGGCGCTGATATTCTGCCTCACAGTCCCCCAAAGAGCCAAGCTCCTCTTCCAGACTCTTGCGCTCCTGTACAATGCTTTCCAACTGACGGCGGGCGGCGTCGTGACGGGCCGCGGCGGCATAGGCCTCCGCCCGTTCCTTATCCAGACGCTCGGCACGGCTGCCCAGGGCGTCATAAAAAAAGGAGACCAGCGAATTCTGCTCCAGACGTACCACGTCATATTCCTCTTTTTCCCGAACCCGCCGCAGGGCGGCCTCATTGGCGGCAAGCTCCTGCTCCTGCCGGGAAAGCTCGGTGAGCATTTTGACAATCTTTTGCCGCCGGGCGGCTTTTACCTGTACCTGCCGAAGCCTTTCTTCAAAATCCGCGGTCATGGCAATTCCTCCTGCTTCTCTGTATTTTCTATTGTATCAAGCGGCTGCTTTTTGTGCCGCAGTTTTTCACGCAGCGCTTTCCAGTCCGTTTCCATGAGGAAAAGAGAGGAGAGCATCAGCACGGCCCCTATATACCCGCGGGGCGTCAGTACCTCGTGGGCAAAGAAGAAGGCCACAATGGAGGAGAACACCGGCTCCAGCGTGAAGATCAGCCCCACATGGCTGGCAGAGGTATACTGTTGCTGCACGGTGGTGATGACAAAGGCGAGTCCGGAGCAAAAAACCGCCAGAAACAGCGCCGACACCCAGACGGTGGGGGTTGTGGGCAGATGAGGCTTTTCAAAGAGAAAGCACAGTACCAGCATGATAACACCCACCACGCCCAGGTTGCAGACGCCCAACTGCAGAGCATTGACTTTTTCTTTTCCAACGGCGGTTTCTGTTACCAGAAGATCCGCGGCATAGGCCACCGCGCACAAAAGACAAATCAGATCTCCCAGTGCCGGACGAAATGTTTCGCTGAGGGTCAGCAGTCCCAGACCCACCACACACACCGCCATGGATATGACCATGCGACGATTCGGCACCTGATGCTTGCACACAAAGGCCAGCAGCGGGGTAAAGATCACAGGCAGGGAGCAGATGAAACCGGCGTTGGAGATGGAGGTATAGAGAACACCGTAGGTACAGCCGATATAGGCCGTGGCCAGGCAGATGCCCACCAGAACGCTGTATTTCAGCGTTTCACGGCTGATATGGCGCATTTTGGGGAAGAGAAAAACATACAGCACGGCAAAAGCGATGAGAAACCGGAACGCGTTGAGGGTCAGCGGTCCCATTTCCACCAGACACAGATCCATCAGGTAATAGGAGGCCCCCCAGAACAGCGTTACAAGCGCCAGAAGACCGTCTGCTTTTCTTTGCCGGTTCAAACCCAATCGCCCTCTTCCATCAATTGCCTCAGCAGTGGGATAAAACTGCCTAAGTATGGTTATTCTATCATATCGGAGAGGGACTGTCAAAGCGAGAAAAGAACGGCAAAAGGTCGGACGGCATAGTATAGCGATAACATAAGATAAATTAATGATAAATATATGAAAAAAGTATTTTACTTATAAATGTTGACAGGCTATAATAAAAATGCTGTGTTTGCGGCAAATTCGACACCTTTGAAAGGATGTTTTATAGTATGACAAATCATTGCGCGATTGTGGGAATCAACTGGGGCGACGAGGGAAAAGGCCGTATGGTCGATCTGATCGCCAAGGATTATGACGTGGTTGTCCGCTATCAGGGCGGCAGCAATGCGGGCCACACCGTGGTCAATGAATATGGTAAATTTGCCCTGCACCTGATCCCCTCCGGTATTTTCTCCAAGGGCGTGATTAACGTGCTGGGCAATGGCGTTGTGGTCAACCCCGAGAGTCTGTGGGGCGAGATCGAGTCCCTGCGTGCCGCCGGTGTGCCGGTGACGCCGGAGAACCTGAAGATCTCCGACCGGGCGACCATCGTGTTCCCCTACCACATCCGCATGGATCAGCTGGAGGAGCAGCGGCTCAAGGATAAGAAGTACGGTTCCACCCTGCGGGGCATTGCGCCGGTCTACTCCGACAAGTACCAGAAAAAGACCATCATGATGGGCGAGCTGCAGTATCCGGAGTATCTGGCCAAGCGGCTCAAATCCATTCTGGAATGGAAAAACCTCATTATCACCGGCGTTTACGGCGCTGAGCCCTCCTCCTTCGACGAGACCATGGCCTGGATCAAGGAATATGGCAGCAAGCTGGCCCCCTTCCTGTGTAACGCCACCGAGGTGCTCTCTCAGGCGGAAAAGGAAGGCAAGCGCATTTTGTTTGAGGCCCAGCTGGGTGCCCTGCGGGACATTGATTTCGGTATCTTCCCCTATACCACCTCCTCCTCCACCGTAGCGGGCTATGCCTGCAACGGCGCCGGTATCCCCGGCAGCCGCGTGGATCGCGTGGTGGGCGTGGTGAAGGCTTACTCCACCTGTGTGGGAGAGGGCCCCTTTACCGCCGAGTGGTTCGGTGAAGAAGCTGAGGAGCTGCGCAAGGCCGGCGGCGAATACGGCGCTTCCACCGGCCGTCCCCGCCGGGTAGGCCCTGTGGATCTGGTGGCCACTCGCTATGGCTGTCTGGTGCAGGGCGCCACCGAGGTGGCACTGACCAAGCTGGACGTGCTGTCCTACATGAAGGAGATTCCGGTGTGTGTGGCCTACGAGATCGACGGTAAGCAGGTGGAAGGCTTCCCCTTCCCGGCGCTGCTGGACGAGGCCAAGCCTGTTTACAAGACGCTCAAGGGCTGGAACTGCGACGTGAGCAAGATCCGCTCCTTTGAAGAACTGCCCAAGGAAGCCCAGGAGTATGTGACCTTTGTGGAAAAGGGCATTGGCTGCCCCATCAGCTATGTGTCCGTGGGCGCCGCCCGCGACGAACTGATTATTCGCTGAGAAGGAATACTATGAAATCCATTTATGAAACGCCTCTGGCTTCCCGCTATGCTTCCGATTATATGCTGCACCTTTTCTCCCCGGACTGCCGCTATGAGACATGGCGGCGTCTGTGGGTAGAGCTGGCCCGTGCCCAGCAGGAACTGGGGCTGCCCGTTACGCCGGAACAGGTGCGGGAACTGGAGAAACATATAACGCCCATCAACTACGAGGTGGTGGCACAGCGGGAAAAAGAGGTACGCCACGATGTGATGGCCCATATCTACGGCTTCGGCGTCATGGCGCCGGGAGCCAAGGGCATTATTCATCTGGGCGCCACCAGCTGCTATGTGACGGATAACGCCGACCTGATTCTATACAGGGATGCCCTGCGCTATGTTCGGGGGGAACTGTGCAAGGCCATGGATAAGCTTTGCACCTTTGCCGAGACCTATGCCGACATGCCCTGCCTGGGTTACACCCACTATCAGCCGGCCCAGCTGGTGACGGTGGGGAAGCGGGCCTCGCTTTGGCTGCAGGATTTGATGCTGGACTTAGAGGAACTGGACGATGTGCTTGGCGCCTTTCGTTTTCTGGGGTGCCGGGGTACCACCGGTACCGAGGCAAGCTTTTTGGATCTCTTTGGGGGCGACACGCAAAAGATCGACGCTATGAACCGGAAAATTGCCGGTGCCTTTGGCTTTGACCGGCTTTACGACGTCTGCGGCCAGACCTATCCCCGGAAGATGGACAGCCGCGTAATGGCGGCGCTATCCTCCATCGCCCAGAGCGCAGCCAAATTTGCCGGCGACCTTCGGCTTTTGCAGCACGACCGGCAGGTGGAGGAGCCCTTTGAGGACAAGCAGATCGGCTCATCCGCCATGGCTTATAAACGCAATCCCATGCGCTCCGAGCGCATTTGCTCCCTGGCCCGTTATGTAATGACGGACGCCCTCAACGCGCCTCTCACCGCCTCATGTCAGTGGATGGAGCGGACGCTGGACGACTCCGCCAACCGCCGCATCTCCCTGCCGGAGGCTTTTCTGGCAGTGGACGGTATTTTGCGTCTGGTGCAGAATGTGGCGGGGGGACTGCATGTGAATGAAAAGATCGTGGAGAAGTCCGTCCGGGACTATCTGCCCTTTATCGCCACCGAAAACCTCCTGATGGAGGCGGTGCGCCGGGGCGGGGACCGGCAGAAGGTACACGAGATCATCCGGGAGGCCTCTATGGAGGCGACGGCTGCCATGAAGGAGGGGGAACCCTGGGATCTGGTGGCGGCGCTGGCGAAAAGAGAAGAATTCGGCATGACCGAGGCGGACATCCGCGCCCAGCTTCAGCCCCGGCTGTATATCGGCCGCAGCGCAGAGCAGACCCGCTCTTTTGCAAAAAAGTGCAGAGAACTTATCGGTACGGTGGATGAGAGTGAAACGGTACTGACCCTTTGAGCGTTTGACAGGAATTTACTTTTTTATAAGTAAATTCCTGCCGCTTTTTGCCGGTTTTTTGAGAAAGCTGTTGTCAACGGTCAGCAAAGACGATATAATGTTAGGAAATTGAATTCGACAAGCAATCAATTTCGCTAATGAGGTGTACACTATGGCCGTCAAACTCGAACTGTATAAAGTATTTAAAGAAGTGGCGGAGGCAGGCAATATTACCGCCGCCGCGCAGGCACTGTTTATTTCCCAATCCGCTGTCAGCCAGTCGGTAAAACAGCTGGAGGAAGAGCTGCATACACGGCTTTTTTCCCGCAATTCCCGGGGCGTTATTCTCACGGGCGAGGGGAAGATGCTGTATGAATATGTGCGAAGCGCCATGGGACTGCTGGAAACCGGAGAAGAAAAACTGGCCCAGACCCGGGAACTGCAGATGGGACAGTTGACCATCGGCGCCAGCGATACAGTGACAAGTCAGTTTTTACTTCCTTATCTGGATGGATTTCACCGCCGGTATCCCGGCATCCATATCCAGATCGTCAGTGGCCGCAGTCATAAGGTGCTGGGCCTGCTCCAGTCCGGCAAGGTGGACATTGCCTTTGCCAGCACGCCGGCGGAAACCGACACGTTGGATATTTTTCCCTGCTTTGCCACCCACTCTGTTTTTGTGGCAGGGGCGGACTATCCCTGCCACTGGGAACATGCCTACACGCTGGACGAGATCGCCGGATTTCCGCTGATCTTGCTGGAGAAAAAGGCCTCCTCGCGGCTATATCTGGAAAAGTATTTTTTGCAGAACGGTCTGAAGCTGAATCCGGAGATCGAACTGGGCGCACGGAGCCTGCTGGTGGATCTGGCCCGTATCGGCTTTGGCGTGGCTGGCGTGACGGAGGAATTTGTGAAGCGGGAACTGGCGGAAGGAACGCTGCGTAAATTAAAGACTACCTTTGACATTCCGCCCCGCAGCGTGGATATGTGCGCGCTGCGCGATGTGCCGCAGACGGCTGCCGCCCGACAGTTTGCCGGTTATGTGAAGACCGGGCTGCCCCAGACCATCGGCGGTATGCAGGACTTGTAATATTTATCAAAAGGGCAGGCGGGGTTTGTGGAAACTTTGGCGCTCTCGCCCTTGTATTTTACGGAAAAATCAGGCATGATAATGCCAATTATTTCTTGGAGGAGTGACGGTATGGACAAGCTGAAGGAAAGAATCCGCCGGGAGGGCAAGGTGCTGCCCGGCAATATTATCAAGGTGGATGGATTTCTGAACCACCGTGTTGATACCATTTTTATGGAAGAACTGGCAGATGAATTTGCCAAGACCTTTGATATCAGCAAAATTACAATGGTGTTGACCGCTGAGGCAAGCGGCATCGCTTTGGCCACAATCTGTGCCCGGAAATATGGCGTCCCCATGGTCTTTGCCAAGAAGGCCAAGAGCGACAATATTGAGGGCGGACTGTACCAGAGCGATATTTTTTCCTATACCTATAAAAAGAAAGTAACCCTGATCGTGGCTCAGGATTGGATCAATGCCAACGACAATGTGCTGATTATCGACGACTTTATGGCCAAGGGCTACGCCATGCGCGGCCTGATCGACATCGTGAACAAGGCCGGTGCTTCTCTGGCCGGTATCGGCGTGGCGGTGGAAAAGGGCTTCCAGAGCGGCGGCGATTCCCTGCGGGAAGAGGGATACCCCATTCGCTCGCTGGCTATCATAGACAAGGCAGATGAAAACGGCATCGTTTTTCGGGAGGATTGATGTATGAAAAAAGTTCTGGTTCTGGATTTCGGCGGACAGTATAATCTTCTGGTGGCGCGCCGTATCCGCGAATGCGGCGTCTACTGCGAGATCAAACCCTATCATATCTCCATGGAAAAGGTGCGGGATTTTGCGCCGGACGCCATGGTATTTACCGGCGGGCCCGCTACTGTGTTTGCCCCCAACGCACCTATGGTGGATCCCGCTATTTTCCACATGGGTGTTCCGGTGCTGGGGATCTGCTACGGCCTGCAGCTGATGATGCACCTGATGGGCGGTCGCTGCTGCGCAGCGGAGACACGTGAATACGGCAAAACCGAGCTGACGCATACCGGCGACAGCCCGCTTTTTGACGGCATTGAGAAAACGGCTATTTACTGGATGAGCCACGGTGTTGAGGTGGAGAGCATCGCGCCCGGCTTCCGGGTGATTGCAACTACCGCCGGTTGTGCGCACGCAGCGGTGGAGTGTGCAGAGCAGAAGCTCTACGGCGTGCAGTTCCATCCCGAGGTAATGCACACTGTTCACGGACGAGAGATCCTGCAGAATTTCCTCTATAAAATCTGCGGCTTTAAGCCTGAATGGAGCATGGCTGACTATATGGAGAAGGCTGTGGCAGAGTGCCGGGCCAAGATCGGCAGCGGCAAGGTGCTGCTGGCGCTTTCCGGCGGTGTGGACAGCGCCGTGGCGGCCGCTCTTCTGCAAAAGGCCGTGGGTAATCAGCTGACCTGCATTTTTGTGGATCACGGTCTACTGCGGAAAAACGAAGGCGACGATGTGGAGCGAGTTATGCGGGATCAGTTCCATGTGAATATGAAGCGCATCAACGCCCAGGAACGCTTTTTGTCCCGTTTGGCTGGCGTAACAGACCCCGAGCGCAAGCGCAAGATCATCGGCGAAGAGTTTATCCGCGTTTTTGAAGAAGAGGGACGCAAGATCGGCAAGGTGGACTTCCTGGCACAGGGTACCATTTATCCCGACGTGGTGGAATCCGGATTCGGCGGCGAATCCGTGGTCATTAAGAGCCATCACAATGTGGGTGGCCTGCCTGACTGTGTGGACTTTAAGGAGATTGTGGAGCCGCTGCGGCGCCTGTTTAAGGATGAGGTGCGTCAACTAGGGCTGGAGCTGGGTTTACCGGAGTCTCTGGTGTGGCGGCAGCCTTTCCCCGGACCGGGTCTTGCCATCCGCGTCATCGGCGAGGTGACGGAGGAGAAGCTGGCCATCCTGCGGGAGGCAGACGCCATTTTTCGGGAGGAGATGGCTCTGGCCGGCCTTGACCGCTCGGTGAATCAGTACTTTGCCGTGCTGACCAATCTGCGAAGCGTGGGCGTCATGGGGGACGAGAGAACATATGACTATACGCTGGCTCTGCGGGCCGTGGAGACACAGGATTTTATGACAGCAACCTGGTCCCGCCTGCCCTACGACCTGCTGGACAAGGTGTCCAACCGCATCGTCGGCGAGGTCAAGCACATCAACCGCATCTGCTATGATGTGACCTCAAAACCGCCCGCGACGGTGGAGTGGGAATAAATTGTGAAGTCCGCAAAGTGGCTTAAACAATGGGCGTTCGGCTTAAAAATTTCCGATTTGATAGCAAAATGATAGCAAAATGATAGCAAGCCTAAAAACACGTTTATTGTGTGTTTCCAATGGTTTGCGGGTATAAATTATCTGAATATATTCAAAAAGGCATTACTGACTTGTTACAGTCGGTAATGCCTTTTTCTTATTTATTGCTATTTTTAAGCCCCCAGTCATTATACGTATAATACTCATCATGATTTATTGCTTCATACTTATCACAACAAAAATCATTTGTTCTAACTTTATTATCAAAGATATCGTCTCGTACTTCAAAGTTATCAAACAAATCGCATAATTCCATTTTATTTGCGAACATATATTCCTTCATGCAATATATGTCATCTCCACCGTATGGACAATAGTTTCCATACTTACAATTAATACAGTTGTGAATGTCAATGAATATTTGAGCCAGGTGCTAGCGAATATTAGAGCCACTTTTGCTAACGAATACTTGAGCCACCTGACCAATTTGTGCTACTCAACACTTGAGCCACTTTGCGTTTCCAACAGCCGGTAAGACGGGCCGTTCATAT
>JAAXZS010000143.1 GCA_012719745.1 Clostridiales bacterium | reverse complement strand
TTGGACGTAAGTGCGATAACCGCTAACTTCATTACGATGGTAGGCAGGAAGATGGACAACATCTTCAAGGAAGATGATCTCCTGAGCCCGACTATACAATTTTTTGCGCTCATTTTGGTCGGTAATCTGTCGAGCTTGCTCTAATAGCTTATCCACTTCGGGGTTAGCGTACTGGCTATTATTAAAGGTGGCACCGTTAACCGCCCAAGCTTCTGGGGTCGAACGGAACAAACTATAGAGATAGTTATCAGGATCGGTACCGCGGTTGAAACCTAGGGTCATTATAGGTACATCGCCAGAATCCACTAGGGCTAAGAATGCGCCCCATTCAATGGTTTTGACTTCTAATTTAATGCCAACCTGCATTAAATAGGCCTGCATTAGTTCGCCAATTTTTCGACGGGCTGGGTCCTGGGCTGTATAGATAGCAGTACTAAATCCGTTGGGATAACCGGCCTCTTTAAGTAGCTGTTTAGCTTTGGTTGGGTTATAGGTCGGGGATTGGGTCTTGAGTTTTTCGTTAAAGGCCCAAGAGTTCGGGAAAGAAATGGCGCTGTAAGCCCGTGAACCGCCGACACCTTGGAAGATAGCGTCAATAATGGCGTCCATATCAACCCCATAGGCGATAGCCTGGCGGACCCGCGGGTCGGCTAGGGGACCGGGTTTACGAGTGTTAAAGCCGACGTAAAAGTAGTTGACCCCTACCACATCGCTAACGGCAATATTTTTGCCTTTTTGTAGCCGAGGAACGTCATCAGCTGGGACGTTTTGGACAATATCAACGCCACCGGCTTCTAACTCCATTACAGCAACGGATTTTTCTGGGATCGGGCGGAAGACAACATTGTCTAAGTTTACAGATTTAAGCCAATAGTTTTCGTTTTTAGCTAGGGTAATATGATCATCTTTGACCCACTCTACAAACTTGAAGGGGCCAGAGCCGATGGGGTTAAACCCAAAATCATCACCTAACCGTTCAACAACCTTTTTCGGAACAATTTCGTAAACCCCATATTCCAACATTGGAGCATAGGGGTACTTGAGATTGAACCGAACAGTATAGGGATCAATGACATCGATGCTCTCGATCATACTAAGTTTAGAGACATTCTGGCCTTTACTTTTTGGGTCACGACCTCGATCGTAGGAGAACTTAACATCTTCTGCAGTGAGTTCATTACCGTCATGGAATTTGACCCCTTTACGCAGATGGAAGATCCAGACTGCTGGTTTCGGGTTTTCCCAAGATGTTGCCAGATGGGGAATAACCTGGTTATTCTCATCGAAGGCGACTAATGTGTCGAAGATTTGCCTCTGTACAGCCGATGAAGCAAGATCGTTGTAAATTGTAGGATCTAAGCTACGCGGATCTTTCTCCACAGCAATGGTTAGGGTACCGCCTTGTTTTGGGGCGGCTTGTCCCAGTAAACCATAAGAAAAGATAATGGTTAAAAGCACTAAGGGAACCAAAAAAACACGGGCTACTCTACTACTTCTGCTCATTTTCTAACCTCCTAAATACTGGTGTTTTCTCTATGCTATCCACAGATCCTTAAGGCATGGAGCGCCAGGATTTCGGTGACTTTAACCAAGTCAGCGATTTCCACCCACTCATTGGGTTCATGTCCACTAGGGTTACCAGGGCCAAAAGCTACCACCGGTATTCCGGCAGCCGAGAGCGGATTAGCATCGGAACAACCGGTTTTCCCCATGTATTCCGGAGCTTCCCCGGTTACATCAGTAACCGCCTGGGTCAGCACCTGGACTAATTCAGAATCGCCCGGGGTTTGGAAGGGGAAGGATTGCTCAAAT
>JAAXZS010000103.1 GCA_012719745.1 Clostridiales bacterium | reverse complement strand
CACACCATGACCGCATCTAGCGCAAGAGATAGGATACGCTTCATCTTTTTCATCATCATTTTCCTCTCGTTTTGTTATTTCCGTTTATTTAATCCCCGCCTCCTTCTCATTTTGTGATGGAGAGGTTTGGGGCATAACGGCTCTTTTAATCAGCCTGCCTGTATTTGCATCGAAAATATTGGCCTGGGTGGCATTGGCGTTTATATAGATACGCTCCTTGTTCTCCAGCTCCCATTCGGGTCTGCGCAATATTGAAAGATTTTGTCCCCGCAGACGCGCGGTAAGCATGTTTGAAAACATACCGGGCACGATCTTCACTTCCACTGCTGTCTCTTCCCATTCGGCGCACATCCGAATGCACTCGGCACGTACACCAACGATGCAGTCAAACAGCTTGGACGGTCTTGCCTCCGGTGTCAGCATGGCAGAAGAATACTGCCATATGCCCAGATCGCTCTGCACCGTCAGAAGTTCTTCCTGCAGCTGCGCTTTTCCCCTTACGAAATTATATGTATCACCGCACACAATCTGGGCTGCGCGGATGCAGGCGGGATTACGGTAAATCTCGCTGGGCGCTCCCACCTGCAAGATCCGGCCACCGTCCAGAATGGCCAGTTGCTTTGCCAGCGTCATGGCGTCCTCCCGATCTGCGGTTGCCAGAAAAACCGTTATTCCGCTCATCTTCCAGAATCGGCGCAGTGTCTCCCGAGCGGCTGCATGTTCTTCCGGGCAAATCGTCTGCAAGGCGTCATCCAGTAGCAGCAAAGGAGCGCCGCTTACCAGGCTACGGGCCAGAGCTGTTTGAAGCCGTTGCAGGGGGGTCAGCTGGGAAGGCACCTTTTCATGCAGCGCCTCGATCCCGAGAAACCGCATGGCTTTGTCCGCGTTCTGTGCCGATGCTTTTCCACGGCTTTGGATGGCGGACGCTACATTGCGGCCCACGTTCAGGTGTGGGCGAAGCGTGTTTTCCTTAAAAATCATCCGCACATTTCGTGCAGCGGCCTCCACAAAGATATGGTTCGGCGTGTCCAAAGCTGTCTGTCCGTTCAACGCTATACAACCGGTACACTGCGTCTCAAGGCCGGCAATACTGCGCAAAAGAGTTGTTTTCCCGCTGCCTGACAGTCCCAGAATTACAAACAGGTCTCCGCTTTGAATCTGCAGCGAGACGTTCTGAAGCGCCGCTGTTTTTCGGGTAAAGCAGTTGATTCCCTCACAGACAACAGCCGGACACGGCTCCTCCCACTCGTTCTGAAAGTACCTGTTTTCCTTCGCAGGGGCTTGCTTTTTGACTTTCCGTTTTAATCTTATCATTTCAGGCTCCTATAAAAAATCCGACAATTGTCTAATAACATCTAAAATAATATACAGCACACAAAATTACAGCCAGTTTTTGTGCAATTTGCACATTATTTTTGTTGTCCGTTGAGCAGGTGGGATGGTGACATGCCCGTATACTTTTTAAACACCTGATTGAAATATTTATAGTCTTGAATCCCAACTGCCTGGGCGATCTCATAGATGCGCATATCTGTTTCGGTCATCAGGCGCAGTGCCTGCTGAATGCGATAGCGATTGAGAAAATCATTAAATGTATAGCCCGTTGCTTCCTTGAATTTGACATGCAAATAGGGAATACTGATGCCAGACTGTTCTGCAATGTCCCGAATGGACACCTTCTCGGTATATTTCTCCTGGATATACTCCACCATCTTGGTCACATACCGGGCGCTTCCCATGGGAAGGTCTGTGCTGACCAGCAACTTTTCTCCCTGCCGCACAGCGGCGGCCTCCACCTGCTGAAGTTTCTTCTTTTCCTCTATCTGACGGGTAATGTTTTGGATGGTCTGCTCCATCTCTTTCACATCCATGGGCTTGAGCAGGTAATCGGTAACGCCCAAGCGAATTGCCTTTTTGGCATAGTCAAACTCTTCATACCCCGACATTATGACCGCCTCATAATCGCATTGTGTCTTTGTTTCCTCCAGCATTTTAAGCCCGTCCACAAAGGGCATCCGAATATCGGTAATGACGATATCCGGGTGCAGAGTATGGATCATTTGAATCCCCTCCCGGCCGTTGTGCGCACAGCCGCACACCACACAGGACAGCCCCGTCCAGTTCACAAGAAACTGCATGCTTTTCATAATCATTTCTTCATCTTCCACCAACAGCACCTTATACATTTTTTTCGTCTCCCATATCGTAGGGCAACCGCGCGGTAATGGCGGTTCCCCGATTGTAAATACTGTCAATCTCCAGCCCATATTCCTCGCCGTAGGTCAACTGGATCGTGCGGTGCACGTTGAAAAGGCCAATATGGTCGCTGTCCCCTTCCCCGCTGTCCAACAGTTGCTGCAAGTCAAACAGGTCCTGAGGCGGAATACCCCGTCCATTGTCCCGGATTACGAATAGGGATTCCCCATTCTTCACATGTCCACAAAGGGAGATTCTCAATTTCTCTGTGTTATCGATATTATGTACGATGGCGTTTTCCACCAACGGCTGGAACAGCAGCTTGGGAATCATGCACTCCATCAGCTCGGGTTCAATATCCTGCAGCCAGTCCAGACGCTCGCCATAGCGGCTTTGCTGCAGCATCATATAGTTGTTCATATTTTCCGCATCCTCCCGCAGCGGCACCATACTGCGGCTGTTCTGAAGGGAATAACGAAGGAGCCGGGAAAGTCCAGCTACAATACCGCTGGCCTTTTCGGGATCGATACGGATCAGATATTGCAGGTTAGCCAGCAGATTAAATACAAAATGGGGGTTAAACTGGCCTTGCAGCTGACGAATTTCGATTTTTCTGCGGCAGGCCGCCAGTTCCTCCGTTTTTTCCATTTGCCGCTGCATGCTCTCCAGCATGGTATTAATCACCTGATAAAAAGGAGCCAGACTGTCTCCAGCATCAAAGGTAATGCTGGAATTCAGTTCCATACTTCTGCACTGTTCTGTTACACAGGCCAGCTGCTGCCGCGTTTTTTCCTTCTCCGCCAGTCGTTTCTTCTCCAACAGTACCTCAAGAAACAATAGTAGCATACCCAAGCCACCCAATATGCTTCCAAATGCCCTTAGGGCACTGCGAAGCCGCCCAATTTCCCGGAAAGTATAGATTGTAAATTCCCGGTTCACCACGCTGCGGCTTACAACATAAACCTCGTCTCCCAGTGAAACTGTCTGCGTTTTTCCTTTCCTGGGCAGTGCATCTGCTTTAATCGCGCTTTTAAAATTTGTATAAACGATACCGTTATCATCAGTAATGACAATGCAATCTGTTTCCGAGGCAACACTCAGCAGCTCCACCGCTGAAATTTGACTGCATATCCAAATATAATGCTGTTCCGTATTGGATTGCAGCGCCATTACCCAGCAGGATATTTCATCCGAGGCATTACCAGCATTGGTAAAGCTGAAATACACATTTGTCGGATTCTGCATCAGATACTTCATACCGTCCAGCACGGCGCTGTTCAAAGCCGGTTGACTGGAGCCGTATACCTGCAAAACCCGTTCCGGCGTCAAAACAGCCCAGCTGTCGCATCCCTCCAGCGGCTCATCGGGAAAAGTTTCGTCTTTTTCCTCGGCCAGCCGCTGTACCGTGCGCAGCAAAACGATGTTCTTCTCCCGTGCAATTTCACAGGCCGATGTATTCACTCTTTCATTGGCCCGGGCTTCACCGCTTATTACAATGGGCGGTACCGCCATCGATAAAACGACCAGAAGAACAGTTGCCCCAAGGCAGATTAAGAACAGCTTTCGCTGATGCGGGTCTATCCTTTTCAATGTGTCCCTAATTTTATTTTTCGTTTTATTGGCAGCCATCATGTCTGCCTCCCCTGCCATTTTAAATTTTAAACGTGGTCCAATAATTTCTATTTTATACAATATTATCTATTTTGCCCAAAAAGTAATTGGGTTCTTGACTGATAATTTAACCGTACTATGCAGCAAATGTCAACCCGATCTACAATTATTTCAATTTTCTGTCAAATACCGCCCATGTCATGATCCATTTATTCTGTGTTGGAAAAAGGAAATAATAGAAGCTATCCTGCTGCACCTATGTGTATATGGTGCTTGCCATTGTGCTTTTCCGTGCAAAACTGATCGCGGCACTTCGCGAAAACATGTTTTGTCCCGCTTGCGCGTCCAGCAGCCCCACAAATTTGTGCTTTTCAAACAGAATATCTGTGCATAGACGCGCGGCGGCCAGTTGTTTTTAATTGACAATGCCATAAAGAGGAATGTTATTCAGCTGACTGTAGCCCAAAAGCCAGCGATACGAGAGGGTGTCCTTGATACGCTGATGCGTCTGGCGCAGAGACGAGATGTCAAACAGATGCTGAATGAGCACCATCTTTACCCGAACCACCGGGTCGGTTTCGTCTCGGCCATTGTTGTGGCTGCAATAAGGCAACAGACGCTGGTAAAGCCAATCATGACTGGCTTTACTTTCCGCAGCAGATGAACTTTAGGTACCAACACATCTATGTCCACCATTACCACATCTTTTCAATTATCTTATTTCCATGCTTCCATTTCTACACCGCCTTTTTGCCTTCTATTATACCAAAAATCTCTCCCTGCGGAGGTTTTTTGACGGGCTGGCTCAACTGCTAATGGTTCAACAGTTGAGTGTTCTTGTAGTGAGAATTTGGCATGGAATTTTATAGTTTATGCTTGCTTCTTCGCTACGTTTTCAGCCCACATGGTCATTGTCCGCACCTCCAAGGTGTGCGGGCAAAATCTTGGGTCAAACTGATGGCACAGGAGGTATTTCATGTATTCGTACGAAGATCGGATGGAGCGATGGTCCTCTGTTTGCTAAGGTTTCATATACCTTTATAAAAAGTGTTATTTTTTCCTACAATCCCGCTGCCAGCGCCGGCATGGATAAGCCCTGCTGGGCACGGAGGTTGAAGATGGCAAAGAGGACCTCCTGACGGCTCAATTCCTGCATTTGCCCTTCCCACACCAGATACCAAAACTGCCGTTTGTCCACCTTCTCGTGGGTTTTCCTGTCAAGGTACCGGGCGCAAAATTCATACACGCCGTTTTTTCTGTTTCTCAGCGTATAGTGAAAGCCATCCGTCTCTTTGGCGCCCCGCCTTTGGGGAAGAAATTGGCGTTTAAAACACATCTTTTTATCCCAGCCCAGAATGCAGGCTTCATACACCTCTATATAGATACCCGGCTTCACGGCTACAACGACTTCCTCCATTAACTTGCCTTCTCTCCGTAGCAGTGGAGCAACTCCTCCACGCTCATATGCTCCATGTCTGCCAGCCACTGGACATACCGCTCCGGCGGTTCCGGTTCCTTGCAGGCAAGGCGCAGCGTCTCATAGCTGATGTACATCTGCCCCGCCAGCTTCCGCAGCGTCAGGCGCTTGGCATGGCGGTAGACCGCAATGCAGTTATCCGGGCACTCCCGCCAGATCGGATACATCTGGTGCGGCGGAATCGTATCCTCTATCTCCGGCAGATCATCCCGCAGCAGCTCGTCAATGCTGACATGCAGCACGTTGCGTATCTTCCGATAAAGACCGGCGGAGCAGTCGTGCCGTTTCTCCTCTTCCAGCAGCCGCAGTGTCGGTATGCCGATCTGGGCCGCCTGGGTCAGTTCCCGTTGGGTAAGGCCTTTTTGAATGCGGTAGTATTTCACACCATTCATGCGCTCTTCCTCCGTACCATGTAGGATTCCACCTGAATCTGATAGTCCTTCAAAAGCACTGCAGCCGGGATAATCAGGCAGCGGGTGATGCCGTGCTCCCGATAGACCCGGTGCACCTCGTAAATCCATCCAGCAGCCAGACACTTCTTCGCCATTTTCAGCTCTCCCGCCGACAGGGAAAACGGTTCGCCGCAGCCGTGCTTGGTGGACTTGACCTCAATATAGATTTCCGTCCCGTCGGGCCGAAAGCTCAGAATATCAAACCCAACCTGGAGGTCATCGGCGAAGTTGGGATTCACAGCGTTTTCGTAAACGGTGCCCGCCAGCTTCTCCCGCTCCCTTTGATAGACCCAGTCCTCCCCCTGACGGCCCACAGTCCGGCGGATTTTTTCCCGTTCCTCCATCTGGAGAGAGAACCGGTGCTGGGGCGTTATCGGTGTTTTCAGCGCGGCATACACCGCCTGGGTATCGTTGCAGACCACCGCATCCACCGGAACCTGAAAAAATGCCGCCACCCGGATGGCCTTGCTGATATAGCTGTCCTTTCCCCTCTCCATCCGGATGATGTTGTTGCTTGTCAGGTGAGTTTTTTGCGCCAGCTGCTGTTTGGTGAGGCCAAACCGATTCCGCAGAAACGTGACTACATGCATAATGTATCCCCCATTTGTTAAATTGGAAAGTAAAACACCGTGCAGGTTATGGCCTACACGGTGTCCCGGGGTATGACATCAGCACCGAATCCGCCGCCAGCTTCTTTTCCTCTTGCACATCATCCCAAAAGAAGATATACTGATCCTGCGGTGCGGGCGTGTCCCGTTGTGTAGGT
>JAAXZS010000025.1 GCA_012719745.1 Clostridiales bacterium | reverse complement strand
ATTAAAACCCGTGTGGGTCGGAGAAGTCCGGAGGAGTGGCCCCGGCTGCTGGAAATTTACAACCGATATCCTCTTTCGGAGCTGATTGTCCATCCCCGGATCCAGTCAGATCTTTACAGGGGGCAGCCTCGATGGGAAACCTTTTCCTACGCCGTGGAACACAGCAAAAATCCGCTGACCTACAACGGAAACCTCTTTTCGGTGGCAGACACAGCTCGGTTTTCTGCCCAATATTCCGGTATTCCGGCGGTCATGCTGGGTCGTGGTGCGGTGGCCGACCCTCAGATTTTTAACGAGTGCCGGGGCGGTGAAAAGCTGACACGGGCACAATTACAGGCATTTCATGACCGACTGTACGCCGCCTATCAGGAAACTCTCTCCGGGGAGAAAAACCCCATTTTTCGGATGCGGGAGCTGTGGTCCTATTGGGCGCCCCTGTTTGAAAATCCGGAAAAACCGCTGAAAAAGATCCGCCGGGCGGAGTGCCGCGCCGACTATGAGCAGGCGGTAAATACCATTTTCCGTCAGCCATTTCTGACATGATCCCTTTTGTTAGTCTTTCAAAAAGCCGTACCAATTTCGCTGCCCGAGCAGCGAAATGAATTTAAATTATTTTCTCCCGCGACATGTGCGTGGGAGAAAATAATTTGCACGAAGCGAGCGTCCAATTGTCCGCCTTTGGCGGACAATTGATGCGCTTAAGCGGAGTGAGATTCCCTCGAAAAAGTGCCGTGGCACTTTTTCGATAAGCTGAAAAAGACGGACGGCATCACTGCCGCCCGTTCTTTTTCGCGCTGTTTTATACGCCGCTCATGGCCTCCATGACCTCGTATTCCTCGGCATTGAGGGTCTTTTTCATGGCCAGCCCCTCGTCAATGTCATAGTCCACGATCTTATTGTTTTTCGAGCAGATCACACGGTTGCTCTTCCCCTCTGCCAGCAGACTCACCGCTTCATAGCCCATGCGGGTGGCCATGACGCGATCCTTTGCCGTGGGAGAACCGCCCCGCTGGATATGACCCAGAATGGTGACACGGGGATCAAGACCCAGCTGTTCCTGAATCTGCTTGCCTACCTCCACTGCGCTGGCAGCGCCTTCCGCCACCACAATCATAAAATTGGTCTTTCCGTTGAGGCGGGCCCGACGAATCTTCTCGGCCACATGGGCATTGAAGTCATATTTTTCCTCCGGTACCAGAACCGCCGTGGCCCCCACAGCCAGCCCCACATACAGTGCCAGATAGCCGGCGTGACGACCCATCACCTCTACCACGGAACAGCGTTCGTGAGACTGCATGGTGTCGCGGAGACGATCCACGCACTCCACTGCCGTATTGGAAGCCGTGTCAAAGCCAATGGTATAGTCGGTGCAGACAATATCGTTGTCAATGGTACCGGGAATTCCCACCACGGAAATGCCGTATTTGGACAGGTCCTGGGCGCCGCGGAACGTGCCGTCGCCACCGATGGCCACGATACCCTCCAGCCCCAGCAGTTTACAGGTATTGGCTGCCTTCTGCAGTCCTGCCTCCGTGCGAAATTCATCGCTGCGGGCCGTATACAAAACCGTTCCGCCACGGTTAATGATACCACTGACGCTGGCGGAGGTCATGGGCAGAATGTCACCGTTGATGAGTCCGCTCCAGCCACGGCGGATACCCACACATTCCACCTCCCGCTTCAAAGCGGAGCGAACCACGGATCGAATGGCGGCATTCATGCCGGGGGCGTCACCGCCGCTGGTCAATACGCCGATTCTTTTCACTGCGTTTTCCATATTGATACACCTCATTTTTCAGAAACCGGACAGATTGTCCGAAAATTAACTTGCCTTTAGTTTTACCATAAATTTGGCTGATTGGCAAGAGTATAGTTGAGATCTTTCCGAAGGAGTGGTATACTGGTTTTGATTTTTGTAAAGCAGGTGAACGACATGCATCCCCAATTTTCCGATCTGACGCCCCGCTGGTTTAAACGGGCTTTTGTCTATACCGGTAGTATCGGCGACTTCCGCTACCGCTATGCCACCGACAAGGATAAGAATGAAATCAGTGTATCCGTTTACACTGTGTACTGCTTTGAGGTGGCGCAGGATGTAAAAACGGAGGTCTTTTCCTGGGACGACACGGGCGTGGAGGCACTGAAACAATGGGTCGATCAGGAGTATCAGCTTTTTCAAAAAGAACACCGTCTGTAATTGATCAGCGCCCGGCAGGGGATTGCCGGGCGCTTTTTCCCATAAGGAATCAAATTCTCATCAAGATTTCAAAATAAGTATTGACCTTTCCCCTACTGGAAGGTATACACTGCCTTTAGAAAATGTTTCAGGAGGAAACAAATTATGTTAAAAATTGACCATCTGACCAAAACCTACGGGGAGAAAAAAGCGGTGGACGATCTGTCCCTCCATATTCTGCCCGGCGAGATTTACGGCTTCATCGGACACAACGGTGCCGGCAAAACCACCACCATTAAGGCCTGCTGCGGCATTCTGCCCTTTGACAGCGGAGAAATCGCCATCAATGGAAAATCCATCAAAACCGATCCCATTGCCTGCAAGAAAATCATGGCCTACATCCCCGACAACCCCGACCTGTACGAATTTCTGTCGGGTATCAAATATCTGAATTTCATTGCCGACATCTTTGGTGTCTCCCAGTCCGACCGGGAGGAGCGCATCCGCCGGTACGCCGCTCTTTTTGAGCTGACCGATGATCTGGCCCAGCCCATCTCCTCTTATTCCCACGGCATGAAGCAAAAACTGGCTCTCATCAGCGCCCTCATCCATGATCCCAAGCTGATTATCATGGATGAGCCCTTTGTGGGGTTGGACCCGAAAGCCTCCCACAGCCTCAAGGAACTGATGCGGCAGCACTGTGACCGGGGCGGCGCCATCTTCTTTTCCACTCACGTGCTGGAGGTGGCTGAAAAGCTCTGCGACAAGGTGGCCATTATCAAAGGCGGCAGGCTGATCGTCTCGGGCACCATGGAGGAGGTCAAGGGCAACACCTCTTTGGAAGATGTGTTCCTGGAACTGGAGGACAAACATGCTTAAAACGCTGCTGCGTATTCGTCTCGCCTCTTTGAGCAGTTATTTTACCGGTATATCACGAGCCAAAAAGAAAGCTTCCACCGGCAAGACGGTAGGGTTTATACTCCTTTCTGTCTACATTTTCGGTGTCTTTGGTTTTCTTTTTTACACGTCCTTCCACGCCATGGGCAACGCCTATCACACCTTAGGGCTGGATTGGCTGTATTTTGCCATGTTTGCCCTGTCCGATTTTGCGCTGATGTTTGTTTTCAGCATCTTTACCGCCAAGGCGCAGCTTTTTGAGGCACGGGACAACGAGCTGCTGCTCTCCATGCCGGTTCCGCCGCGATACATTCTCACCAGCCGGCTGCTGTTGCTCATCGGCATCAATCTGATCTTTGAAGCGTGTGTCGCCATTCCCGCCGCTATCTGCGGCTACTTCAGCAATCCCTTGGGGATTTTCGCCTTTGTGGTTCTGTGCCTGGCTATCCCCCTCTTTTCCACAGCCCTCTCCTCCCTGATGGGATGGATCATTGCCAAGATCAATGTTCATGTCCGCCACAAGTCGCTGGTGACTGTGCTTTTGTCCCTACTGTTCCTGGGGGCTTATTTCTACGTTTATTACGCCTTCTTCTATCAGGGACTGACCGATATACTCCTTAACGGACAATTGATCGCCGACCACCTCTCGGCAGTAACCCTTCTTTTCTGGCTGGGCTCCGCCATGGCCAACGGCAATCTGCTGTATTTACTGCTATGCACGGTGATTTTGGTGGTTCCCTTTCTGGTAGTATGCTGGATTCTCTCCGTCACCTTTATCCGCACAGCCACGGAACGCTCCCACGCCGCCAAAATCCGCTATGAGGAAAAAACGCTGCACGTTTCCTCCGCTTCCGGCGCACTGGTGGATAAGGAATTTCGGCATCTGGCATCTTCGTCCATCTATATGCTCAACGCCGGTCTGGGGCTGCTGTTCCTGCTGGGGGGCTGCGTGGCGCTGCTGTTGGAAAAAGGCAAAATCCTGTCGCTCTTTTCTTTGCAGCCGGATATGGCCGATCTCCTGTTTCCGGGGTTGGTGGTCTGCATTCTTTTGATGCACAGCACCGTTACCTTTACGGCACCTTCCATCTCACTGGAAGGGCAAAGTCTGTGGATTTGCCAGTCCCTGCCGCTGGACGGTTTTCAGGTGCTTTGGGCCAAAATAAAAATGCAGCTCACTTTGCAGCTGCCGCTGTCTCTACTGGCCTCCATTTGTGTGATCGTTACCATGCGGCCGGGTGTTGTGGAAGCTGTTCTGGCGCTGATCCTGCCGGCTGCCTTTGCCGTCATGATGGCGGAAATCGGCATTATCTGCAACCTGAAGCATCCCAATTTCACATGGATGAGTGAGACGCAAGTGGTCAAACAAGGCGTCAGCCTGCTGCTGTCCATGCTCATCGGCTTCGTCCTTTTGCTGCTGCTGGGCGGCATCTGCATTCTTTCGGCTTTAAAAGGCTTTGCCTTGGCGGGACTTTTGCTGGCCACTATTCTTTCCGCTGTGGGAAGCATTTGCCTGTATCAATGGCTTCGGAAGCGGGGAAGTGCTCTCTACGCCGCTCTTTCCTGATAGAAAAATACAATGGAGGTTCTTATGAAAAAGCAAAAAATTCTTGCGCTTATCCTGCTGCTCTCTGCCGTGGCGCTGACGGTGGTATCCTTTCTCCTGCTTCCTGACACTGTCATTACGCAGTTTGGCTCCAAAGGCAACGTCACCACGCTGGCAAAGCCGCTGGCCATCGCCATGCCTGCGCTTCTATCGGCTGTTCCGGCCGGTTTCACCCTGTTTAACCGGGACGAGGCGGAAAATAAAACGAAACCGCTGCTTGTTTCAGTCATCGGTATTGCGGTTTTTATCGTGATGCTGGTGGTTAACACCGTCGCCTGATTTCACCTACATAAAAAGAAGTACGGAATTTCTTCCGTACTTCTTTTTTATATGACAGGGGCTACTTTTCAGCGAATCTGGCCATTACCGTGGATGATATATTTGTAAGTGGTCAGTTCCTCCAGACCCATGGGGCCACGGGCATGGAGCTTCTGGGTGGAAATTCCCATCTCGCAGCCGAGGCCGAACTCTCCTCCATCGGTGAAGCGGGTGGAAGCGTTGACATATACCGCGGCGCTATCCACCATGCGGGTGAAGTAAGCGGCGTTTCCCGCGCTTTCTGTCAGGATTGACTCACTGTGGCCTGTGGAGTGGCGGGCAATATGGGCCACGGCCGCCGCCGTGTCTTTGACCACCTTCACCGCCAGAATATAGTCCAAAAACTCCGTGTCAAAGTCCCTGTCCCCTGCGGGAGTGCCGGGAATCACGGCTTGCGCCGCTTCATCCAGCCGCAGCTCCACCGGGGGGAGGCCCTTGGCTATTCTGTCTGTTACCAGCGTGCGGTGCAGCTTGGGGAGGAATTCCGCCGCAACAGCCTCATGCACAATGCACACCTCCTCCGCGTTGCACACGGAGGGACGGCTGGCCTTTGCATTTTCAATGATCCGGCAGGCCATGGACTGATCGGCGGTTTCGTCCACAAAGATGTGGCAGATGCCGGTGCCGGTCTGGATGCAGGGCACCTTGGCGTTTTCCACGCAGGAGCGGATGAGACCCGCCCCGCCCCGGGGGATCAGGAGGTCAATATACCCTACCCCCTGCATCAAATCCATGGCGCTTTGGCGGCTGGTATCTTCCACAAGGCCGATAAGAGCCGGGTCAAGATCCGCTGCCGCCAAGCCCTTTTGCAAAGCCTCTACAATAGCGGCAGCACTGCGGTGAGCCTCTCTGCCGCAGCGCAGCACACAGGCGTTGCCGGATTTCAGCGCCAGAGCCGCCGCGTCCGCGGTCACGTTGGGACGGCTTTCATAGATAATGGCCACCACGCCCAGCGGTACGCAGGTCTTTTCGATCACAAGGCCGTTGGGGCGCTCCAACCGGCAGAGAATCCGTCCCACCGGGTCCGGCAGCGCCGCCACCTGACGCACGCCCTCCGCCATGGCGGAAAGGCGCTCTTCTGTCAGAGTAAGGCGGTCAATCATCACGGGGGAAATATGGTCGGCAGCAGCGGTGGTATCCAGCGCGTTTGCCGCCAGAATCGTTTCCCTATCTGCCATCAAGCCATCCGCCATGGCGAGAAGAGCCCGATTTTTTGTTTTACTGTCAGACGCTGCCAAAGCGGGTGACGCCTGCTTGGCTGCCGCCATCATTTCAAATGTTGTCATATTATTTCACCTCTGCTGTGAAGCGGGTGCCCACTGGTACACCGTCCACGATGGCATAGAGTACCTCTGGCTCTTCGCCGTTGGCAATGACCATATCCGTACCGGCGGCGGCCGCAATCTGCGCCGCGTGGAGCTTTGTTACCATGCCGCCGGTACCGAGACCGGAGCCGCTGCCCCCCGCCAGTGCCAGAATTTCCGGCGTAACACCGTGCACCTCCGGAATAATCTTCGCCTCCGGATGGGTGTGGGGATCGGCGTCGTACAAGCCGTCAATATCCGAGAGCAGCACCAACAAATCCGCCCCGATATTGGCCGCCACGATGGCCGAAAGGGTATCATTGTCGCCGATGTTGATCTCCTCTGTGGCCACCGTGTCGTTTTCATTGATGATGGGCAGCGCTCCCAGCTCTAAAAGTCGGGTGAGGGTATTGTGAAAATTGCGCCGCCGCTCGGGCTGCTCCACATCGCTGCCGGTGAGGAGGATCTGAGCCACGTTGTGGCGGTACTCGGAAAAGAGTTTGTCATAGGTATACATCAGTTCGCACTGCCCCACCGCCGCGGCGGCCTGCTTGGTAGGCATATCCGCAGGGCGGGCGCCCAGCGACAGCTTCCCCACGCCCATGCCGATGGCGCCGGAGGAAACCAGAATCATCTCATGCCCCGCGTTTTTCAGGTCGCTTAAAACACGGCACAGCTTCTCCACCCGGCGGATATTCAAAAGGCCCGTGCGATGAGCCAGTGTGGAAGTGCCCACCTTCACCACAATGCGCATGTCATCCCTCTTTTCTCACGTTCTCTATCTATTATTTTTCCCTTCTCCACCCGCTTTTTGATAGCGCAGGCACAGAGGGGATCATTTTTATCATAAACTTCTTTTTTATGAAAGGCAAACACTGTTTTGTCTCTTCCTGCATTTTTGTGAAAACCGATTGTTTGGGCTTTTGAATTTCTTATAATTCCGTGCATTTCACTTCTTGACTGTAAAGAGATAAAATACTACAATTTGTGCATATTTTTTTGAGCGGACCGGGACGGTATTCCGGCGATACGGCGCGCGTGACGCGATGAATAAGGCTTTTTCAGGGCCGTTTGGCGGCACCACGGATTTTTTGCGGCGGTATGTCCCGATGAAGGGGCTACTGCCCGCAAAATAAGCATCCGTGGCGCTTTCTTTTTTTGTATTTTTGCCCCAAAAGGGGCTTTTTGACAGAGGAGGATCTTTATGAAATACATTTTTGTGACCGGCGGCGTGGTGTCCGGCCTTGGCAAGGGCATTTGCGCGGCCTCTCTGGGGCGGCTTTTGAAGCAGCGAGGGCTTTCCGTACGCAACCAGAAATTTGACCCCTATCTCAATGTGGACCCGGGCACCATGAGCCCTTATCAGCACGGAGAGGTATTTGTCACCGACGACGGCGCCGAAACCGATCTGGATCTGGGGCACTATGAGCGGTTTGTGGATGAAAATCTGACAGGTGATTCCTCTGTCTCCTCCGGCAAGATCTTCTGGAGCGTTCTCAACCGGGAGCGGGAGGGCGGCTACCTGGGGGGCACCGTGCAGATCATTCCCCACATTACCGACGAAATCAAAAGCCGGATCTACGCCATGGAGCGGGAAGATCTGGATGTGGTGATCTGCGAGATCGGCGGTACCGTGGGCGACATCGAAAGCCAGCCCTATCTGGAGGCCGTACGGCAGGTGGCCTGTGAAAAAGGCCGGGAGAATGTGCTGTTCATCCATGTACCGCTGGTGGTGCAGATCCCCGGGTCGGGAGAGCTCAAGAGCAAGCCCACCCAGCACTCCGTGAAGGAGCTGCTCTCCGCCGGTATCCAGCCGGATGTGCTGGTATGCCGCAGCGACGCGCCGCTGCCGGAGGATGTGCGGCGAAAGATTGCCCTTTTCTGCAACGTGGAGGCCGAGTGCGTAATTCCCAACCTTACCGCCTCCACCCTCTACGAGGTGCCGCTGATGCTGGAAAAAGAAGGGTTGGCCGAGGTGGTATGCCGAAAGCTGAATCTGCCCGCCAAGGGGCCGGATCTTACCGAATGGAGTGCCATGGTGCAGCGCATCAAAACTGCCCGGAACCATGTGACCATTGCATTGGTAGGCAAGTACACCCAGCTTCACGATGCTTATCTCAGCGTGGTGGAATCCCTATCCCACGCCGGCACGGCTAATAGCGCCGTGGTGGACATCCGCTGGGAGGATTCGGAGGAGCTGACAAAGAAAAATATTGATGAAAAGCTCCGGGGCTGCCACGGTATTCTGGTGCCAGGCGGATTCGGTGACCGGGGCATTGAGGGCATGATCCTGGCCGCTCAATATGCCCGGGAGAAGAAAATCCCCTATTTCGGTATCTGCCTGGGTATGCAGATCGCCGTCATTGAATTTGCCCGCCATGTGCTGGGCTGGGCGGACGCCACCTCCTCGGAGTTCGTCCCCACCACCACGCATCCGGTGATCGATCTGATGCTCGAGCAGGTGGGCGTCACCGCCAAGGGCGGCACCATGCGCCTTGGCCGCTATCCCTGCGTGCTGCGACAGGATGGCCGTGCCTACGGCCTTTACGGCAGGGCAGACATATCCGAACGCCACCGCCACCGCTATGAATTCAACAACGACTTCCGGGCCGCCATGGAGGAAAAAGGGTTGCTGCTGTCAGGTCTCTCCCCCGACGGACATTTGGTGGAGATCGTGGAAGAGCCGGATCACCCCTGGTTTGTGGGCGTGCAGTTTCACCCGGAGTTCAAGAGCCGTCCCGACAGACCCCAGCCTTTGTTCCGAGGATTTGTGGAAGCGGCGCTGCAACATCAGAAATAATAAAAAGAGTGCCGTTTTACAATTTTGTAAAACGGCACTCTTTTTATGAAAGAATATGCTCCCCGAAGTCGGCCAGGCGCTGCTCGATCCCCGGCAGGCGAATGGCAGTGCCGGCGTCATTGGCCGTTTCCAGCAGGCAGAAGCGGGGCGGCAGCCAGAAGGCCTTATTCATGCAAAGGGCCGAAATCAGCTGCTGGGCCACGATGTCTCCTCCGGAATAGCCGGAGACCACGATACCGTAAAGCGCCTTGTTGAAAAAAGGCGTGGCGCGGAAAAGAGCCGTCAGGCGGTTGACGCAGGCCGTCAGGTTGGCGGCCAGGGCGTCATTATAGTTGGGGCAGACCCACAGTACGGCATCGGCATTTTGCAGGGCCGGATAGACCTCATCCACGATGACGCCGCCGTAAAAGCAGCGACCCTGCTCTCCGAAGTGAAGACAGGCCCGGTATTCGCAGCCGTTGCAGTCCACCAGCGCACCGTTCCGGAGGCTGATCTCCTCCACCGTCACACGGCCTGCCAGCTTTGCCCGCACTCCTTCCCACAAAGCCAGCGTGTTGGAGGTCTTTCGGTTGGATGCATGAAGGGTCAACAGTCGGGGATGGACCGGCCGGGACGGGGCAAAGGTCAGAAGCCGCTCCAGCAGTTCCTCTGCACAGGTACGGTAGGCACCCAGCACATCCGTTTGCAAAAGCTTTGCCCGCACCGCAAAATTCCGCAGGGAACCGGTAGCCTCCACCAGCGGTTTTCCGATAAAGGCGCATCCCGACCGATTGGCGGCAAACACCAATTCCCGGGCAATGGCCTTGGTATAAAGTTCGCAGCTGCCGTCTACCAGCAAAGCGCCGGTACAGCCTTCAAAAAAGTCAGGATCACTGCGTATCTTGCTTAGCATGGCGTAATAGGTCAGATTGATGCCCGCGTCCCACACCGACACAGCAAAAAGGACATAGGCATGACGAACCGGCCGCAGCTCCTCCGCCCGCTCCACAAGGGTGCAGGGGCGGGACGACAGCAGGGGTTTCAGGACACTGTCCAGCCGGGGACTTTCCCCATCCCGGGGACAAATCACCACCAGCGGTTCCATTTTGGTACGCCTCCTCAGATAATGGAATGGAGAATCTGCTCCGTCTCCTGTAAACGCGCAAAGAGGGCGTCCGGCAGCGGCAGCGTCTCAGTGGCAAGGCCAGAGGGGGTATAGCGGTTTTTGACCCCCACATAAGCACCGCCCAGATAGACGGAGCCGTAATGCCACTTTCCCCGCAGCGTCAGCAGCAAGGAGATGGCCGCCGAGGAAAGGGCGGGAGCCACATAGGGCTTATGTCCCAGCGCCCGCATCTCCATGTTGGCGTGAAGAGCCAGCTCCGTCAGCTCCCGGGAAAGGGCGTCGTCGTAGTTTTCGATGGAATTGGCCACCACAAGGCCGCTGCCGTGGGGGCCAAAGGCTCGCCCCTCCCGCAGAAAAGAAGAAAAGCGGGCGTCCTTTTGGGCGTAATACGCCGCCCGGGCATTCATGACCCCCAGGCCGAAACCCTGCACCTGCTCGGGCAGAAGACCCAGACCGTCGTACTGTCCGTTTTCGTCCCGATTGGAGGCTATCAGCGCCGCCTTGGCCAACGGGTCCACGGGATCGGAGATTACCGCAAAAAGGCCGGGAAACTTCTCCTCCCGCGCCTGCCGGGCAAAGCCCTCCACAAGACCGCGATTGGCCTCGAACTGGGCCATACGCACATCTCCCGACGCACCCACCGGAGGAATCCCTTTTGACGCCACAAAGCAGAACACATCACTCTGAAAAAGCTTTTCCCTGGGCACGATCTCCACCCGGGGCAGGCTTTCGTAGTCCCAGGGGTAGGTCACCTGATTCATCTCAAATTCCCAGCGTTTGAGGGCGTTTTCATTGATGTCGCAGATACCGACGGTGTCGATCACGTCGCCGCCCAGGAGCTTTAGCCCCATTAAAATGGTACTGCCCACATCCCCCAGTGCCAGAATATGCACCCGCTTTTTGCCGGGGAGGAGCGGTTGGGCGGCAAGCGCACGCCAACGGGGATGATTGAAATTCACCGCCCGGAGACGCCCCTCACCAAGCTGCTCCTCCAGCTGGGACGGCAGCGGTTCCGGGCACTCATCCAGCCGGGAAGCATCCAGCCAACGCACATCCTCCGTCGGAGCGCTCAATTGCCGGGCACTTGTGGGGGCAAAAGAGGCACGGCACTCCGCCGCCGGACGGCGGAATAGAAAGGCCGATATCTCCCCCTCTGCTGCCGCAGGCAGTGGCAGCGAGTCAAAAGAAGCAAACAACTGCTTCTGTTCCCGATAATAATACATAGTTCTCCCCTATTCTTCAAATAAGTTCCGCAGCCGTGCCAGTGCGGACAGATCGTTTTGCAGGTAGGCCGATACCGCCTGCCCGGAATCATACACCAGATTCCCCTTGTCGGGACAAAGCGGCAGCACCACGGCCTCCCCCAGACGCCGCAGCGTTAGATTCCGGGCAAAGGTTTTGCGATAAGCCGCCTCCAGCGATGTCATGATCTCGCCGGTATTTTCAAGACAGGTTCTGGAGAAACGATAAGCGGCGCCGGGGCCGCACTTTTTCAAATGCTCAGGATAACAGTAGGGCAGAATCATGTTCACGGAGGGCGGCAGACCCTGCTCAGTCGGTACCTCCCGGCGAATGGTATCGCCGCCGATAAAGGGATAGAGGGTCGATTCCACATACCAGGCCCGCAGGTTGGGCACAAAATACACGCAGTCCACCGAGCGACCCCACTGCTCCATCAGATCCTTGCCCTGGCCGGAGAGAATACCCACCAGCACCTCCCGGATCTCTACTCCCTGCTGCCGTGCCAGCGGGTCCAACTCCCGGAGGCGGCGGCCGGTGTGCAGCTGATCGTCCACCAAAATCACAGGGCGGCGGAAGGATTTCACCGTGCGCATCTGGTCTTTCAGGGGCGCGTAGTTGGGAAAGGCCTCGATCCACTGTTCCCGGATATCGGGGGCAAACACCTTGTCGGTATGGATGGTCTTTGTCACTGTGTTGGGCACGGCATGACCCCGCAGCAGCTTGCCGAAGGGCACGCACATGTAGGGTCCCAATGTCCGAGGCTTTGTGGTCGTCATGGGGACACCGTTGAGCGCCGTGATCTTTTCCACCAGACGGTGATGGATCATTTGGGCGGAAACAGTTAGGATCAGCTTCCCCGGGTACATATCCACCAGAGAAAGCTTCAGCCGACGGCGGCTTTTTTCAATGGTGGCCAGCACTGCTGAATCATTGCAGAAGGGCGCCTTGACTGCCGTCTCTACATTCTGCAAAAAGACCACCGGCGAATTCATATCCACCAGCATCAGCGATTCATCGCTTTCGGCTTTGTCTACCGGATGAAAGCCCTGACAGCGGAGGATGGGCTCCATGCGCTCCCCTCCGCTCAGAGGGCGTACATAAAGAGCGTCCGTACAGTCGTCCGCCATAGCTTGCGTGAAGAGCTCCGTCAAAAGGAGCTGCATCACCGTCTCATCGGGGGCATACAGACCCGTCAGACACAGCAGTCTTCCGGAGGCGGCATCCCGGACGCGGTTTGCCTGTTCGGTATTTTGCAGCAGGCCAAAAAGTTCCGTCACGCGGACATACCGCCAGGCAGCAAGGCCCAGCACCCGGCCATTCTCCGTCTGGGAACGCAGCAAAAGAAGGCTGTCCCTCCGTGCCAGAATTTCTGACGCGCCCTGCTGTTCGTGCAGGCTGTCAAAGGCCTCCCGCAGCAGATCTTCGGCGGGCTCCTCCACCCGGGTAAAGCACAGTGTACCCGCCTCCATCAAAGGCTTATACTGTGGCTCCCGCAGGTAAAGACCCCGCTGATAGATGAACTCCTGCACCACCGGGTCGATGAGATGGGAGATGTCGCGATTGAGGTCGATATTCTCCCGGATACGGGTGGAGCTGATGTCTTCCAGCTCCGGCGGCAGTTGCAGCGTGATCACATGGCCGGTGATGGCAGAGAGATCCGGCAGCGTCTGCGTCTCCTCCTCTTGCTGACCGGACACCCGCAGGAAAACGATATGGTTCATGCTGTGAACCGAGTTTTCCTGCGGCGGCTGGCGGTAGGAGGAGGCGCCGCCGATGACATCAGATCCCACCGTCAGGTACAGCTCCCGGTTGGGGAAAAGGGCCCGTAGGTTACTGATATCCGCCGGATTGGCAATATTCACCGGCACATTATGGGGAAAAAGATACACATGAAATTCATCTGCCACCGACATGGACGCCATTTGACGGCGCAGCAGACCCGGCTGAGCCTTTTTTGACCAGGAGAACTCGTCAATGGCCAGAAATACCTCAAAGCCCATGTCCCGAATGGCCTGCACAATGCCCTTGTGGGAAAGAGTAAACGGGTCAAAGGTTCCCGGAAAAAAAGCCACTTTTTTCCGGTCACGGAAGGTAAAGCCACCGCAGTCCACCTCATAATGGACAATAAAACGGTATATATGATAGAGGGCGGCCGAGCAGTAAAGGTAATTGAGACCTCTTTCCTGCTGCTCACAGAGCAGAAACAGCATCTTATGGGCGCAGTGGGTGAAAAACCAGGCCTTTTCCGCCGCCGCCAGATCGTCGGAGGAAAAGAGCGTACTGATGACGAACAGTGCCTCCTGCTGCACCGCCTCACGATAGGAGGCCATGCCCTTAAGCAGCATTCCCGCCATGCGGCGGCGGCGTGCCCGCCAGCTCTCTTCCTCTTCCGGATAGCGGCCGGCGTAGACACCGTAATGCTCCACCACCTGCCCCACGGTATCCAGCGAGGAGGCCACCACGCTGCTGTTGCTGTGACTCAGCAGCTCCTGCAAATAATCCAGCGTCTCATCCAGCTCCGTGGGACGCAGATACAGCATCAGTTCGCCTAAATACTGGGGAATGTATTTGGAAAATTCCGACTGGCCCACCTCAAGGCCCTTTGCCAGCTCCACCACCACCTCGTTGCGCTGATCGAAGGTCAGATAAGGCGCCGTCGCCAACAGTGCCTCCCCCGCCGTCTTGCGCACCACCACGGCTTCGCTGACGCGAAGGAGGTTTGAAAAATGGGCGGCAATGTGCATGGTGCTGCCGACGGGATCAAAGGCGGCCTGTCGGGTGAGCAGCTCGATATTCACCATTTTCACAAGCCAGGGCGTGGCGGTTTTCAGATTGTCCACAAAGATATCGGCCACCTCGCCCTGCGCCAGTGAAAAGCCCCGGGACAGACCCAGATTCTCCTGAAAATGGGCGCAGAGATACCGCAGGGCGGGTATCTGCCGCTCCTGCACGTTTTCAATGGCGGAGAACATACGCCCCCGGGCCGGATGCGCCGGCGGCAGTTTTTCCACGGCATAACAGAAAAACCGCAGCGCCGCTGTGGTCAACGGCAGGCTGCCGCTGTCGCACTGGGCCACAGCAAAGGCAATCATTGTCTCCTGCCGGGCCGGCGTCAGCTCCCCGAAGGGCAGGTAGCTCAATGTATCCGTCAGTGCCAGAGCCGCCTCCTCATCCACCGTCTCCGCCGATTCATAATAGGGCATCAGCCCCTCTATAAAAGCAATCTGATCGGCGCCGCTGCTGTTTTCCAGTACCGCCGATACCACCAACTTGGTGGTGAAATGGATATGACTGCGCTGCTGGGGCGTCAGTTTGCGATCCGGATAAATGAGCAGATTGAGATACTGGGCCCAAAGGGCAAACTGTGTCTCATCGATCTGCTCCCGTCCCACGGAGGCGGGTAGTTCTTTTTTATAGCGCAGGCTGAACCGGGCGATCAGCTGCCCCATCAGAGCCGCAGCGGAACGGCGGATATCTCCCTCCTTATGCAGCAGCAGATCATACAAAAACCGCAGCGCCTGCATCTTCTGATTGGCGGAGAGATAGGTGCAGTACACCTCCATAATGCACAGATAGGTGCGAAGACGCGGCCAATCCTTCTCCCCCCGGGCTTCCTCCAACATGTTGGCAAAAAGCTGCTCCCGGCCAAAACGGTGCATCATATTGAGGTTGTGCTCTACCGCCATCAGGCGGAAGGTACGATAGTATTCCGCCGGCTCCATCAGGGCAATATCCCGGGACTTTTCCGGTTCCTTGGGATGTCCCGACAGGGTAATATCCACTCCGCGGCTCACCAGGTACTCTTCAAAATCCCGAAGCTTTCGGTATACGTATTCATAGCGGCGGCGCTTGGCATCGTCCACATTGTCCAGCTTATTCAGGATGATGTCAAAGGCATCTTTGAGCGTATAGCAGGTGGATTCCTCCCGGCCATCCGGCCCCCGCCGCTGCTTCATGCGGAAGTCCGCGTAAATGAGCAGCATGGACTCTGTGGTCAGGTTTTCCAGCTCCAGATCCCAGGTGGAGTGATTGGCAGCGATCTGCCCCACTTCCCCCAGACCGATGCCTTCAAACCAGCGGTCGGTATAATAGTAGTGCAGGTAGGGCACTCGCTCACCGGGCATACAGCCGAATTTTCCCACATCGTGGCCGGCGGCAGCAGCCGATACCACTGTCAGATCCAGTGCCTCACCCTCCGCCCGCAGCTCCCGGGCCACCGTCATGGCCACATGATGCACCCCTGCTATGTGGGGCAGCGTACAAAAAGGCGTCAACTCCCCCGAAAGACGCAGTATCTCATAGAGAAAGCCTTCCTGCCAGGCGCGGAGAAAGCGTTCGTACAAAGGGATGTTCTCCCCCCTCTCCCGCTCCGTACAAAAGGCAAAATCCCACTTTTCGTCAAAGGGCAGATTCTCCCGCTCCGCACACATAAGAAGGTGCAGGCCCCACAGCACACAGCGGGCGAAATCCTCCTGGGCGGGGGTGCAGGGGCGGCGGTGATTTTTAAATAGCCGGGAAACGGCATAATTCAGCACAAAATCCGGCCAGCCAGCCTCCGGCGGTGCGCCTGCCGGCAGGTTTGCTGCCGCCTGCTCCACCGCATCGCAAAGAGAAAGGCGTCGCCGCAAAGGAAAATACCGGGCATAAAAGTCCGAACGCGCCCACTCGATCCCCGTGCCGCGTTGATGCAGTGTGCTTAAAAACACCTCGTTGTCATATGCCTTTTTCCACTCTTCCCGAAATTCTGCCAAATTCTGCATAGTCCCATCTCCAAGCTTCAAGACTTCAGGCCGTCAGGGCCGTTATTTCATATAAGGGATGCTTTTTTCCACCAGCTTGCGGTAAATACGCTCCACCATCCAAGGCTCTGTGGAGGCACGCAGCGCCTCTTCGGGTGTGAACCAGGCAACACCGCTGTTTTCATCCGGTTTTTCCCGCAGAGGTTCCTCTGCCGCCTGTAGCAAATAGGTGACGTTGCAATGAATGTGAGAGGGTACATAGGCGCCATGCTTTTCATGGCCGTCCACTGTCAAATTTTCCAGAGAAAAAATACCGCTTACAAGAGGGGTCAGATGCCCCAAGCCGGTTTCCTCCTGCACCTCCCGCATGGCAACGGACAACAGGTCTTCTTCCCCGTCGGCGTGACCGCCCGCCCAGGACCAGGAATGATAGATATTGTGATAGAGCATCAACACCTTTGTACCTGTTTCATCCACCACCCAGGCAGAAGCTGTCATATGCGCCGTTTCATTGCTGCGAAGGAAGGCATCCTTGTTTTCGCGCATGAAACGAAGCATGGCCGCTTTGTCCCGCTCCTCCTGCTCATTATACGGCTTATAAGCCGCTATCTCATCGTATAAATGCAAAAAAATCCCCCCCATTTTGCTTATCATAGCAGATTGCGGCCACAGGCGCAATCTGAGGAGTGCATTTTTTATTGCTTTCCGGATGGGTTTGTCTTATGATACGGATAAGAACAACAACAGGGGGTATCCTTATGAAATTAGGTTTTATCGGCGTGGGCAATATGGGCGGCGCACTGGCGCAGGCTGTGTCTGCGGCCAAATGCGGTGAGCTGCTGCTCTCCAACCGCACAGCAGACAAGGCGGAAACGCTGGCGCAGCAGCTGGGGGCCGTCGTTTCCACCAACCAAGAAATCGCTGCCGTGTGCGATTACCTGTTCTTAGGCGTCAAACCCCAGCTAATGGAACAGATGCTCTCGGAAATTGCGCCTGTCCTCTCTCAGCGGAAAGACACCTTCGTGCTGGTCCCCATGGCGGCAGGACTCACCATGGAGGTCATTCGTCAAATGGCCGGCGGCAATTATCCCGTAATCCGCATTATGCCCAACACCGCCGTCGCCGTGGGTGCAGGCATCACTCTCTACAACTACACCGACAACGTGACGTCGGAACAGGTGGATTATTTTCTGACCGCCATGAGTAAAAGCGGCCTTCTTGACCATCTTCCTGAACATCTGATCGACGCGGGCAGCGCCGTGGCCGGCTGCGGCGGCGCTTTTGCCGACCTTTTCATGGAAGCGCTCTCTGACGGCGGTGTTTATTGCGGCCTGCCTCGGAAAAGTGCCCAGCTCTATGCCGCCCAGATGCTGCTGGGAACGGCCAAGCTATTACTTGTCAGCGGCGAACACCCAGGTGTTTTGAAAGACGCTGTCTGTTCCCCCGGCGGCACTACCATTGCGGGTGTCCGCGCCCTGGAGGAGGGCGGTTTCCGCGCTGCCGCCATGAATGCTGTCATCGCCGCCTGTGAAAAAACAGCCTCCCTCAAAAAATAAAGGGCTAAAATAAAACGTGGTGGAGCCATAAAAGCTCCACCACGTTTTCACTTTCTAACGCCGTTTTTGCGGGCGCGATGTTCAATGAGCTCCGCTGCCACGCTGACAGCGATCTCCGCTGGTGTCTCCGCCAAAATGGGCAGTCCGATGGGGGCATGAACCCTTTTGAGCCGCTCTTCCGAAATACCGTGGGAGAGCAGATAGGCGTTGGTGGCCGCAATCTTGCTGCGACTGCCGATGCAGCCGATATAGGTGGCCTCCGTCTGTAATGCCTGAGCCAGCACCTCCCTGTCCGCCTCGTGGCCAGGGGTCATGATAACCACATAGTCATCCGGCCTGATGGTAATCTTTTCATGAACCCGCAGAAAACTACCCAGATAAATCTCGTCTGCCAGCGGAAATTTTTCGGCATTGGCCAGCTCCCGCCGGTGATCGTAGACCGCCACACGGAAATTGACACTCTTGATAAGAGGAACCAGCGCATGACTCACATGGCCACCGCCGAAAACATAGACGGTGCCTCGGGCCGAAATAGGCTCCACATAAAAAGAAGGCTCGCCCGGCGTCAATACCGGTACGCTCTTAAAGAAGGGCATCAGCGCCTCTGCCGTCAGAGCCCCGCCGAAGCGCAGGCCACCCCGTTCGTCATAGAGGGCCGTTCGCACCACGGAGCCGCCCTCCAGCTCTAAAATAAGCCAAGCGCTTATCCCCTCCTGCATTTCCTCCACCGCTGCGCGGTACACAGCCTTACGCTCCTCATCGGAGGCGGAAAGGTACTGGAAACAGACCGTAACCTCGCCGCCGCAGATCATGCCGATGTCTGCTTTCTGATTGGGGGCAAGACAGAAGCGCTTGCTGCCCCCCTGGCGTGTCTGGTGCATCCGCACAGCTTCCTCAGTGGCCAGTTTTTCCACGGCGCCGCCGCCAATGGTGCCGGCCGCCGTACCGTCGGCAAATACCGCCATGCGAGCGCCTGCCCCCCGGGGGGTAGAACCGGCCGCCGACAAAACGCTGCACAAAACCACATTCTCTCCGTTATCCAAACGGCGCAGCAGGGTTTCAAATAGTTCCCGCATGTAAAACGACTTCCTTTCTCATATTAGAACGCGAAGTTTCTCCCGCGCAGCCACACTCTTATTTGGCGTACAGCAGACCGATCATCCAGTTCAAAAGCTGAGCCGGCAGAATTTTTGTCAGAAACACAGCCGCTTTATAGGAAAAGCCGATGGTATAAAGGGGATGATGACTGGTGCTCTGGGCCACACGGCAGATGAAGCGGCCCGCCACAGAGGGGTTCATACCGGTGGTCTCATCATGTTCCATACGGGAAACCGAGCGGCCGATACGGCCGTTATAAATGTCGTCACCTACCTGCACCTTTTCCCGGGCGGCTGTAAAGCCGGTGTGGATGTCGCCGGGCTGTACGGCGCAGACGGTGATACCATAAGGGCGCAGCTCGTTGGCAAGAGCCATGGTATAATCGTTCACCGCCGCCTTGGTAGCGGAATAATAGGTCTGAAACGGCAGCGGCACCGGCGCTCCCACGGAGCTCAGATTGACGATCCGTCCGTGACCGGCCTGACGCATCAGCGGAATTACCGCCTTATTCATCCGTACCATTCCAAAGAAATTCACGTCAAAAAGACGCTGGGCGCTTTCTGTTTCGGTAAACTCCACAGCCCCTGAAATACCGAAGCCCGCGTCGTTCACCAGCACGTCAATATGCCCTTCTTTTTCCATAATCTGCTTCACGGCCGCCTGCACCTGCTCTTCTTTTGTCACATCGGCTGAGATGTGGCACAGGCCCTCCGGCCCTTGGGCCCGACGGCTGAGCTCATACACGGTGTAACCGGCTTGATGAAGGCAAAGAGCTGTTTCTTTTCCGATACCCGAGCTGCCGCCGGTGACAATGGCCACTTTACTCATGATTCTTCACCATGACATCAGCGATGATGTCCATTGCCTCATCCAGCAATGCCTTTGTATGGGTCGCCATGTAACTGGTGCGCAGCAGTGCCTCCCCCTCCGGCGTCGCGGGGGGCAGCGTGGGATTCACATAAACGCCCCGCTCATAGATCTCCCGGGACACGTCCAGCGTGTGGTAGGTCTCGTATGTATAGATGGGGATAATGGGTGTGGGCACATTGGCCGCGGACTCCCGAATTTTCAAACCCCGCCCGGTCAGGCCCTCACGGGCGTACTGGGAAAGAGAGCGCAGATGTGCCGGCAGCTCCGGATGCTTTTCCAGATAGGTCAGCGAGGCCAATGCCACCGCGCAGTTCGCCGGCGGAATGGAGGCGGAGAAAATAAAGGGACGGGAGGTGTGGCGCACATACTCTGCCACCGCCGGGCTGGATGCCATATAGCCGCCTAGGGAAGCAAGAGACTTGGAAAAAGTGCCCATATAAATATCCACCTGATCCTCCAGGCCGAAATGGCTGGCCGTGCCACGGCCGCCTTCTCCCAAAACACCCAGTCCGTGGGCGTCGTCCACCATGACCCTGGCGCCATATTTCTTGGCAAGGGCACAAATCTCCGGCAGTTTGGCGATATCGCCACCCATGGAGAAAACGCCGTCCGTCACGATGAGGCAGCCGGCCGTTTCGGGCACCTTTTGCAGCACCCGCTCCAGATCCACCATGTCGCTGTGCTTGTATCGCAGCATCTTGCCATAGCTGAGCTTGCAGCCGTCATAAATGCTGGCGTGATTTTCCCGGTCGCAGATCACATAATCGTGCATCCCCACAAGAGAGCTGATAATGCCCAGATTGGACTGAAAGCCGGTGGACCAGGTCACGATGCCGTCCTTACGCAGGAATTTTCCCAGCTTCTCCTCCAGCTCAAGGTGCATCTCCAGGGTTCCGTTGAGGAACCGGGAACCGGAACAGCCGGTGCCGTATTTTTCCAGAGCCTTGACGCCCGCCTCCACCACCTCGGGATTGGTGGTGAGCCCCAGATAGTTATTGGAGCCCAGCATAATACGGCGTTTGCCCTCCATCATGACTTCCACATCCTGCCGGGATTCCAGCGCGTGGAAGTAGGGGTAAAGGCCCTTTTCCTTCAGTTCTTTGGCCAGTGATGGCTTTTCACATTTCTCAAAAATATCCATAGGACTTCTCCTTTAAACACAGGTTTACAACGCTTCATAAAAATGCCAAAAATGAATATTGACATTTTATTATACATTTTCAGGGAAAGCCTGTCAATTGATTTGCATTTGTCACTTTGCTCCGTTTGTCTGATTTTGCCTCTCCAAATAAACAATTAAGTGCATCAGCCCTTTGGTCAGTGTGGCCGCACCCACCACAGCAATTACCGTCGTAACCACGATTAAAAGTGCCCCCTTTCTTACTTTGATTCCAGTATAGCAAGGGAACTGTACCAAAAAGTGGACAGCAGCATGCGACGCCTCCGGTCAAGTAAAAAAATTCCGGCAGACGCGTCATACGTCCGCCGGAATCTCATTATAGCGCCTGAATCGTTTATTTGCCGACCTTGGCAGCCTCACGACCAGCGCGGAAAGCCTTGATATTCAGCTCTTTCACCTTGGCGGGCACGGTCTCGGCGACCACTTCCTCCCAGTCGATGTCAACGCCCAGGGAATCACACATGGCACCAAAAAGCACCACGTTCATGCACTTGGCGTTGCCCAGCTCGATGGCAATCTCACCAGCCTTGAGCACGATGGTCTTGAAGTTCTTCTGCATGTCCTCGATGCAGCCCTGAGGATATTCCTCAGCACCGGAGGCAATGGTGGTGGACTTGATGGCGTAATCATTGATGATGGCCACGCCGTCGGGCTTCAGGAAATCGGCGTAACGGACAGCTTCCATCTTTTCGAGCGCCACCATAATGTCTGCCTCACCCTTACCAAACACGGGGCCATAGACTTTGTCGCCCCAGCGGACCTGGGTGGACACAGAAACGCCGCGCTGGGCCATACCGTGGACTTCGCTCTGCTTGACATCATAACCGGCCTTCATAAAGCCGTTGGTCATGATCTTGGAGATCAGGATGGCGCCCTGACCGCCGACGCCAACTAACAATGCACTTTTTACGTTACTCATGTTACTTAGCCTCCTTTTCAATGGCACCGAAGGGACATACCTGAGCGCAGACGGTGCAGCCCACGCACTGGGTACGGTCAATGCAGGCCTTGCCGTTCTCCATAGAAATAGCGGGGCAGCCTACCTTCAGGCACTTCTTGCAGCTGCGGCACTTGTCGGTATTGACGGTGCACATGCCGATGTCGTGCTTCATTCTCTTAATGAGCAGGCAGGGACGACGGGTGACGATAGCGGGCTGCTTGCCTTCACGCAGAGCGGCCACAGCGTCGTCTGCCGCCTTCTTCATGGCGTCCAGATCCTGAGGGTCCACCGTGAATACGGGCGCGAAGCCATAGGCCTCCAGCACCTTTTCAACGGAGATCATCACGGTGGGCTCACCCATCAGGGTATAGCCGGAACCGGGGTTATCCTGATGGCCGGTCATACCGGTGATGCGGTTATCCAGCACGCAGGGAATGACCTTGCCCTTGTTGTACACGATCTCGGCCGCACCGGTCATGCCGCTGTGGAAGAAGGTGGAGTCGCCCATCACGCCGAAGACCACCTTATCGGTAACGCCCTCGCGCTCAAAGGACTTGGATACGCCCATACCGGCAGTGAAGCCGCCACCCATGCACAAACACACATCCATGCAGTTCAGAGGAGGCGCAAAGCCCAGCGTGTAGCAACCGATATCGCCGGTAACTACATAGTTCTTGTTCAGGGACAGGGTATAGAAGAAACCTCTGTGGGGGCAGCCGGGGCACAGCGCGGGAGGCCGCTTGGCCGGCGCCACATCGGAGACCTTGCTGCTGGTCTTCACGCCAAAAATGCGCTCGCGCAGCAGTTCGGTGTTCAGCTCATAGCAAAGGCCGGTCAGTTCCTTGCCCACGCACTCTATACCGGCGGCCTTAATCTGATTCTCCATAAAGGGATCCAGCTCTTCAATGACATAGAGCTTTTCCACCTTGGAGGCAAAATCACGGATGAGACCCATGGGCAGCGGATATGTAAGACCCAGCTTCAGGAAAGAGGTGTCCGCGGGGAACACTTCCTTGGCGTACTCATAGGAAACGGAAGCGGTGATGACACCCACCTTGGCGCCGTTCATCTCCACTTTGTTCAGGCCCATTTCCACAGCCTCGGTATTGCCGAAGGCTTCCAGCTTCTTCAGCCGATCTTCCACCATGGGGTGGTTGAGATAAGCGTGAGCGGGAGCGGCTACAAATTTACGGGTATTGCGGGCATAGGCAGGCGCCTTATGCTCCATGCGCTCGCCAAATTCCACCATGCTCTTGGAGTGGCACACACGGGTGGTGGTGCGATAGATCACAGGGGTATCAAATTTCTCGGAGATTTCGCAGGCAAACTTCACGAAATCCTTGCATTCCTGCGCATCAGAGGGCTCTACCATAGCCACCTTGGCGGCGCGGGCGTAATGACGGTTGTCCTGCTCATTCTGAGAGGAATGGCAGCTGGGGTCGTCGGCGGTCACCATGACGAAAGCGCCGTTCACGCCCAGATAACCGGCGGTGAACAGAGGGTCGGCAGCCACGTTCATGCCCACCATCTTCATGGTGCAGAACGCACGGGAACCGGCCAGAGAGGCGCCGTAGGCCACCTCGGTAGCTACTTTCTCATTGGGAGCCCACTCACAGTAGACATCGTCCTTGTACTGGGGGACATTCTCCAGAATTTCGGTGCTGGGAGTTCCGGGATAAGCGGAACAGACCTTGATTCCGGCTTCATAGATGCCGCGCGCGGTGGCTTCATTGCCGGACATCAGATGTTTCATAATAAAACTCCACCTTTCCAAATTT
>JAAXZS010000129.1 GCA_012719745.1 Clostridiales bacterium | reverse complement strand
GTCTCTTCCCGGGTCATGGCAGGCTCCCGGACAATATTGCCGGTGGAAAAGCGCACCTTACGAGGCACAATGGCCGGGCAGGCCACCTCCGAACAGATACCCACATCCGTCACCACCACAGAATTGCCGAAGTAATGGGCCATGGCGGACATGCCTGTCTTATACCGTGTCATATTGACAGCCTGAGACAATGTCACCGACTGGGGCGCGGAAGAAACGCCTTCCGCCGTGACGCCGTTGTCGGCAGCAAAAACCAATATCCGGCCGTTTTCCACCCGGGGGCAGACCTGTCCCGTAATGCCCGCCAGACGGATAGAGATATCCTCTAACCGTCCCAGACTGCCGGGAGGCTTCGCCAGTTCTGCCTGCCGGCGTCTGGCCTTGTCCATTATCCCTTCATCCGCCGGGCGGATGACTTTTATGTATGCCTGTAAATCCTCTTTGGTCATTTTCATGCTATAACTGTCGCTCTCTTTCAGCGGCCGCCAAAGGGCCGGTTCTTATCTGACAGTATACCATATTTTTTGCTATTATGACACACCTTTCCCCACTGTAAGGCGCATAAAATTTGCGAGGTTTTGATGGGGATCATCACTTTATAAAAAGGTTGTACCCTGCACACTTATCCGATATAATAAGAATCACACAAATATTACTTCAAAACCCAGCGGGAGAAAGGAACGGATATGCAGATCATACGACCGGCGACTGAAGCAGACATTGCGCCTATTGCCGAAACCTATACCCAGCTTCTGACCCATGAAGCAAAAGTCGGCAGCACCTCCAACTGGCAGTTAAATGTCTATCCCACCATCAAGGTACCGCAGGAAAAAGTGGCCGCGGGTGAAATGTATGTGCTGGAGGCAGACGGTGAAATCGGCGCCAGCATGGTTTTGAACCGGGAACAGGCAGCGGAGTTTTCCAAAATTCCGTGGGCATATGACGCCCAGCCCGATCATGTTTTAGTCATCCACACGCTGTGCATCCCGCCCCGGATGGCCCGGCGGGGCTATGGCAGGGCCATGGTAGACTACGCCAAGGAATTTGCGCGGGAGCAGGGCTGCACGGTCATCCGTATCGACACATACGCCCACAATGAACCGGCCAAAGCCATGTACACCAGAAACGGATTTCGCATTGCCGCCTATCACCACGCGTTGCTGGAGGGGTTGGTCTGGGAGGAGATGGCCTATCTGGAATGCCAGTTATAATGAAAGACTGCTGCAACAATTGCAGCAGTCTTTTTTATAGGAAAGATCCTTCTCTTATTTCAAGCAGCCGCCGCAGGCCAGAATCGCCTGCCGCGCCAGAATCAGTGTGGGATCAATGGTTTTACCCGGCAGATGATACAGCGGGAAGGCCACGGGCAGCTCCGTACAGCCCAGCACAAACGCCTGTGCTCCCTGCTTTTCCAGCTTTTCCAGCGTCCGGCAAACAGACTCTGTGGGAAAATCCCTGTCGCCCCGCTTCCCGCCGTCATAGATAAGGGACATCACCGTTTTCTGTTCTTCACCCTCGGGGACGATCAGTTTGGCATGTCCCGCAAAGGCCTTTTGATAGATACCGCTTTCGATCATGCCATCGGTGGCCAGAAGCGCCACGGTATCGAAGCCGCCCGCTTCCGCCGCTGTCAGCCGCGGCATGTGCAGCACCGGCACATCCACCGAGCGGGCAATGGCGTCATAGAAATAGTGAGCCGTATTGCAGGCGACGATCAATATCCCGGCTCCGGCTCGCTGCAGTCTTTGGGCACTGGCACAAAGCTCCGCCTCCGGACTTTTCCCCCCATGGAGGATGGCGGCGGTTCTGTCTGCAATGTCCGTGTCGCTGTCGAGGATTACATGGATATGATCCTGATCGCAGTCCGCCCTTGTGTTGTCAATGATTTTTCCCAGCAGATCATGGGAGGCAAGAGGCCCCATTCCACCAATAATACCAATCACTTTTTTCATTTTAATTTCTCCTGTTTTTTATGATAGCAAGTACAGATAGTCGGAAAGGCTCTCCCGCGTCCGACCCATACCGGAAACCGTCTCGGCATGAACAAGAGAACTGAGAACGCTTTCCTCCACACAGTCGGCCACCGCCTGAAAGGCCTTGTCAAGTCCGGCCTCCGACATCATTTGCAGGGAAACAAGGCCGCCGCTTTCCGAAGGGATCCGGTTGGCGGTGGAAAAACAGAGTACCACTTCCCCACTGCTGCCGCCGGTAATGCTGCCCGTCCGGGCAAGACCGTTCTGCGCCCGACGGGCAAGGCGTCCCAGCTGCCGGGCAGTGAGCGGCAGATCGGTGGCGATCACCGTGATGACGGAACCCCGCTCCGGCGGCTCTTTTTCCATCCGGCTTTTCAGATGTTGAATCTGACGCCCCAGGGGCTGTCCGTCAAACCGCAGCTCGGAGAGCCGCCCGAAGTTGGTCAAAAGCAGCGTGCCCACCATATAGGAAACACCGTCAATCCGGATGCGCCGGGAGGCTGAACCGATGCCGCCCTTGAGACCGTAACAGCTCATTCCCCGACCCGCGCCCACGGCGCCTTCTTCAAAAGTCTCCCCTGCCGCTGTCAACGCCGCAGAAAAGTCATCTTCCCGCACCTGCATCCGGCGAATATCGTTGAGGCCGCTGTCGTTACACTCCAGCACCACCGGGTTCACGCTGACAATCCCGGGATCTGTGGACAGCATGTGGCGCACCAGCGCGGTGCTGACGGTCCCCACCGAGAGCGTATTCGTCAGGGCGATGGGCGTTTCCAATGTGCCAAGCTCCTGTATCTGCATCAGTCCCGTACTTTTTCCAAAGCCGTTGATGACATGTGTCTCCGCTATCAGCTTCTCCCGGTACAGATGACCATCCTGAGGCAGAATCACCGTAACGCCCGTGTTCAGATCCGACCCTGTCAGCGTCCGGTGCCCCACCAGAACGCCGGGCACATCCGTGATCAGATTCTTCGGCCCTCTGGGGAGCGTGCCGATTTTCCGTTTTGCTTCTATTCCCATCTCACTTTACACGGCCTTTCCTATGCCGCCGCTCCTTTTCCATTCTTTCTGAGAGCATTATACCATGCGCCGGGCGGTTTTCAATGTAGAAGTTGTCAAAGAAGCCCCTCTTTTTGCCTCCTAAAAATGTTAATTTTCTGTAAAAAAATAGTTGAACTGTATAAAAAAGTATATTACAATTGAACAAGATCAGCTGTACGTCAATTCGGTTGTGCAGTTAGGAGGGCGGTACCTTCCGGGTTTGGCGTCAGCTCCGAACGATGAGAAAGGTATAGGTGTAAGAGAGATATGAAAAAGAAGAAGCTTTCCCTGCCCGCATGGATTGGGATCGCAATGGCGGCAGGTATTGCGCTGGGGGCCATTTTGTGGGCCACCATGGGCGTCAAGCCTGCGACAGCCTTTACCACCAGCTACATTAAGCCCTTTGGTACAATCTTTATTAATCTGCTGAAGTTTGTGGTTGTCCCCGTTGTCCTGCTGTCCATTATCGACGGTATCGTATCAATGAAGGACATCAAGAAGGTCGGTTCCATCGGCTGGAAGACCGTTGTGTATTTCCTGGTCACCACGGCTATCGCCTGCGTAATCGGCCTTGTGATCGCGGAGATCTTCCGCCCCTCTTTCCCGGTTTTGTCCATGGCCGCCGATCAGGCGTATGACGCCTCCAAGAGCACCACTTCCATTATGGATACCATCGTAAATATCTTCCCCAGCAACCTGTGGTCAGCGCTGACCAATGCCACCATGCTGCAGGTCATTGTCATCGCCCTGTTCTTCGGCGCCGGCATCCTGCTGGCTAAGGAAAAGGGCCAGTTGGCTGCGGATATCGTATCCTCTTTTTATGAAGTGATGATGAAGGTCATGATGTTCATTATCGCTGTCTCCCCCATCGGCGTTTTCTGCCTGATGACATGGGTCGTCGCCAGCCAGGGTCCCCAGATTCTGGGCAGCCTTGCCATCGTGCTGGCAGCCGCCTACATCGGCTACATTCTGCACGGCATCGTCGTTTACTCCGCCTCTGTCAAGATCTTTGCCGGGATGAGCCCCATTAAGTTTATCAAGAGTATTATTCCGGCCACCATCTTCGCTTTCTCCTCCACCTCCTCTATCGCCACTCTGCCTATTTCCAAGGAGTGCTGCGACAAGATGGACATTGACAGCGGTGTTTCTTCCTTTGTTCTGCCTTTGGGCGCCACCATCAATATGGATGGTACCGCCATTTACCAGTGCGTGGCCGCTGTCTTTATTGCCACCTGCATGGGCATTCACCTGTCCGTCACACAGATGGTGATGATCGTTGTGACCGCCACTCTCGCCTCCATCGGCACCGCCGGTACCTCCGGCGCCGGTATGATCATGCTGGCTATGGTGCTGCAGGCCATCGGCATCGACCCCACCTACATCGGCCTGATTTACGGTATCGACCGTCTCTTCGACATGGGCCGTACCACGCTGAACGTGGTGGGCGATATGTCCTGTGCCGTCTGCGTCAACAAGTGGGAGGCCGGCAAGCTGGCCGCCGCCCGAGAATTGGCAAAATAATGCTTTTGCCCTCCTGATTCCGCAATAAATACTTTAAAAAGAAAGTTCCCTGATGCATCAGGGAACTTTCTTTTTGTGTTATTCCACGGATTTGAGTGATTCTGCCATGTTGATGCGGTTGAGGCGGAAATACATGAAAAAGTCCACGATCACCGCGAAGAGCAGCGTCAGCACAATAGCCAGCACATAGCTTTGCCAGAGAATTTTCACATCAAAGGAGATCATATCTATGCGAATATTGTCTATCACATAGCGGTGCAGCCAGATGCCCAGCGGAATACCCACCGCCGCGCCCATCATGGTCAGCACCAGATTTTCTCGGAACACATAGGATGCCGATTCCCACTGTCGGAAGCCCAGCACCTTGATGGTGGCAATTTCCCGGATGCGCTCGTTGATGTTGATATTGGTCAGGTTGTACAATACAATAAAGGCCAGAGCGCCCGCGCAGAAGGTCACAAGACCCACAATATATTTCATGCTGCTCAGCGACCGATCCACCAGATCCAGTGTTGATTTGGTCACACTGGTGGCAGCCACATAGGAAGAGCTTCCCACTTGCGCCGCCCCCTCATAGGAATCCGCACCATCCCGGAAATTAAGATAAGCCGTATTGACGCCGCTGTCAAAGCCTTCTGCCTGCCGCAGCGTATCCAGCGACACATAAGCGTAGTTATGCATGACATTGCGGAAAATGCCGCTGACCGTCAGCGTGATGGTGTCCAGACCGGAATTCTGGAAGGTGACAGTGTCCCCCACCTTTACACCCAGTATGCGGGCCAGATTGTCGTTGATATACACCTCGCCCACACCGGGATAGGTCAGTGCCGTGCCGTGCTGGTCAAAGTGCATGAAGGGCGTCATGTCCGTCCGGTCTGTCCCCACCAGATAAACCGATTTCAGGTTGTCGTTCACATTGGCATCCACGGTATACATGGATAAAAAGGCGCAGTCGGAAACCGTATCGCCGCAATCGGACAGGAAGTCCGTCTGATCCTCTTCACTCAGGTCGTTTTTGAAATTCACCTGCGCATCATAGACGGAAATTTCCTCAAACTGGGTATCCGCGAGGCCTGTCACCGAATCGTTGATGCCAAAGCCCGTCAGAAGCAGGGCTGTACAGCCCGCGATTCCCACGATCATCATAAACATACGCTTTTTATAGCGGAATATGTTGCGAGCCGACACTTTGGCAAGAAAGCTAAACCGCTTCCAAATGAAGGGAATGTGCTCCAGCAGTATCCGCTTGCCGGGCTGAGGCGCCTGGGGGCGGATCAACTCCGCCGGTGCCTGGCGCAGCTCGTTGCGGCAGGTGAGCCATGTCACCAGAAGAGCGCAAGCCAAAAACGCAAGACACACCACAATCGCCAGCGGCCAGTCAAAGACCAAGCGAATATCTGTGAAGCCATACATGATGTTATAGCCCTGCCAGATCATCTTGGGGAAGACCACTGTACCGATAATAACACCCAGAATGCTGCCAAATCCCGCGGCAAGTCCGGTATAAAGTAAATATCCTTTCATGATCTCCCAGGGCTTGTAGCCCAGAGACTTTAAGGTACCGATCTGGGTGCGCTGTTCATCCACCATGCGATTCATAGTGGTGACGCACACAAGAGCGGCCACCAGGAAAAAGAAGATGGGGAACACCTTGGCCACACCGTCCACAATGCCGGAATCGTTTTCAAAGCTGGCGTAGCCGGTGTTGGTATAGCGACCAAGGACAAACACGTCCGGTGCTTCGATGTCGTCAACCTTGGTCTGGGCATCGGCAAGCTCCGCTTCGGCGTCATTCAGCTTTGCTTTGGCATCCGCCAGCTTTTCCTCCGCCTCCGCCCGGGAGGTATTGTAAGTCACCCGGGAGGATTTCAGCTTTTCCACCGCAGCGGAATATTCCTTTTCGCTGTTCTCCAGCGTCTGGCGGTTGGCTTCTATGTCCGCCTGTGCCGCCGCCAGCTGTTCCCTGGCGCCCTCCAGCTGAGCGATACCCTGTTCATAAGCCATCTGGCTGGCGGTAAGCTGGGCCTTTGTGGCGTCAAGCTGCGCCTTTTGAGCGGCCATGGCCGCCTCACCGTATACCTTCACGGCCTCCTCATATGCCTGCAGGCCTTCGTTATACTGTGCCCATCCGGCGCTCAGCTGTTCTTTGGCAGCATTGAGCTGAGTCTGTGTCTGAGGAGCAGCGGCCTCGTATTCCGCCCGGGAGGCATCCAGCTTGGCCTGCCCCTCTTTCAGCGCCGTCCAGCCGCTGTCCAGCTGGGCGCGAACGGCGGATAGCTGACGCTCCCCCTCGTTGATCTGGTCCAGGGCGTCATCCAGCTGTTTTTGTGCCGAGGCCTTTTGATCCTCATACTCTTGCAGGCCCTCTTCATAGTCCGCCCGGCCACTGTCCACTTTTTCCTGCGCCTCCGCGCGGATATCTTCATACCGGAGCTGAGCGCGCCCATTGGCTTCGTCCGTCAGGCCGTCTTCAAAGGTGTCCACGGCGTTGTCGTAGGCGTCGGTATAGACATTGCCTGTAGTCGTCAGATGCACATATATATCGGTATAGTAGTCGGTGGTAAAAGCCTCCGCCGGGACATAGGCAAAGCCACGCACCGTACCGCTTCCCAAAGTCGTGGTGCCCCGGGCAAAGTTGATGTAAAGCGGACTGTTTACAAGCCCCACCACCGTATAGGTTTTATTGTCAAAGAGATCGGTTCGGTCATCGGTATTGTTGTCGGAAAGGGTAATGGTCTGCCCGATCATGTCCTCCTTAAAATGGAAAGCGTCCAGCACACACTCGTCACTTGCCTCCGGCATACGGCCTGTCCGAAGCAGCAGGGTATTGACCTCCCGCGGCACGGAATGAACCTTCAGAACACTCTCCGTATCATCGGGCATGTTGAAAAGAGCGTCTGTTTCCATGGCGCTCTCCGCCGCCTGCACACCGGAAAGTCCTCCGAAATAGGTTACATCCTCCGCCGTCAGACCCAGAGAGGAAACGATTCGGAAATCAAAAAAGCAGCTCTCGGCGTTATATTCGTCCAGCGTGCGGAGCATGGCCTTGCGTGTCACCTTCAGCCCCGCCAGAAAGCCCGCCCCCAGCATCACAATGCACAAAATGGCCAGAAAACGGCCCAGACTGCTCTTAATCTCCCGGTATGTTATTTTTCGCAGAGATTGCTTCATGGCGTCTGTTCCTTTACCATTCGATTTCTTCCACAGGTTGGGGCGCCTTGTTGACTTTCATATGTCCCACTGTCCCGTTTTTAATGGTCACCACCCGGTCGGCCATTGCCGTAAGAGCGCTGTTGTGGGTGATGATGATAACGGTGACGCCGTTTCCCCGGGCGGTATTCTGCAATAAACTCAGAATCTGCTTGCCCGTGTTGTAGTCCAGGGCGCCGGTGGGCTCGTCGCACAGCAGCAGCTTGGGGCGTTTGGCAAGAGCCCGTGCAATGGCCACCCGCTGCTGTTCGCCGCCGGAGAGCTGGGCCGGGAAATTGGCCATGCGCGCCCCCAGTCCCACCTCCCGCAGCACCTCCCTGGCGTCCAGGGGGTTCCGGGAGATTTGATTGGCCAGCTCCACATTTTCAAGGGCCGTCAGATTCTGCACCAGATTATAAAACTGGAACACAAAACCCACATCATACCGCCGGTAATTCGTCAGCTGCCGCCGATTCAGGGCGGAAACCTCCCCGCCGTCCAGCCGTACTGTGCCGTCCGTCAGCGTATCCATGCCGCCAAGAATGTTGAGCAGCGTGGTTTTTCCGGCGCCGGAAGGCCCCACAATGACGCAGACCTCCCCTTTTTCCACAGTAAAGGTCACATCATGCAGCGCCTCAATCTCTACCTCGCCCATGGTATATACTTTTTTTACTTTTTCAAACTCAATAAAACTCACGGCTGCTCCTCCGTTTGGTAATTTGTTTTATTCTATGGTATCCCAACTTTAAAATCAATACATTAATATTAATTATACCGTAATATTTACGAAAATGGTATGAAATTCGCAAAATCTGTCCAATATCTTTTGCACCCGGGCAAAGCTTAAGACTTTTTTAACAGGTGCAGAATTGACAGAGCGGTAATAGCGTGTTACAATTTGGTTACAAACTTTGAAAAGGAGTCTCTATAATGGCAGATGAAAAAAAGGCGGAAGGCCTTGTTTATAAAGGACATCCCCTGCGTCGGGTGGACAACCTGGTTTACTACGGCAGCATGGCGGATAAATACATTGTAATGCTTCAGATTCTGGATTCCAAAAAGGAGCAGGATATGGATGTGGCGACCCGGGTCTCGGTGCAGCTGCAGTTGACCGACGCGGATCTGAAATCCCGTGACCGCGTGGTCAAGCGTGCCGAAAAGGACAGCCTGTACGCTGCCATGGATGTGGGCGCTGTCTGGCTTGAGCGGGCCCTCTCCGGCAGATAAATCCTTCCTATATGAAAGGAGTCTTTTCCCCATGAAGCATACCTGTCAAAAATTATTCTCCGGTCTGACAGCCACCATTCTGCTTCTTACGCTATGCGTTGTTCCCTCCTACGCTCTTGATTCAGCAGAGGAGGTAACGGGCGTAGCTACTGTTGTAAGTGAAACCGTCCGTATCCGCACCTCTGCCGACCTTGCCGGCGATGTGCTGGGGCAGGCGCCCCAGGGCGCCGTGATGGCGCTGATTAACCAGTCGGGCGACTGGCATCACGTGGCCTTTAATGGTATGGACGGCTATGTATACGGTGATTTCGTATCCTGCCGCGATACCGCCCGAAATCTCAGTGGAGCGGCGGGTAAGATCGTCAATGCTGACACCGCACTGCGTACCGGCCCCTCTGAAAACGCTGTGAGCATTGTCAGCATTTCCCAGAACACCACTCTATATGTCACCGGCTTTCAGAGCGGCTGGTATCAGGTTTCCTATGCGGGCTATCTGGGTTATGTGGCCGTGGGTTCTCTGATGCTGACGGATATTTCCGCCGTTTCCGATACGGTATTCGGCATTGTCAACGATTCAGAAGTCCGGTTGCGCAGTGAGGCCAATACCGACGCCGAGATCATCACGATTCTTGATAAGAACGCAGTGGTTAGTATTCAGGAAACACTGGACAGCTGGTACCGTATTACCTCCGGCAGTACCACCGGTTATGTGTCCGCCTCCTTTGTATCTGTTCTTCCCTCCGGCGTATCCGCCAGCTCCACCGCTGTGACGGCGCTGGGCCGGGTCGTGGATTCTGAGGTGCGGCTGCGGAGTGACGCAGGCACCGACGCCGATATTCTCGCTTCCCTTGGCAGCGGTGCCCTTGTCTCCATTCTGGACTATGAGGACGGCTGGTATCGGGTTAACAGCGAGGGTACCGAGGGTTGTGTCTCTTCCGACTTCCTCTCCGCGCAGACCGCCGTCTTTGGCCTTTCCACCTATGGCAAGCTGACCGAGGACGCCAATCTGCGCACAGACCCCTCCTTTGACAGTTCTACTCTTGTAACCGTCTCTGCCGGAAACTATGTAGATGTCAGCGGCTTTGTGGGCGGCTGGTTTCAGGTTTCCTATGATGGGCAAAGCGGTTATATTGCCGGCGACTGTCTGTACATGACCAGTGTGAAGGAAGTGGCCGCCTCGGCATCCACCTCCTCTACATCTTCCGTCGGACCTTCTTCCTCTGCATCTTCTTCCTCCGCATCGCTTCCCAGCGGCGCTTCCGCCGGTTCCGGCAGCTATTCGGATGTGGTTTCCCTGGCTCAGTCCTATTTGGGCGTCTCTTATGTATATGGCGGTGCCTCCCCCAGCGGGTTTGACTGCTCCGGCTTTACCATGTATGTCTTTTCTCGCTTCGGTTACAGCCTTCCCCACGGTGCCACCGGCCAGTTGAACTATGGTTCGGCCGTATCCCAAGGTGAACTGCAGCCCGGCGATCTGGTATTCTTCCAGGATTACGACTACTCCTACAGCGCCGCCTCCCATGTGGGCATTTACATCGGCGGTGGGCAGTTCATTCACGCTTCCTCCGGCCCGGGCTACTGTGTGAAGATCTCCTCTTTGAGTGAATCCTACTACGCAAGCCATTATCTTACCGGCCGCAGGCTTTGATTCCAGTAATACGAATAATATGAAGCCCCCGCTTTCGGCATGAAAGTGGGGGCTTCACGTATTTGTTTTTCTTATTCTTCCCCGGTGGGATTATTGTCCTCCGGCTTTTCACCGACGGGACCTTTTGCTTCCGCCGTTTCAGCGACAGTATCTTTTGCTTTGGCTGCCTCACCGGCGATACTCTCTTGTGCCGCCTTCAACTGATTGACATACAAAGTATCCGGCGAGCGCTTCTTGATCTTGATGAAATAGAACAGCACGAAGATGGACACCAGCACCATGACCGCCGACAAAAGCTGGGAGACACGGATGGGCTGGCCAAAGAGCTGCCAGTCAAAGAGATACAGGCTGTCCGTCCGGAGACCCTCCACCCAGAAACGGCCCAGACCATACCAAAGGAAGTAAAACCAGGTGTTCTCTCCGTCAAAGCGGCGAGCCTTGGACACCACGAACACGATCAGCAGCAGGCCGATCACATTCCACAAACTCTCATAGAAAAAGGTGGGATGTACCTCGATGTAGGCCGTAGCGGAGGTCCAAAGACGCATCCGCCAGGGCAGCGTGGTCTCGCCGCCGAAGGCCTCCCGGTTCATAAAATTGCCCCAGCGGCCCACCGCCTGCCCGATGAGCAGGCCCATGACGCACAGATCAGTGAGGGCGCCCAGCTTAAATTTTTTCACTCGACTGAGGACATATACCGTGATGAAAGCGGCAATGACCGTGCCATAAATGGCAAGACCACCGTCCCAAATGGAAATGGCCTTGCTGAAGCTGAAGCTGCCATCACTGTTTTTAAACAGATCCAGATAAAAAATCACATAGTAAAGGCGCGCGCCGATGATACCGGTGGGAATGCCCCAGAGAACGGCGTCCAGCAGATTGTCCTCGCTGATGCCGTATTTCTTACGCTGACCCATGCAGACCCAGACCGCCAGTAAAAGGCCCAGTGCAATAAAAATGCCATACCAGTACACGCCGTTGCCGATGTTCAGTGCCTTGGAGCTGGCGGTAAACTGCCAGTCGCCGAAAAGTCCCGGAAAGCTGATAGGACTGTCCTTGAGAACGCTCATGAATTGGATTCCTCCTTGGGATTGATAATGGAGATGGCCCCATGGCTCTCTACAATATTTTCGCGCAGGAAGTCAATCAGATCCTCCTTACCGATGGAGTCAAACACCTCCGGAAAACGATAGGGATCATAGCCGTGGAAATATCCCTCCACCATGCTGACAGCAATATTTTCAAAGGAATTGAGGCTTTTCAGGGTGCTGCCAAAGTTGGCACGCACAATGCGCTGATAATAGGCATCATCAATGCCCTCCTTCACCAGACGCGCCGCTTCCTTTATAATGGCCTGCTGTACCGCCTTGGGGTCGTTGGAATCGCCACCGGCATATGCATAGGCCACGCCCGGCAGCATTTCGTAGCAGCTGCCGAAGCTGCCGTTAATAAGACCATCGGCATAGAGCTTTGCATAGAGAGGGCTGGATTCGCCCATCAGCACATCACAGGCCAGATCCCCGATGAGATTCTGGCGCATCTGAGCCTCTCCCCCTTTTCCGGGACGACATTTAAAGCCGGCCAGAAAGCTGGGCATGGAGACCTCCATCCGGCAGACACTTTCCTTCACAGCCGGCGTCAGGTTCTCCTCTCCACCGTAATCCCGGGGAATGACCGGGCCGCCCTCCTTGGGAAGAATCTCCTCTGTGATAGAGAGCACCTGCGCCGCGTCCACATCACCCACCACGCACAGGCACATATTGGAAGGTGTATAGAAGGCCTTGTGGCAGTCGTAAAGCGTCTGAGCCGTGATGTGGGAGATACTCTCCACACTGCCGGCCACGGACACGCGGGCGGGGCTGGTCTTATACAGACATTCTATCAGCCGTTTATAGACCTGCCACTCGGGGTTGTCCTCGATCATGCCGATCTCCTGGCCGATGATCCCCTGCTCCTTGGCCACGCTCTCCTCCGTAAAATAGGGCACGGACACGAAAGAGAGCAAAATCTTCAAATTGTCATAAAAATGCTCTGTGGAATCAAAATAGTAGGCTGTGATGGCGTTGCTGGTAAAGGCGTTTGGCTCCGCCCCGTTCTTTGTCAGATCCTGCAGGGCGTTGCCCTCCTCCGTGTCGAACATTTTGTGCTCCAGATAGTGGGCAATGCCGGCAGGTGTGTCCAGCCACTCCCCGTTCAACTGGAAGCGCATATCCATGCCGCCGTAGCGGGTGGAGAAAAAAGCATATTTTCGGGCAAAGCCGGGCTTGGGTACGATGCACACTGACAAACCGTTGGCAAGCTTCGTCCAGAGAGTCTTTTCCCCGATGCGTGTATACTTGGTTTCTTTCACTGTACATCCTCCTTCCCTTTCAGGAAATACACAGTATCCAGCTTGACAGTGCCGGCACTTGCCATGATCCGCTCCTCTGTCACCTGCCGCAGCTGTGCCGCCAGATCCTCCGGAGCCTCCGCCTGGCCGGTGGCCGCCTGACCCAGATAAAAATTCTCCAGTCCTCCCTGGGTATCAGACAGTGACTGCAGAGAGTTGATCATGGTGCTCAGGGCGCCCGGCACCTCCCATTCTTCCCAGTCGCCGCGCTGCACGGCCTGGAGCTGCTTTAAAATCTCGTCATAGGCCTTCTGGTAATCCTTGGTCTCGATGCCGGAGGAAACCGTCATGATGCCCTTTACCCGATGGAAAGAAGAGCTGGCGTAATAACAGAGGGACAGCTTTTCCCTGACATTGAGAAACAACTTTGAGTTGCTGGAGCCGCCGAAAAGGAGGTTTACCATAATCATGGCCGGAATGTCCGTATTATCGCAGCGGAAACCCATGGACAGCTTGCCCTGGGTCACATCCATCTCTTCGGTCACCAACCGCGGCTCCTCCGGTGGCAGGGAAAGCTGTGCCACCGCCGGCATCTCAACCACGCCCCGGGGCAGAGCCGACAGTGCTTCCAGCACCGCGCTCTCCACCCGCTCCCAAGAGCAGCTGCCGCAGTAGAAGACCTCCACCCGGCTGGTGGTCAGCAAATTCTGATAGTGCTGATAGAGCTTTTGATTGTTGATGTGTTGGGCGGATTCCTCATCTCCCAGACGGCTGACGCCGTATGGCTCATCAGCACACATCTCCTGCAGCAGGCGCAGGTCGGCATAATCCCGCTTGTCATTGCGGATGGCGCGGATGGCGTCGATGAGATTGCTCTTCTCCCCCTCCACGTAGGCGGGCAGAAAGCGACCGTTCCGGGTCACCGGGTCCAGCAGCAGCTCGCCCATCAGGCGACAGACCTGCTCCATCAGCTTTTCATTGGCGGGGACATAGGCGTCGTCAATAAAGCCGGCCACAAAACCAACACACTGATTTTCCCCTTTTTTCCGCACCGTATAGTCAATCTGCGCGCCGTAAAGCCTGTCCAGTGCCGCTGCCAACGACTCCATATCCGGACAGCGCATGGTGCCCCGCCGCAGCACCGCGGGCAGCATGGCATTAAGCCCGGCCGTCTCTTTTCGCAGCGGCGTCACCATCTGTATGGACAACTCCCCTGTTTTGAATTTGTCAGCGGGCAGATAGGTCAGATACACCTCTTCCATGATCTCCTTGCGGATCTCATTCATTTTTCCGTCCTCCCTCGTGTTAGGAATATGCAATCAGTATACACCTTCCGGGCCTGAATTACCATAACAATTGCCTGCCCACGAAATTTTTACAGGTAGAAATTGCAAAAACAGCCTTTCGGTGGTACGATAAACAAAAAGATTTGAGAAAGGAGCCCCCTATGACAGCTTCCCAACGCCGCGCCGCCATCCTTGATGTGCTCTCCACCTCCCCGCTGAGCGTCAGCGCCTCGTCACTGGCTCAGCGCTTTGCCGTCAGCCGGCAGGTCATTGTCAGCGACATTGCCCTGCTGCGGGCCGCCGGAAATAACATCTCCGCCACCCCCCGGGGCTATCTTATTACTCCGGAGCGAACAGGTATTCTCCATCAGATCGCCTGCAGCCACTCCGCTGCCGGCACCCGGGACGAGCTCAACGCCATGGTGGACTGCGGCTGCACCGTGCTGGACGTTATCGTGGAGCACCCGGTCTACGGCCAGCTGACAGCCTCGCTGCAAATCGCCAGCCGTTACGATGTGGAACAGTTTCTAAGCCGCATGAAGGATGCGGAAGCGCTGCCTCTTTCCATGCTCACCGAGGGCATCCATCTGCACACGGTTCTCTGCCCCAGTGAGGCTGTCTATGCGCATCTGAAGGAGTCTTTGCGCTCCCTGGGCGTTTTACTCAGCGAGTCCGTGTGATATGGCTTGACAAATCATTGTTTGCCGCTATAATGGAGTATACGGGTGTCTTGTCACCTGTATACTCCATTATTTTAGAGGTACATATATGAACAGCATATCCGCATTTCTCAAACGGAAAGACGTGGTTTTTTCCGGCAAGCGCTACTTTATCGACGCCATGAGCGCCATGGCCCAAGGCCTTTTTTGCACACTGCTGGTGGGCACCATCCTTAACACACTGGGCACCCAGTTCCATATCGGATTTCTCAATACGGTGCTGGTAACCGTGGGCAAGGGTGAGGGTGCTGTGGGCTATACCATGGGGGGACTTGCCTCCGCTATGGTGGGGCCGGGCATGGCCGTGGCCATCGGCCGGGCGCTGCAGGCACCACCGCTAGTGCTGTTTTCCCTGATTCCCGTGGGCTTTGCCACCAACGCCATGGGCGGTGCCGGCGGCCCTCTGGCTGTCTTTGTGGTGGCCATCATTGCCTCCGAGTTGGGCAAGATCGTCAGCAAGGAAACGAAAGTGGATATTCTGGTAACACCTATCGTCACCATATTGGCGGGTGTGGGAGCCGCCTATCTGGTGGCCGCTCCCATCGGTAAGGCGGCCAGCGCCGTGGGACAGGCCATCATGTGGGCCACGGAGCTGCAGCCCTTCTTCATGGGCATTCTGGTCTCTGTTATCATCGGCGTGGCGCTGACATTGCCCATCAGCTCCGCCGCCATCTGCGCTGCTCTTTCTCTGCAGGGACTGGCTGGTGGCGCGGCACTGGCAGGATGCTGCGCCCAGATGGTAGGCTTTGCCGTTATGAGCTTCCGGGAAAATCGCTGGGGCGGTCTGGTGGCCCAGGGCATCGGCACCAGTATGCTGCAAATGGGCAACATTGTCCGCAATGTCCGCATCTGGATTCCTCCTACGCTGGCTTCTGCCATCACCGGCCCTCTGGCCACCTGTCTTTTCGGCTTGCAAATGAACGGCGCCGCCGTTTCCTCCGGCATGGGCACCTGCGGTCTGGTGGGGCAGATCGGCGTCTATACCGGCTGGGTCAATGACATGGCCGCCGGACTGAAAACCGCCGTCACCGGCTGGGACTGGCTGGGTCTGATTCTGATTTCCTTTATTCTCCCTGCACTCCTTACCTGGCTTTTGAGCCTGCCCCTGCGGAAATGGGGCTGGATCAAAGAGAACGATTTAAAGCTGGATCTGTAAAAATTGCATCCGCCGACCATGGGTCGGCGGATTTTTTTACGCTTCCCGGCTTTTTCGCCCAAAATCGCCTTGACTTTTTGGAAAAAATCCTGTAGAATATTTCTTGGTTGTAAAGGAATAAAGCTTTACAGGAGGGGATTTTCCGTGAAGAACCAGACCTTTCGCATGACCATGCTGTACGATTTTTACGGTGAAATTCTCACCGACCGGCAGAAGGAATTTTATGATTTATACTATAATGATGATCTTTCCCTTGCCGAGATCGCGGAGAATTACGGTATTACCCGGCAGGGCGTTCGCGATGTGATCGTCCGTGCGGAAAAGATCATGACGGAGCTGGAGGATAAGACCCGGCTATTGCATCGTTTTATGGAAATGCGGGACAAGCTGCAGTCCATTTCCGACGCCGCCGCCGAAATTCAGACCATTAACTACCGGCAGTATGAGGACCCCCGGCTGCAGG
>JAAXZS010000048.1 GCA_012719745.1 Clostridiales bacterium | reverse complement strand
GGGGACACCGCGGTATGGCGGTGTCCCCTTCCCCCCTTGTTACTCGTTGGTCTTTTTCTTGCTGATGAAAATCACCGCAGCGGCTGTTACCATCAGGACGATACCCGCGATGGTAAAGATCCATGTACCCGTGCCACCGGTCTGAGGCAGATTGAAGTTGGCCTTGTCGTTGGTGAGCTGCACCACCTTGACGCCTTCGTTGGCGGTCTTATTGTCTCCCGCCACAATAGAAACCTCCACATTTGTATTGTTGCCGATCACATACCCTGTGGCTGCCTTGGTTTCCTTGAGTATATAGGCCCCCTCGTCCAATCCCATCAGTTGCGCCACACCCTTTTCGTCGGTGGTGATGGTGCCCATTAGTTTACCGTCTTTATACACTTCGAATACGACACCCTTGAGCATTTTACCGGCGTCCTTGGAATCCGACTTGATGACCTTGATTCCGTAAGAGTACACCATAGCCGTATCGGATACGGTGAGCTTCTTGTCAGTGTCAAAGGGATCGCCGGCATAAATAAGCTTCGCTGTATTGGTATTGGCCATGCCAACCTTAATGGCTTCGGTCACCATGCAGGTGTAAGTAATGGTAACGGTGTCATAATTTTTTACCATATCATAGTTAAATGTCCATGTATGCTTATCCGATGAAGCGGCGCTTTCAGTGTAAGCCCCTGTTGTCAGTACTGTGCCATTATTCGTTACAGCGGTGGTCTTGACAAACTGCAGACCGGCGGGCAGGTTGTCCTCCACTGTTAGAACCGAGTTGGTGGCACCGACAGCATAGGTGGGTACCGAGAAATCCACCGTATAGGTCACGGTATCACCCACACCTACGGTATCATCAGCCACATTTTTATCAATGGTGGGGACGGATGACTTGACCGCAAGGGTGCAAAGGGTGGGAACATTGTAATTGGCATCCGGCAAAAAGGCGGCGGTCATCAGCTGATAAACATAGGCGCCCTCCTGATTACCGGTGGCCAGGATCAGATACTGTCCCGGTTCATTTACCGTAAGCTTGCAGTTTCCGCTTGCGTCCGCCGTACCCGTGACATCGGGAGTAATCTTATTGCCGGCCGTCTTTACATAGGCCGCGTACTGACCCAGCAGCGTCGGCAGCTCGCTGTCCGTTTTTGCCTGATAGCTCTCAATTGCCAGGTTTTGCCGCACAGCAAAGGTCTTTGCCGTCGTACTCCACTCATAGTTGATTTCATTGGTCGCTGCATCGCGGCTGGCCGTTACCACCTGATAGGCCGCAAAGGTATCACCTGCATGAGCGTCGGTCAAAGAAATCGTGCCGCCTTTGAAGCTGTCGATATTCACTGCGGCGGCAGGCTCTTCCGCCAGTGCCGTGACTGAGAGCAGAAATGTCAAGGTGAGTACCGCCAGGAAGATGGAAAACAGCTTACGCATTTTATATTTCATATCAAATACCTCTCTCATTCGTTACATTTCTTTTGTGTCCTGCGCCTGTTTCCGGCGTGTCAGCACCAGCCATGCGCCGCCGGTCAACAGCAGGGCCGTCCCGCTTACGGCATAGATAAACATGCCTCCGCCGCCGGTGGACGGCAGAGTCAGGATCTGATTGGTCACCGGCGTATTGATCACAGTGCAGTTGCCCTCATCGTCATACTGATAGGAAACGTAATAGTGATCCGGTATCGGTGTTTCCTTCATGGTATAGTCAATCTCCCTCTTGGTGGGAACACCGTTTTCATAAACATATCGCTGCAGGGTAGGCCATGTGTATGTCCAGCCGTTTTCCTCATTTAACGTAACGGCTCCACCATAGGTCTCCCCATTGGCATAGAGCTGCATGGTGACTGCATCATGGGTTTCTTCCGTGTCCGCCCAGCTTTTTGTCACGGTGCGGGACACCGTCTCCACGGTCTGCACCACATCGAAGCAAAAATGTACGCTGCTGTATGGCATCCCGCTTGCCTCCGCGGTATAGGCGCTTCCTCCGATCGTGATTGATCCCTTGGTATAGGCTGCCGTTTCATTATCAAGCCGTGTGGTCTGTACAGTGCCCTTGTCCCGGATGTAGACATGACTGGCGTTCTCCCCGCTGCCCACACGGACAAAGCCGGCTGTATCGGCGCTGTAAAGCTCATAACCCGTCTTGATCTGACTGATATCCGGCTGTACGGCGTTATCACTGTTCAGACACACAGGGGCGACCTTCTGAGAGAAAAACACCGTGCGGTCCGCAAAATTCACCTGTTTACCCGTCTCGTCAATGGGCTGACCATTGGCATTGACCAGATAAAACTCATAGCTGTAGGCCGTATCTTTCCAGTCAAGAGATGGAACGGGAAAATTCTTTGTCTGTGCCACGCCCACATAGTCGGTATACGCAAGGGTGGCCTTTTCATTAGTGGCATAGGTGCCGGCCGCCCGTGTTCCCTCCAGTGCCCCGGTAAGCTGCACAAAGTACGTGATCACATACTGTTGATTGCCCCGCAGCGTGCCAATATTCCAAGTAAAGGTTTTGGAAGCGGTATCGTAGGTAAAGTTTTCTCCCTGTATGACGGAGTCCTTACTCAGAACCACCTTTTCCAGCGATTGATAGACCGCATTCCCCTGTTCATCCTTTGACCGAATGCCAATTGCGATGTAGGGCGCTTCCTTTAGATATGTCTGCATATTGCTTGTCCCGCAGGGAATGGAGCCGTCTGTCAGGAGGCTGTATGCAGAGCCGATCACATCGGTCACCGCCGCGTTGGTGGCGGCATAGGCGAGGCAGGAAGCGATCTGACCAAATACGCTTTTCAGATCATCGGCGGAATCAGCCTGATAAAAACAGCCGCTGCCGCTGGAAAGCCGCGTCAGAACCTGCTGTTCGCTCTTCACCGTGATCTCGCCATCCTGTGCCAGGCAAAAGCCGATGGAATAAACTGTGGCACCCAGCCCTGCCACCGTTTTGATGTATGAGCTTTGCTTGCTGCCATTGTAGGGATCTATTACCTGGTAGTTTTCGCCGGTTCCCTTAATTGCTTCCGCCCAGCGGAGTTTTCCGTTTGTTTCAAAATAAGAAGGGGCAACAGCGTTCTTTGTCAGCAGATTTGCAACTGCCCCATTGGTCTCATCGCCGCCCATCCATGCCATCCAGTCAACACCCTTGCCTGGTTGTCCGTTTCCGGAAAAGCCGCGGAAGTAGTTGTACTGGAAGGGGGCGCCATCGGACATGAAGATCACATACTGCTCCCGGTCATACCCGGCTGTTTTTTTGGCCGCGTTGAGAACCTCGTAGGTGGTTTGCAGCGCCAGATCATAGTTGGTGCCGCTGTGGCAGTTGCCGCTGGTACAGTAGGCAATATCGTTTGTCAGTTCCCTGGCGTTAGGCGATACAAAAGCACCCGCGGCATTCTTAGAGCCGGTCAGAATATTGTTGCCGTGATTAAATCCATCTCCGTTTTCATTGCCGCTTTGATAGCTCACCGTATTGCGGGTGCTGATCTTCTGATAGTCGTAGTTGTTGAAGCCCACAATGGCCACCCGGGTCAGGGGATCGGAGCCGGTGGCAACGGTGCCGTTTTCCCGGGCCAGCGTATCCACCAGCTTTCCCAGTGAATTCCGCAGCACGTCGATGCGGGCTTGTCCGCCTGACAGGCTGTCCCGCATACTGCTGGACATGTCCACCACCACGACCACGTCTTTTTTATGCACCACGGGGGTCCCCTGCACCGTCAGCTCCACCTTGGCCGCAGCCGTTGTATCAAAGCTGACGCCGGCGGCTGTTTTGCCCACCTGCACCTCTCCGGGCTTCGGTGCGGCCGTCTGCTGTGTCTGTTTCGCCGCAGCCGGATTCTCCTGTGCCTCGGTGCTCTCCGCTGCGGCAGCCGGCACAAGGGTCATTTGCAGCAGCACACATAAAAGCAGCGCCGTCAGCCGTTTGGAGCATTTTTTCTTCAACTTCATCACACCTTTCCAGAAGCCTGTTTTTCCGTCCCATCCATTCTGATAAGGTGATATTTTTATCTGTTTTGTACATCCGTGGGCAACATCACTCCCTTTTATTTTTTCCCCGCAGCGTCCAGCGCCCGGCGGCAGTCAGGACACAGCTGTCCGCATCCTTCCACATAGCCGCTGCGCAGCCAAATATTTTGCAGGCGGGGTACATCCGTCTCTCTGCCGCACAGGGCGCAGTGCTCCATGGGTTCTGCCGCGCAGAAAACCAGGCATTGCTTTGCGGCGGATTTTCCGTGATTTACGCCATTTTTCGTGCCTTCAGATTGTCGCACTTTCTCCCTGTACGGAACAAAACTCATTATAGGTATCCTTTCAGATATATTCTGTCGCAGCCCGGCGAGCAGGTAATAATTTCCATTTTTTATTTGTTTTATGGACTCTTGACCTTGACTTTTTTTGTTGGAAGTGGTACAGTCCGTTTATACATAAAACCGATGAGTAAGAGTAGTAACCTCTCTAAACGGGCGCGAAGAGAGCCGCTGTTGATGGGAATGGGGCAGCCGGTGGACAGGTGAATGGACTTACGAGGGCGAACGAGGGCCCATTGGGCCGGTAGAAATCGACGGCAGCCGCAGCCGTTACAAAGCGGAGCGTATGAAAGTACGCGCTGAGAGGGCGCTTTGGCGCCAATTTGGGTGGTACCGCAGGCACATTGTCCTGTCCCATAGGAGACTATGGGACAGGACAATTTTTTATGTCTTACATTCATTGCTATAGGAGGAATTGATGATGAAAAAAGTAATTTTGACCGGTGACCGTCCCACCGGCAAGCTGCATGTGGGGCACTATGTGGGGTCTCTGCGGGAGCGGGTGCGTCTGCAAAATTCCGGGGCCTACGACAGCGTTAACATTATGATCGCCGACGCCCAGGCTTTGACCGATAACATCGACCAGCCAGAGAAGGTGCGGGAAAACATTGCGGAGGTGGCACTGGACTATCTGGCCTGCGGCCTGGACCCCCAAAAGTCCACCCTCTTTATCCAGTCCCAGATCCCGGAACTGTGCGAGCTGAGCTTTTACTTCATGGATCTTGTGACTGTCTCACGACTGCAGCGCAATCCCACGGTAAAGGCCGAGATCCAAATGCGAAATTTTGAGGCCAGCATCCCGGTGGGGTTTTTCACCTACCCCATCTCTCAGGCTGCGGACATCACCATTTTCAAGGCCACCACGGTACCTGTGGGGGAGGATCAGATGCCCATGCTGGAGCAGGCCAAGGAGATCGTGCGCCGCTTTAACGCCGCCTACTCACCTGTGCTGGTGGAGCCGGAGATCCTGTTGCCTCAGAATGAGGCCTGCCTGCGCCTGCCCGGCATCGACGGCAAGGCCAAAATGAGCAAATCTCTGGGCAACTGCATCTATCTCTCCGATGAGCCGGACGCCATCCGCGCCAAAATCATGGAGATGTACACCGATCCCACCCACCTACAGGTAAAAGACCCCGGCCATCTGGAGGGCAACACCGTTTTCACCTATTTGGACGCTTTCTGCCAAGAGGAGCATTTTAGTCGCTATCTGCCGGACTACGCCAATCTGGATGAACTGAAGGCTCACTATATCAGGGGCGGTCTTGGCGATGTGAAGGTGAAGAAATTCCTCAACAGCGTCCTCCAGGAGACACTGGAGCCCATACGCCTGCGGCGGCGGGAGTACGAAAAGGACATTCCCGAGGTATTCCGCATTTTGAAATCCGGCAGCGAGGCCGCCCGCGAAATTGCCTGCGGCACCATGGACGAGGTACGCCGTGCCATGCGCCTGAATTACTTTGACGAGGATTTCATCCACTCTCAGGCGGACAAATATCTGTGATAAACCGATTAAAACGAGAAAAGCTAAAGGAGAAGCAATAATTGCTTCTCCTTTAGCTTTTCTGTTGTTTCACGCATCATTCACGCATGATTCTTCCACTTTTTCAATTGCCTTCCATTCCTGTTTTTAGCCGTTTTAGCACTCTCTATATATGAGTGCTAATATTTACATTTGGTTCACAGGAATGGCAATATTTGTTCACAAACCAAGGGTAATATTATAATTGTTCCAAGGGGGACAGAAGAAAAAAGAAAGGGAGCGGTTCCCATGAGCCGGTTTATTTCTTAAAGCGGCCGATGTCGCTATCGTCGTTCAAAACAAAATTGATCTATTTTTTAGGGGGTAATTTTATGTTCCTGACTCCGTATCGCAGACACAATGATATGATGTATGATCCGTTCCATGCCATGGATGAGCTGGAGAAAAGCTTCTTCGGCAGCGTTTCCTCCAACAGCTTCCGCACGGACATCCGGGACACCGGCGACGCTTTCGTGCTGGAGGCCGATCTGCCCGGCTTCGGCAAGGATGACATTCATATTGATCTGGAGGACAATTACCTGACCATTCAGGCCGAGCGTCACTCCGATTATGAAAAGAAGGACAAAAAGGGCGATTACGTCTGCTGTGAACGTTCCTACGGTTCCTTCTCCCGCAGCTTTGATACCACCGGCATCGATACCAAGGCCATCAAAGCCGCCTTTGACAATGGCGTCCTGACTCTGACCATGCCCAAGCTTAAAGAGGTCAAGCCCTCCACGAGACGGCTGGAAATCGAATAATACCGCTAAAAGATCCCGGTTCCAAAAGAAACCGGGATCTTTTTTATGGGCAGGTTATCTTTCCCGCCCCATCATTTCCTCGCCCCAATTACTGAGGCTCTCCAAAATGGGCATCAGCTTGTCGCAGGCTTCTGTGGTGGTATACTCCACCCGAACGGGCACCTCCATAAACTCCTGCCGCACCACCATACCGTCCTTTTCCAGCTCCCGCAAAGCACCGGCGAGCACCGTGTTGGCGATGCCGTCCAACTTGCGCCGTAGGGCGTTGTACCGCAGGCGGCCGCCGTTATTGAGGGCGCAGAGAATCTGCACCTTCCACTTGGCGCCGATGATGGACATGGCATAGCGCAGGGGGCAGGTTTCCAAACAGGGACAGTTATAATGGGTTTCCATCATGGTAAGTTCCTCCTGACCTGGTTATAAAAAACTGCGTTCTTGTATCTTGGTTTTCTATATGCTATTATAGCAGGTAAGAAAAGCGGAGTAAATAGCAAAACAAGAGTATAGGAGCGTGACCACTATATGAACATTTACTGGCAGGGGCTGACCATGGGTCTGGCCTATGTGGCGCCCATTGGGCTGCAAAACCTGTTTGTCATCAACACCGCCCTGACTCAGCCCCGAAAGCGGGTCTATCTCACGGCGCTGATCGTGATCTTTTTCGATATTTCCCTGGGCCTGGCCTGCTTTTTAGGGGTAGGCGCCCTCATGCAGGCACTGCCGTGGCTGCAAAAGGTGGTGCTGGCGGTGGGCAGCCTCATCGTCATCTGGATCGGCATCGGTCTTCTTCGTGCCCACGATACCATGGACACCTCCACCCAAGTGGACGTTCCTATTTTAAAGGTCATTTCCACCGCCTGCGTGGTGACATGGTTCAATCCCCAGGCACTGATTGACGGCACCATGATGCTGGGTGCTTTTAAGGCCACTCTCCCGGCGGGTACCGATGCCTTTTTTATCGGCGGCTTTGCCTCGGCCTCCATTCTCTGGTTTCTGGGGATCTCCACTGTGATTTCCCTGTTCAGCGCCAAATTCAACGACAAGGTGCTGCTTATCATCAACCGGGTGTGCGGGGTGGTCATTGTCTTTTACGGCTTCAAGCTGCTGTGGAGCTTCCTGTCGCTGATGATTCCCTCTTTTCCGGCGCTCCCTTTCTGAATGGCAGATCATACATAACAGGTCGGCGCTCTTGCAAAAAGAGCGCCGACCTGTTATATTGGGGAAAAATGAATCCGCATGGAGGTTCGTATGAAAGAATTGAAACTGGCCCTGCTGGGCTTCGGCAACGCCGGACGCGCCTTTGCGCGGTTGCTGCTGGATAAAGAGGCGGAGATTGAAGCGCGCTACGATACCCGCGTCATCGTCACCGCCATCGCCACCCACTCCCGGGGGAATCTCGTTGACCCCAGAGGCATTGATCTTGCCGCCGCGCTGACGGAGCTTTCCGAAAAGGGTCATTTTGCCAAAAGTGTATCAGGCACCACCATGGACATTGTAACAGGTGCCGATTATGATGTGCTGGTGGAGATGACCCCCTTGCAAATCCTCACCGGCCAGCCCGCCATTGACCACATCAAGGGTGCTTTTCGGCGGCGCAAGCACGTGGTCACCGCCAACAAGGGACCTATTGCCTGGGCTTATGACCAGCTTGCCCAAATGGCTCAGGAACAGGGCGTTTTCTTTTTTTATGAAACCACGGTGATGGACGGCACGCCGGTTTTCAATCTGGCGGAGCTGACGCTGAAAATGGCCCGCGTCACGGAGATTTCCGGCATTCTCAACACCACTACCAATTATATTTTAGAGGAGCTGGCCGCCGGCAAACCCTATGACAAGATCATCGCCACTGGGCGGAAGCTGGGCTTTATCGAGGCGGACGCCGCCATGGACATCGAGGGCTATGATGCCGCCGCCAAGCTGACAGCTCTTTTAAACGTGCTGATGGACGCCCACATGACTCCCGACCGGGTGGACCGCACCGGTATTGAAAATATTACGGTAGCGGATATTGAGGCGGCGGCCAAACAGGACTGCTGCATCAAGCTGGTATGCCGGGGTGCCATGGAAAACGGTCAGGTCGTGGCCACCGTTAAGCCCACACTGGTGCCTCGGGGTGATCTGTTGGCCACCATTGACAGCACCTCCTCTGTGGTCTCCCTCACCACTGACCTGATGGGCAAACTCTCCGTGGTGGAGCACGCCCCTCTTATTGAGCAGACGGCCTACGGCATTTTCGGCGATGTACTGCGGGTGTTGGACGGGATTCATGGATAAGAAGGAGCTGCGCCAGCGCATAGCCGCCCAAAAACGGGTCATGACCGCCGAGGAGATTGGGCGGCAGAGCGCTGATCTGACCGAAATGTTTCTCGCCTGTCCCCTCTATAAAGCCGCCCGGAATCTGTATGCCTACCTCTCCTATAATCAGGAGGTGCGGACGGAGACCATTTTGCGCCGGGCACAAAGGGACGGCAAGCGGATCGCCGTACCGAAAATAATAGATGGCCAGATGGTTTTTATCTGGCTGGATGATCTCACGGCGGTGAAAGAGGGCTATTGCCGCATTCCAGAGCCCCTGGCCAATAGCCCCGTCGCTGATGATCCCACCGCGCTGGTGCTGGTGCCGGGTTTGGCCTTTGACCGAAGCGGCCACCGACTGGGCTACGGCGGGGGATTTTACGACCGTTTTTTGCAGCAGGAGCCTCACCACCCCACCGTGGCGTTGGGCTATGATTTCCAACTGATAGAGTGCGTCCCCGCCGACAGTCACGACAGGCCGGTGGATATTGTACTGACCTATTCAGATATTTCAAAAAAAGAGCGCTGAACATTTTTGTTCAGTGCTCCTTTTTTGCCTTATTTTTCAGCCGCTTCCACCACATGGCGCATGAGGACGGCGGTGGTGACGGCGCCTACCCCACCGGGTACCGGTGTGATGGCCGCAACCAGCGGCTCCACCGCGGCAAAATCCGCGTCCCCGGTAATGCCGCCTTTTCCCCCGTTTTTGGTGGCGTCCCAGTTAATGGATACGTCGACCACCGTCTGTCCGGCCCCCACAAAATTAGCCGTCAGGCTGTTCTGCACGCCGGCGGCGGAGATCACAATATCTGCTTTCTTTGCAAGGGCGGCCACATTTTTCGTCTTGGTGTGGCAGACGGTCACCGTGGCGTCCCGGCGCAGCAGCAGCGACGCCGCGGGCCGCCCCACCACCGCCGATCGGCCGATGACCACCGCGTTCTTTCCCCGGCAGTCGATGCCGTAATAGTCCAGTATCTCCATACAGGCCTGGGGGGTGCAGGGGGCAAAACCCCTCTTCTTTCCCAGAAACACACCGGCAGCGGAGCAGTCGGTAATGCCGTCCACATCCTTTTCCGCTGCCAGATAGTTGCAGAGATCATCCTCCACCTCCCGCAGGTGCGCAGGCAGGGGGCGCAGTAAAAGCACGCCGTGGACGGACGCGTCTTCGTTGAGGGCATCCAGCACCGCTGCCAGTTCCTCCGCCTTTACATCCACCGGCAGCACCCGCTTAACCACAGCAATACCAGCTTCCTCCGCCCGCTTCACCGCTCCCTTTTCATAGGAGAGATCGGCAGCCTTTTCCCCGCAGCGGACAATGCACAGTGCGGGCGTCACGCCTCGCTGTTTCAGCGCCTCCGCTCGGTTTTTTGTGGTTTCATTGAGAGCGGCAGCTACAGCCCCGCCCAGCAGTAATTTTGCCATCTGTCCGCTCCTTATCTGCAAAAGCTCTGGCGGACGGTGCGGTAAATACCCTCCGCTATGGGTTCGTACCGATCCAGCAGCCGCTGGCATTTTTCCTCCAGCTCCCGGGCCTTGTCCCGGTTTTGCAGCGAGGCGGTATTTACCAGCACGTTCAGTGACGCCGCCTGCAGAGCACCCCGCAGGCACACGGCGCCGCAGCCCGCGTCGGACACAGCCAGCCGGGAACCCTTTTCCGCCAGAACGGCCAGCACTTCCAGCGCCTGCCCGCACAGCTCCATGATGTGCAGCGGCACATCACAGGCCCCCACCGTGGCCTCCTCCAGAACGGAGGCGCGGTCGGGATTGTCCTTGGCGATGCCGTAGGCCAGCGCCAGCGGCGCAAAGCCCTCGGCGTCCGCGGCCACCTGATCCAGAAGCTGGCTTTGCAACTCGTCACACTGACATTTCAGATCCCGTATTTCCGCCTCCACCGCGGCATATTTTTTCTTTCCCACGGTGAGTGAGCCCACCATATTGCCACGGGCCGTGCCCACAGCACCCACCAGCGCCGCTGCCCCGCCGCCGCCGGGCACCGGCTCCCGGGAGGCCAGAATCTGCACAAATTCGCGGCAGCTGTTTTCCGTAAAATCCATCGCTATCTCCTTTAAAAAAGGCCTGAGATCACGCCGTTTTCATCCACGTCAATCTTTTCGGCGGCAGGCATCTTGGGCAGACCCGGCATGGTCATAATGTCGCCGGTCATGACCACAATAAAGCCTGCGCCGGCGGATACCTTCACATTTTTCACCGTCACGGTAAAATCCGTGGGCGCACCCAACAAAGAGGCATCGTCCGTCAGGGAATACTGGGTCTTAGCCATGCAGACGGGCAATTCCCCAAAGCCCAGATTGGTGAGCTGTTTGATCTGCTTGGCGGCATTTTTGGTGTAGGTCACATCCCGACCGCCGTAAATCTTCCGCACAATGGCGGTAATCTTCTCCTCAATGGAGCCGCATAGTTCATAGGCAAAGGTAAAGTCGTTGGGCTTGTCACAAAGCCGCAGCACCTCCTGTGCCAGTGCCGCGCCGCCGGCGCCGCCTTTTCCCCACACCTCGGAGAGGGCCACGTTGACTCCCAGCTTCCGGCACTCCGCCGCAATGAGGTTAAGCTCCGCCTCCGTATCCTGGGGAAAACGGTTGATGGCCACCACGCAGGGCAGATGAAAAACATTTGTGATATTGGACACATGGCGCAGCAGGTTGGGAAGGCCCGCCTTCAGCGCCTCCAGATTCTCGATACCTGTCTCTGTCTTGGGGACGCCGCCGTTATATTTCAAAGCCCGGGCGGTGGCCACAATTACCACACAGTCGGGATGGAGGTTTGCCATGCGGCACTTGATATCCAAAAATTTCTCCGCGCCCAGATCCGCACCAAAGCCGGCCTCCGTCACGGTGTAATCCGAAAGACGCATGGCCATGCGGGTGGCGGTGGCCGAATTGCAGCCGTGAGCGATGTTGGCAAAAGGGCCGCCGTGGACAAAGGCAGGGGTGTGTTCCAGCGTCTGCACGAGATTAGGCTTCAAAGCATCCTTTAAAAGAGCCGCCATGGCGCCCTGCGCCCTTAGATCCCCTGCGGTGACGGGCTGTTCGTCATAGGTATAGCCCACGATCATGCGGGCCAGGCGCTCCTTCAGGTCAGGGATGTCGGAGGCCAGGCACAAAACCGCCATGATCTCCGAGGCCACCGTGATGTCGTAGCCGTCCTCCCGGGGCACGCCGTTGACCCGGCCGCCCAGTCCGTCAGTGACAAAACGGAGCTGCCGGTCGTTCATATCCACGCAGCGCTTCCAGGTAATGCGCCGCGGATCAATGTGCAGGGCGTTGCCCTGATAGATATGGTTGTCCAGCAGGGCAGCCAGCAGGTTGTTGGCTGCGCCGATGGCATGAAAATCGCCGGTAAAGTGTAGGTTGATGTCCTCCATAGGCACCACCTGGGCGTAGCCGCCGCCGGCAGCACCACCCTTGATGCCGAACACCGGCCCCAGAGACGGCTCCCGCAGAGCCACCATGGATTTCTTTCCCAGCCGCCGCAGGGCGTCCGCCAAGCCGATGGTTGTGGTGGTTTTGCCCTCTCCCGCGGGGGTTGGGTTGATGGCGGTCACCAGAATCAGCTTGCCATCCGGCCGTTGCACCTGCCGCAGCAGTTGATAATCCACCTTAGCTTTATAGCTGCCGTAAGGTTCCAGAAAGCGTTCTTCGATCCCAGCCTCCCGTGCGATCTCCCCAATGGGACGCATGGGGGTCTCCTGTGCAATTTCAATATCTGTCTTGAATGCCATGTTCTTTTACTCCTTTTTGGACGTTCATAAAAAGCTGTATAATCCCTTTTATTTAATAACAGCTCCGTTCTTTTTGCAAGGCTTTTTTCCGAAATCTTTCCAAAATCAAAAAATAGTCCTTGCATCTTTTGCCCCTTCCGCTATAATACGGATATAGTTCCTGTTTGTGGAGTAGGCACAACGCGTTAAGTACCGGCGGATGGGAGGTCGCCGCCGGGCGAAGGGAGAGTTTCTCCCGCGGTGGAGTGCCGCTGCCGCCACAAAATGCGGGTGTACTGCGCCCCTTTTGGTTCGGACAGTATATACTTCTTACCTCCTCCCTACTTTTAAGGAGGCTTTTTTCATGTCCAAAACTTTTTCCACGCCCTTTTCCCGTGACTACTGGCGCCTGGCCGCCGGGGAAGTCAAAAATGTCCGTATGCTGGTTTTGGCGGCGCTTCTGGTGGCGCTGCGGGTGGCGCTGAAGTCGGTGGTGATCCCCGTGGGGGAAAATCTACTCATTAGTCTGGGTTTTTTTGTCAATGCGCTGGGCGCCATGGTATTTGGCCCTGTGATGGCTCTTCTGGCCGCCGCCGTCAGCGACACGCTGGGCGCCATTTTCTTTCCCACAGGTGCCTATTTCTTTCCCTTCATCTTTGTGGAGATGCTGGGCAGTCTGATTTTTGCGCTCTTTCTCTATCGGGCCAGGATCACCGCCGGGCGCATTATCCTCTGCCGCTTTGCGGTCAGCTTCTGCTGCAATATTATCCTCACGCCCATCATTATGTACTATTACTACCTATTCGTGCTGGGCAAAACCTACTCCATCCTCAGTCTGCCCCGGGTGGTTAAAAACCTGGCGCTGTTTCCGGCGGAGTGCGTGCTTCTGGTGCTGTTTTTAGGGCTGATGGTGCCCCTTGTCAACCGGATGAACTTTATGGATTATGTGATTCCCACCGACGGCATCCGCCTCACAAAAAGACATCTGGCCGTTATCGGGGTACTGTTTATTCTCTCTGCGCTGTGTGTGGCGTTTTATTACGGGGTCTACATTGCCCCGTCCCCGGAGCTGTCGCTATTCGGGCATGTGTACCACATCCCCGCCTGGCTTCAAAAAGGATAGACCACAGGAAAATTCCCCGGCCGCAGCCGGGGAATTTATTCTTATTTCAGCCAATCCAGCAGTCCGCCGCCCTCATCGGCCTGCGTCACATTCATGGCCGCCGTCAGCATTTCCGCCGCCGCCGCGCGAGTCATGGGGGTTTCAACGGTGGAGGAGCCAAAGCAGCCGGCGCTGATCACGCCCACCGACTGCAAATTTGCCATGGCCTGCTCTGTTTCCGTGGGGCCGGGGGACACCACATTGGTCACATCCAGAATTCGGTTCATGATAGTGGCCGCTTCCCCCAGAGAAATGGCGGAAGAGGCATCAAAGGCAACGCCCTCCTGGGTATCGACGCCATCAATAATACCCGCCTTCAGTGCCGCCGAGGCATAGGACTTGGCCCAGGTGGGAATGACGCCGTCATCGCAAAACCCCGTCATGGTCACCTCGCTGAGTTCTTTCACATCGGTGGCCTTCATGGCCATGGCCAAAAACTCACTGCGGGATACCGTTTCGTCAGGGCCGAAGAAATAGTCGTCCCCCACCTTCATGCCGGTATAAACGCCGCTCTCGGCAAGGCGGATGGCAGCGGCATGGTCTGGAGAGGCACTCATGTCCTCATAGGTGACCTTGCTTTTATTTTTGTCGATGGTCACCGTTACCGTAGCCGGTGCGGACACGCGTCCCTCACTGTCGATGGCCACATAGGCAAAGCTGTCCTTGCCCGTTTTTCCCTCCTTGGGAATATACTTGAAGTTGGCGGTTCCCTCTTCGATGGTAACGCTGCCGCTTTTCGGCTCCGTTTGCAGGGCATAGGTCACATCGCCCTCCGCCGTGGTGGTAAAGGTGCCCGTGATCGGAATGTCCTGATAGGTGCTGATCGCCAGATTCTGAGCGACGGGTGCTCCCTCACTGGGAGAGGCGGCCGTCTGCTTGCTCTTGCCGAAAAGGGCAAAGGCGGGCGTGGTCAGGGATACCGTCAAAAGCAGTACCAGACACGCGCCGAGGCTCCGGCGCAGGAATTTTCCCTTCTGATGCTTCATTTCGTTCAAGATAGTAGCCTCCTTATTGCAAATCATCTGTCGGTAGTATCCGCAATCAGGTGCCGCTTATGCAAAAAAGGCCTGAAAGTTTGTAAACTTTCAGGCCTTTTATTTTATTTTCTATCGGAGCCACTCCGGCAGTGATCGTTTTTTCACGCCGGACCCCAGTCCCATGGCGGCAAACATGGTCACAAGAG
>JAAXZS010000010.1 GCA_012719745.1 Clostridiales bacterium | reverse complement strand
TTCCGCTCCTATATATAATGGAAAGAAAAACGCTTCATGGGAATGAGTTGCTTCTATCATAACACAAAAAAGCGCAAAACAAAAGGCTGTCGCTGATGCGGCGGCCTTTTGCCTGTCTGATGTCATTTCGCGGTGGCCTGTCGTTTCTTTTTCTGCCGGTACATCTGCTGATCTGCGGCGGCAATAAACTGATCACTGCTTTCCATGTACATGGGGTCATAGCGGGCATAGCCAATGCTGAAGCGCAGGGAAGGGGACAATGAATCTCTGTCCTTGCTGAATTGCTGTTGTGCCGCTTCCAGATCCGACAGCACCTCTTCAATCTCCGAGTCATGGTGGCAGGAAAGAATCACGGAAAATTCATCCCCGCCGTACCGGGCCAAAAAGGCGCTTTTCTCCTGAAAGACGGATTGCAGCATATGAGCCGCCTCTACCAGCGCCTCGTCACCTACCACATGACCAAAGCGGTCATTGATGGATTTGAAGTGGTCAATATCCAGCAGAAACAGAATCAGCATGGTATGCCCGTCGTAGGAGTTACACCGGTTAAGGAGATATCTGTCAAAATGACCCCGGTTGTTCAGCCCTGTGAGGGTATCTAACGAGATCTGCTGGCTTTGCATATTCACATAGACAAGAAGCTGAGACAGGGCGACACTGGGCCAAAGCAGCAACAGTCCGTAGCGAAGGATTTCCAGTGTGCCGCCAATCACAGGCAGGACAATAAACAGACACAGCCACAGGCATTCGATCCGTTTTTCCCGCAACACCTCCCGGCGCATCCGCCAAAAGGCGATAACGGCGGCCGCAATAATATAGCCGAAGGTGACAACGGTCTGCAGCTGAAACAGCGGTCCCCGCTGATAAGCATTTCCCTCGTCAATGGTAAAGAGCCAGCCTGTGCCGACGGAAGCGGCGGAAACGATAATCAGCGTTACCAGAGGAACGGAGATAAAGAACCAAGCAATGGGAGAGATATACCGCTGCGGTAAAATCCGCAGCAGGACAAAGGTGAGCCAGAGAAAAGCAATGGAGCCGGAAAGCCAGAAATAAAAAATATTAACGATCCATAAAAGGTCTCTTGCACCGGTAAAAAACTGCCCGATGAGCAGCCACCCGCTGATGTCACAGATAAGGACACAGACGGTAAGTATAACAATAAGGCGAAAACGGCGGCTGACAGCCAGATGGGGAGAAGATGCCCGGGAACTCCAAAAGATGATCAGCAGCAGAGTAATAGCAAAAAGATCAATTTCCAAAAAGTAAAACTGGGTCATCCAATTCCCCCTGTTATGTCATGTATTGGAGAAAATAATCGGCAAAGTCGGTGCCAATCCGACAAATATAGGCCGAAAACTATTCATTATATATCAGTTTACAGCGTTACACAGCAAAATACAACAATTTTTGCAATTAAATAACAAAAAAGGATGAAAAAAGCGGAAGACATGCCGGACAAGCAGCCTTCCACTTTGATTTACGATATACTGTCCAGCTTTTTGCGGATGTCTGCCAGAGAGCATCCCTGTTCCCGGGCCAGCCGCGCCAGATCCTCGTATTCCCATTTCTGCTTTTGAATACCCCGGCCGTCGGAAACCTTTCGGCGTACCGGACCGACAGGCGTGGCAACGGTTTGAACGGAGCGCCCCAGCGTGTAACGGCGGCACAGGTTCTCGCGGACACCCAGTGTGGAGGTGTGGCAAAACAGCAGCCGGAGTATTTCTTCCCGCTGCGCCTCCCGGCACAAAACGCAGATCAGTACGCCGGGACGGCCCTTTTTCATGGCGGCCGGCAGCGTATAGGCCTCCAGAACACCGGCCTCCCACAGCCGCTCCATGGCAAAGCCGATATCCTCCGGTGTCATGTCGTCTACGTTGCAGCGCAGCTCGGTTACCGCCTCTTCCTCACCGCCGGTACGGCCCCAAAAAGCGCGAACGCAGTTAGCGGCTTCAAAATCCTTTTTGCCCATACCGTAACCCACCGCCGCTGTCTCCATTACGGGCATGGAGCCGAAAGAGTCGGCAAAATATTTCAGAAGTGCCGCGCCGGTGGGGGTGCACAGCTCGCCTTGTATACGGCCGCCGTAAATGGGAACGCCTTTTAGCAGCAGGGCGGTGGCCGGTGCCGGCACCGGTAAAATACCGTGGGCGCAGCGAATCTGGCCGGTGCCTACATGAATCGGCGATACAACGACTTGTTCCGGCGAGAGCAGGTACATGAGAAGACACACGGCGGTGATGTCTGTGACGGCGTCCAGCGTGCCGACCTCGTGAAAATGAATCTCGTCCATGGGAACGCCGTGTACGGTGCTCTCCGCTTCTGCCAGCAGACGGTATACAGACAGCGCATCCTCTCGTGCCTTTTCCGGCAGCGGCAACTGTGCAATAAGCCCGGTAATATCCGCCATACCGCTGTGATGGTGTCCATGCTCATGGTGATGCTCGTGCTCGTATTCATGAACATGTTCATGTTCATGTTCATGGTGATGCTCATGCTCGTGTTCGTGATGATGTGCGGCCTCGTCCTCTTCACAGCCGTCTATCGTTACGGTCACATGGGTTCCCCCAATGCCGCATTTTTCCATCCGCTCCGCCCTCAGGCACACGCCGGGCAGTCCCAGCCGGTTCATCTGGGAGAAGAAGGCCTCTTTGTCCGGCAGCAGTTCCAGCAGCGCCGCCGTCAGCATATCGCCCGCTGCGCCCATTTGACAATCAAGATACAGTGTCCGCATGGTTATGATTCCTCCCTGGAGCAGGAAACAGAGTCGCCCGTTCCCATATGGTTGATACGACTTGCCAGAAAGCCCGCGCCGAAGCCGTTGTCAATATTGACCACAGAAACGCCGCTGGCGCAGGAGTTGAGCATGGATAAAAGGGCGGAGAGTCCTCCGAAGGAGGCACCGTATCCCACGCTGGTGGGAACGGCGATCACGGGACAATCGGCAAGACCGCCGATCACACTGGCCAGAGCTCCCTCCATACCGGCCAGTGCAATAATGACGCTGGCGCTCATGATATCATCCAGGTGGGCCAGAAGACGATGCAGTCCGGCGACGCCCACATCGTAAAGCCGCACAACCTGGTTGCCCAGCACCTGGGCGGTCAATGCCGCCTCTTCGGCCACCGGCTGATCGCTGGTGCCTCCGGTAGCGATGACAATGGTTCCCAGTCCGGTGGGATTCGGTATGGGGCCGATGATGCCAAGATGAGCGTCGGCGTGGTAGTCCAGAGGCAGCACTTTTCCCACCGCCGCGCCCCCCTCGGCAGAGAGCCGTGTGATGAGAATCGTCTCCTGTCCGGCCTTTTTCATGGTGTCCGCAATGGCGATGATTTGCTCGGGTGTTTTACCCGCGCCGTAGATCACTTCCGGCGTTCCCTGACGCAGCGCCCGGTGGTGGTCGACCTTGGCAAATCCGATGTCTTCAAAGGGCGCGGTTTTCAATTTTAGCACAGCCGCCTCTACGCTCAGGGAGCCTGACTGCACCTGCTGTAATATTTCTTTATTATCCATGGCGTATCTCCAGATCCAGCAGCACCGCGCTGTACTCTTTTTTTAACGTTTCCAAAATCAAGGCACGCTTTTCCATCAGCAGCGGCAACTGCGATGCGGCGACCTGAATCCGGGCAGCATCCCCCAAAAGCCGGACACGGAAGTCGGAGAAGCCCAGGGAAAAGAGGAATTCTTCCGCTCGCTCCGTCCGGGAAAGATTCTCGGGGGTGATGAGGGTATCGGTGGGAATACGGGTTGCCAGACAGGCGTAAGCGGGCTTGTCCCAGGTGAAAAGCCCGGCCTCCTTGGAGAGCCGGCGAATCTCCGACTTGACAAGACCGCATTCCCGCAGCGGCGACCGGACGCCCAATTCGCGCAGTGCCCGCATACCGGGGCGATCGGAAGCGTCGTCAGAGGCGTTGGTGCCATCAAGCAGCAAAGAGAAGCCGTCTGCGGCCGCCCTTTGCGCGATCATGGAAAAAAGGACTTTTTTGCACTCATAGCAGCGCTGGACGGTATTGGCGGCAACAGCGTCGCAGCCAAGAATATCCGCCTGCAGAAAAACAAGATCCGCGCCCAGTTTTTCAGCCATGCGCCGTGCGTCCTCCTGCTCGAAACGGGGCTGGAAGGCAGAACACACATAGTAGGCGCGAATTTTTTTGCCCCAGCGCACAGCGGCATAGAGCAGATAGGCGGAGTCCACACCGCCGGAAAAAGCGATGGCGCAGTTCGGGTTGTCATGAAAAAAACGAGACAGTTCCACGAGAAAATCTCCTCTCGTTGATGGCGTTAATGATAACGGTTTACTGGAAAGCGGTTCCGCCTGCCGGCAGAACCGCTGAAGGGTTATGTATGGGGGACTCGTCAAAACGGTAAAAATGAAAGCAGAGGCAGGCTTATTCCTCCTTGTCCGACATGCAGTGACTGCACGGCTGATACCCATCCTGACGGGCCTGCTCCACTGTCAGTGCGATCAGATTGTCCTTCCCCTCCACATAATAGCAGTCTGCACGGTGGTATTTGGTGCCGGAGACCGTCACATAAACGGTTTGTTCCTCCAGCTTTGCTTCTGCTTTTCCGTTTCCGGACAGAATCAGAACGAGAGCCGCCGAGCACAAAAGAATGACCGCCGCACCCGCCCAGAGCCATGGGGGGAAAATGCGGCGATTGTGTGATGCCAGACAGGCGGCAAAGTCATTGGCCTCCTGCTCCTGCAGGATGTTGCTTCCGGCGCGTTGAAGACCCCCCTGCCGCATATGACCGCAGCAGATGTGCCCCAATTCGTGCTCTAACAGCACAAGCCGCTCCTGTTCCGACAGATGTTCCAACAGAAAGACAATGCGCAGATTGTCGTCCGCATAGGTAAAGGCGGACTGAGACGCAGCATAGTCGGCAAGCCCCAAAGCGGAGAGAAGCTTTGCCACGTCAGACGTATTGGATACGCGGCTGAATTCCACCACGGTATACCCCTGCAGCGACAGTGCCCCTTCCAGATCGGAAGAAGTAAAGCGTCGCAGATGAAGCTGCGTCAAAAACTGCTTTGCCGATTTCTGAGCGGTATTCATGTCCGCCTCCGGTTATTTCTTTTTTTGAATATTCCGCAGGGCGTCCACCGCCTGCGCCTCCTGCTCGGAGGAAACGTGGACACTTTTGCCCCGGCCGCCGAAAGCGGCAATCTGCCCCTTGGCAGTGCAGCGGTCGTATTCCACCTGAATCACAGAGCTGATGGTGTGGCGGCCGTAATCGTCCAGCTCCACGTACTGGCTGAGAATCTGCTGCATATCGTCTGTCAGATAAAAGGGGTTCTCCACCTGGAAGGCCTTGATGCCCAGTGCATGGCAGATCTGCAGAACTGTGTCGAAGGAAGACCCGCCGATTCCGTTATGCAGTGCGCTGTTAATGGTGGAAAGGGGAATATCCACAGCAAAGGAAAATTGCCGGACACTCTTATATTGCCGTTTGATTTCTTCCTGAACAAGTCTGGTCAGATCATCCATATGTATAACCTCTTTAGCTTAATTTTATTGGAGGTATTATATCATGTCATCCGGCCTTTCGCCAATAGAAAAAAAACTTTTGGCATAAAATTCATATTTTATTCATTTTTGCACAGGCGCTTAGTACATTTTTTATGCCGGAGTGGTCCAATTGTCGAATCTCCAGCGCAAGTTGTTCCGTGCAGCGAAATTTTTCGGGGCAGCAGATGGATGGCAGTGCGATACCCAGTTGGACGCAAAGGAAGCAGACGGTATCAAAACGACTGTTGCCAACGCCGTTTTTCATCATATCGGACAGGGTGGAGAGAGGAAAATCACATTGAAGGCAAAAATGGCGCAATGAACCATATTTAGCAAGAATTAAATGGTAAATCTTTGCTGTAAAATCGTCCGTAAGCTGCATTTTTTCTTCTCCTTGTTATATTTTTGCCGATAAGAGCAAAGGTATAAAATGCTTCCGGATGGAAGTGTGAAAAACATCAGGTGGATTAATTATACACGAGCAACGGACAGAATGCAACGAAAAAACGGGAAAAATGATAGTGTTGGCGATGAACCGGACGAAAATAAGAGAAGATAAAAGCAATCCGTCCCAAGAAAGGCTTTCTTTTTTTAATGGGTTGTGGTAAGATAATAAAACTCCTGATAAGGAGGGAAAAAGGTGTCAAAAAAGCGTAAATTTCAACCAAAAAGCGGATTTGGGCAAGGCGCCGTGCTGCTGATTCAGCGGTATTATGATCACGATGTGGGTCGTGACAGCGCGGCGCTGAGCTATTATCTGCTTTTTGCTATTTTTCCGCTGCTGATTTTTGTCAGTGCGCTGCTGGGCGCGTTGCATCTGGATGTGGCAAGCATTACAAAGCTGCTGGAACGGCTGGTGCCGGCGGATGTGGTGTCGGTGGCAGAGGCGTATCTCACCTATGTTTCCAGCAACACCAGTCGACAGCTGTTATGGTTCAGCCTGGTTTTTTCCATCTGGTTTCCCATGCGGGCCACCAGCTCCCTCATGCACTCGGTGCGTAAGGCGTACGGTCTGGGGCAGCCGCGCAATGCGATTTTCAGTCAGCTGCGGATTTTACTTTTTACCGTGTGGATGATCGTTACCATTGCCCTTGTGCTGGTACTGGTGACGGTGGGCCGGCGGGTATTGTCCTTTGTGGCAGGGCTGATCTACGTGTCTGCCGAGTTCATCAATGTGTGGAGCTATATTCGTTTTGTAATTTTAGGCGTTTATATGTTTATATCCCTGGCGCTTTTATATCTGCTCTCCCAGGGACGGAAGCGTCCTTTGCGTGAGGCTATGCCGGGGGCGGGACTTTCACTGTGCGTATGGATGGCGCTGTCTCTGGGCTTTTCTTTTTATGTGGAGCGCATGGCACATTATGCGGAGCTGTACGGTTCCATTGCCACCATTATTGTAGTGCTGCTCTGGCTTTATATGAGCGGCATGGTGATGATTATGGGGGCGGAATTTAATGGCGTGGTGCTGGAAATAAAGGACCGCCGTGTCAAACGGCGGCTGGCTGAAAAAATAGAAGAAGAGAGGAATCAATCCACATGAAGATCATTATTGTGGGCAACGGCAAGGTAGGATATGCCATTGCCAGCCAGCTGGTGGGCGAGATGCATGATATTGTGCTGGTGGACGAGGATGTTGCGGCGCTGCAAAAGGCGGATAGCAAGCTGGATGTACTGTGTATGGAGGGCAACGGTGCCAGTATCAGCATACTAATCGCTGCCGGCGTCCGCACGGCGGATCTGGTGATTGCCGTCACCGGCCGGGATGAAACGAATTTGGTGTGCTGCCTGATTGCCAAGAAGCTGGGAGCACGGCACACGGTGGCCCGTGTGCGCAATCCGGAGTACCGGCGGGATGCGCCCATGCTGAAAAAGGAGATCGGCCTTGATATGCTTATCAATCCCGATTTGGTAGCGGCTCAGGAGATTGCCCGGATTCTCAGCTTTCCCGCGGCCTTCAGTGTGGAGCCTTTTGCCCGGGGCCGCATCGACATGGTGGGCTTTCAGGTGTCCGAGTCGGATACCATCGTGGGCTGTGCCCTGGGTACATATCACCGCCCCGCCAATGTGCTGATCTGCGCGGCGGAGCGGGGGGGCGAGCTGGTGATTCCGGACGGCGCTTTTGTTCCTCAGACGGGAGACAAGCTGTATGTGATCGGTGCCCGGGAAGAGGTGTTGCATCTGCTGCGGGATCTGGGTCGTCAGCTGCAAAAGGTGAAGGATGTGGCGCTGCTGGGCGGCAGCCGCATCAGCATGTACCTGACCTGGGAGCTGGACCAGAGCGGCACAAAGGTACGCATCATCGAGCGCCGTCATGACAAATGCCTGCACCTGTCGGAGACGCTGCCGGGCGCGCTCATCATTGAAGGTGATGGAACCGACAGCGACCTGATTACCGGCGAGGGAATTTTTGATGCTGATGCCTTTGTGGCTTTGACGGATCGGGATGAGGAAAACCTGCTGATGGCACTCAGTGCCCGTCACGCGGGTGTGCCCCGTGTGGTGGCCAAGATGACCCGCCCCAACTTCATGGAGGTGGTGGGTGACACGGGCCTTGCCAGTATCGTCAGCCCCAAGGACATCATCGCAAGCCAGATCACCCGCTATGTGCGGGCGCTGGCCAATTCCGAAGGCGTGGCGGTGGAGAGTCTTCACCGGATGCTGGGCGGTGCCATGGAGATTCTGGAGTTTGTGGCGGGCGAGGGCAGCGAGGCGGTGCAGAATAAACCGCTGCGGGATTTGTCGCTGAAAAAAGGCCTGCTGGTGGCGGCGTTGGCCCGGGATACCAAGATCATCATTCCCCGGGGCGAGACGCAGATTCAGCCAGGGGATCGCGTGATCGTAGTGGCAGGCTCTATGGCTCTGCAGGATCTCAATGATATCCTCCGCTGAGCGCTGCTTTGAGGGACTGAAAATGTCAAAAAAGTGAATAATTATTCACAAAGTAACCTCGTGACAGGAAACGGCGGGGCTGCCGCAGACGCGGCGGCTCCGCCGTTTCCGCACCCGGGATTTCTTTGCGAAAAAGTGGTGAGTCGCAGGGAATGGGAGGGTGCTTCCGCCTTCCCTACCCCCGTTCTTTACTTTTTTTCAAAGATGGAATAAAATAGCAGTATCTGTATCACAATGGAGTAACAATTGATAAAACGAAAAAGAGAGGATCTTTTATATGGAATATAGCCATGAAGAAAAACGGCAGGAGTATGCGAAACTTCTCATTGAAGTGGGGTTGAATGTGCAGAAAGGGCAGACACTGGTGATCTCCGCCCCGGTGGACTGCGCCCATTTTGCCCGGCTTTGCGCCGGAGCTGCCTATGATGTGGGATGCCGGGAAGTGGTCATGAACTGGCACGACGACGCCCTGACCCGGGAAAAATTTCTGCGGGCGGAGGACGCCGTTTTTGATGAGGTGCCCCAGTGGCGGCAGCACTTCTTTAACGATTACGCCAACGAAGGGGCGGCCTATCTGGCCATTGCCGCCGAGGACCCGGAAAATCTGCTGGGTGTCAGCTCGGAGCGTCTGGTGCGATCCCAGCAGGCGGGGGGCAAGGCGCTCAAGGACTTCTACCGCCTCCAGATGAGCAGCGGTTTTCCCTGGTGTATTGCCTCCATCCCCATTCCCAGTTGGGCCCAAAAGGTGTTTCCCGACATGCCGGCGGGGGAGGCTGTGGAAAAGCTGTGGGAGGCCATTTACAAGACGGTGCGTATCACGGGAGACGGTCAGGCGGTTGCCCGCTGGCAGACGCATCTGGAGCATCTCAGGGAGCGTAAGGATACCCTCAACCGCCTGCGCTTCAAAACGCTGCACTATACCAATTCTCTTGGCACCGACCTTACCGTTGCGTTGCCGGAGGATCATATCTGGGAATCGGGGGATGACGTGACCCAGAAAGGACAGACCTTTATCGCCAATATGCCCACCGAGGAAATTTTTACAGCACCGCTGCGGGAGGGAGCCAACGGTGTGGTGTACAGTGCCGTGCCCCTTGTGAATGACGGCAACATCATTGATAAATTTCACCTTGTGGTGAAGGACGGAAAGATTGTGGAAGTTCATGCCGAGCAGGGGGAAGAGGTGCTGCGTTCCGCCATCAGCGTGGACGAGGGTGCGTCCTACTTCGGCGAGGTGGCGCTGGTACCCTACGACAGCCCCATCTCCAACCAGAAGCTGCTGTTTTACAATACGCTCTTTGATGAAAACGCTGCCTGCCATATTGCCTTCGGCGAGGCCTATCCCTGCATTGAGGGCGGCCGGGACATGGATAAGGAGGCGCTGAAAGCACACGGTCTTAACGATTCCATTACCCATGTGGATTTCATGATCGGCACAAAAGATCTGTCCATTGTGGGTACGACCCCCGACGGACGGGAAATACCGGTCTTTACGGACGGCAATTTCGCCCTGTAAGCCATGGAACAAATAACCGTTGCATTGGGGGCCCGCAGCTATGGCGTGAAGATTGCCCGGAACCTGCTGGAGAGCGCTGCGGAAGAGATCAGGCAGGTCTGTCCCTGTGAAAAGCTGGCACTTGTCAGTGACGAAACCGTATTTCCTCTTTACGGACAAGACCTTGCAAAGCGGCTTGAGACGGCCGGCTATGCCGTTTCCGTTTACTCACTGCCGCCGGGAGAGAGGATCAAAAATCTGGTAACCCTTGACGCCCGCTACCGGTGGCTGGCGGGGGAGGGTTTCACCCGCGCTGACGCGGTGGTGGCTCTGGGGGGCGGCGTGGTAGGTGATCTGGCGGGTTTTGCTGCCGCCACCATGTTCCGCGGCATGTCCCTCATTCAGATCCCCACCACACTCATCGCCCAGCTGGACAGCAGCGTGGGCGGTAAAACGGCGGTGGATCTTCCGGAAGGCAAGAATTTGGTGGGTGCCTTTTATCAGCCCTCTCTGGTGCTCATTGACCCGGATTGCCTCAACACGCTGCCACGTCGTCAGTTTTCCTCCGGCGCGGCAGAAGCTGTAAAAATGGGTTTTGTGGCCAATCCGTCGTTGCTGACAGAGCTGGAAAAAGCGGAACCGGACTGGGAAAAAGTCATCGCCGCGGCGCTTGGGGCCAAGGCCGCGCTGGTGACCCGGGACGAACGGGACACAGGCGCCCGCCATGTGCTGAATTTTGGCCATACATTGGGCCATGTCTATGAGGCGGCGGGTGGCTATGACCGCTGGCTTCATGGAGAGGCGGTGGCCGCCGGCATGATGAAAATGCTGGCAGTGGAGGAACAGCAGGGTCTACAAGTGGATGCTGTCCGAAAACGGCTGATGACCCTGCTTCAACAGTACGATCTGCCACTGTCGATTCCCTGTACGGCGGAGCAGTACCGCCGGTATTTGCCGCTGGATAAAAAGTGCCATGACAGTCTTGTGACGCTGGTGCAGGTGACGGAGGATGGCCATGCCCGCCTCACGGATCTGCCCCTTTCCACCCTGATGACCTATCTGGAGACATAAAATGGATCTTTGTATCACACCGGGACCCCTGCGGGGAGCGGTAACGCCGCCTCCTTCCAAAAGCCTTCTCCATCGGGAGATGATCGTTACCGCCCTCTCCCACGAAACGATACCGGTCATAGACGGATTGCCGGAGGACGCCCTGCGGACACAGGGGGGGCTTGCCCAAATGGGAGAGGAGATGCCAACCGTGGACTGCGGTGCCTCCGGCACCACGCTGCGTCTGCTGCTGCCCCTTTTCATGGCGCTTGGGAAAAGGGCGGTATTCACCGGCACGAAGCGACTTTTAAGCCGTCCGCTGCCGCCGGGTCTTCCCTATGAAAAGACAACGGCAGGGCTGCAAATCACCGGCGCTCTTTTCCCCGGAGATTATCCTACGCCGGGGGATGTGTCCTCCCAGTTTACCAGCGGCCTGCTGCTCTCCCTGCCGCTTCTTGCGGGCGATTCCCGCATTGTTCTCACGACGCCTTTGGCCTCCAGGCCCTATGTGGAGATGACACTTGCTGCCATGGCCCGTCGGGGCGTCCGGGTGGAGGAAACCGATGGCGGTTATTTTGTGCCCGGGAATCAGATCTACCGACCTGCTCCTTTTTATACGGAGCCGGACTGGTCGGCGGCGGCCTACTATATCGTGATGAATGCGTTGGGCAGTCGGATTGACATTCAGAATATGGCACTAAAGTCCCGGCAGGGAGACCAAATAGTTGAAAAAACAGTGAAAAAAATGAAAAATATTTCAGATATTTCACAAAATTTTAACCTGTCCGACTGCCCGGATCTGCTGCCGCCTCTGGCCCTTTTGGCGGCTCTTTTGCCGGGAAAGACCATCCGATTTACCGGCTGCGGTCGGCTTCGGGGCAAGGAAAGTGATCGCATCCACACGGTCTGCGAAACACTAAACGCTCTGGGCGGCAAGGCTTTTGAGGAACCTGACGGCTTGCGGACAGAGGGCGTTTCGACTCTTTCAGGTGGAAAAGTGGATTCCTTTGACGACCACCGCATCGCTCTGCTGGCCGCGGCGGCGGCCACTGTCTGCCAGAAGGCGGTGATTCTTCGAAACGCCGGCTGTGTAGACAAATCCTACCCTAATTTCTGGAAAGATTATGTTAACCTTGGAGGCAGAACGGAGGTGCTTGCGCCATGATGGAATATACCCTTTTCGGGGAGTCTCACGGTCCGGCTGTGGGGGTACTTCTGACGGAGGTACCCTCGGGACTTACAATAGATGAAGCATTGATGCAGGCGGATATTACCCGCCGTGCCGGAGGAAAAAGCCCCCTTACCACTGCCCGGCGGGAGGCAGATCAGGTGGAATTTCTCAGCGGCGTTTTTGAGGGAAAGACAACCGGTGATCCCCTCTGCGCCGTTTTGCGTAACCGAGATGTCCGCTCCGGGGACTACGAGGCGCTGCGAGAGGTAGCCCGCCCCGGTCACGCGGACTATATCGCCTTTTTAAAAAGCCGGGGCTTCAACGATTACCGGGGCGGCGGCCATTTTTCCGGCCGCCTGACAGCCCCCCTGGTGGTGGCGGGTTCTCTTGCCAAACAGCTGCTAAAAGAACAACATATTACAATAAAAGCACATATTATTGATGAAAACGGCCTGAAAGAGCGAGCAATGGCCGCCAAAGCGGCGGGAGATTCCGTGGGTGGTCAGATCCTTTGCACCGTCACCGGCGTGCCTGGCGGACTGGGCGGACGGGACTGGCGGCAGGCGGTGGACAGTGAAATCGCCCGCCATGTATTCGCCATCCCGGCAGTAAAAGCGGTGGGCTTCGGTGAAGGAGAAGACTTTGCCGCCCTGCGGGGAAGCGAAGCAAACGATGCGTATGCCGCCGACGGTAATCGCATTTTTACCCGTACCAATCACAGTGGCGGCATCAGCGGCGGTGTTGCAAACGGGATGCCCATCACCTTTACGGTGACCTTCCGCCCCACACCGTCCATTGCAAAAGAGCAGCATACGGTGAATTTCCGCACCGGGGAAGAAGTGACACTCTCCGTATCCGGCCGCCACGATCCCTGCGTGGTATTTCGCGCCGTACCGGCGGTGGAAGCTGCCGCTGCGTTAGCATTATGTCAACTTATAGAGCCACAGCCCCGGCCCGATGACCTGTCCTCTCTCCGCCTTGCTCTTGACCGCGCCGATGCGGCTCTGGTGGAACTTTGGGAAGAGCGTCTGCGTCTGGTGGAACAGGTGGGGGCTTATAAAAAAGAGCATCATCTGCCCGTCCGGGATGCCCAAAGGGAACAGGCAGTTTTAGAGAGCCGGACGGCGCTTTTGCAGGATGAAAAGTGGAAAGACGCCACAAAGCAACTTTTTCAAAAAATAATTGAAATCAGCAGGAATGAGGAAAAATAGATAAGTATGGCAAATATTATTCTGATTGGACTGCCGGGCAGCGGCAAGACCACCGTGGGTCGGACGGTCGCCAAGGCACTGCACCGTCCCTTCCGGGATACCGATGATATGATTGTGGCGCAGGAGAAAATGACAGTGTCCCATATCTTTGCGGAAAAGGGCGAAGCCTATTTCCGGGACGCGGAGAGCCGCTGTGTCCGGGAGGCGACCGCCCAAAGCGGTATTGTGATTGCCACCGGCGGCGGCGGTGTGCTGCGGCCTGAAAACATGGAAATCCTGCGCCGCAGTGGATTAATCTTTTTCCCGGATCGGGACATTAAGGCCATTGCCGCCGTTATCGCACAAAAGGAGCGCCCCCTGATCGGTGGGGACGAAAGCCGTCTCTATGCGCTGCAAAAGCAGCGGATCAAGCTCTATCGCCGCTGGGCAGATGTGACGCTCACCGGCGGCAGCGTGGAAGATCTGGCGGAAACCATTGCAACAATGATAGAGATGCAGGGGGAAAACCCATGAAATTTCTCATACTCAACGGCCCTAACTTGAATTTGCTGGGGCGACGGGAACCGGATATTTACGGCCATCAGACCTATGAGGAGTTGTGCCGGACAGTGAACGAATATGCCGCTTCCCGGGGCGATCAGGCAAACTGCTTTCAGAGCAACCATGAGGGAACTCTTATTGACGCTATTCAGAATGCCGAGGGCGTATATGACGGCATCGTTATCAATCCCGGCGCCTATGCCCATTACAGCTATGCCATCCACGATGCGCTGCGCTCCGTGACCGTACCGGCGGTGGAGGTTCATTTGACAGACATTACACAGCGGGAGGCTTTTCGCCGTCAGTCCGTCACGGCAGCGGCTTGCCGCACCATGATCGCAGGACACGGCTTTGCCGGGTATACGGAGGCGCTGGAGCTGCTGCGGGGTATGGAAAAGTGAAGCGTTTGTGCGTGATCGGCGATCCGGTGGGCCACAGCCTGTCCCCGGTGATTCATCGTGCTTTGATGGATGCCACAGGTGTGGAGGGGTGCTATACTGTCTGCCCCGTCACGCCGGCGGAGTTGCCGGACTTTGTGAGCGCGGCGAAAGGCGGAGCCTGGGACGGCTTTAATGTGACCATGCCCCACAAGCAGGCCATTTTGCCGCTGCTGGATGATCTGACACCCCAGGCTCGGCATGTGGGCGCGGTGAATACGGTGCGTGTAGCGCAGGGGCGCGCCGTGGGGCACAACACAGATGGCATCGGCTTTGTAAACAGCCTGCAGATGCTGGACATTTATCCGCACACTGTGCTGCTGCTGGGGGCAGGCGGCGCAGGATGCGCCGTGGCTGCAGCTTTGGCAGACGCGGGCGTAAAGAAAATTTTGCTCTGGAGCCGGGGGGAACAGCGGCGGCAGGCGCTGGAAAAGCTGCTGCCCGGGACGGTAGAAAGGGCGGACTCCATAGAGGAGGCCGCCTTCCGCTGCAATCTGATGGTAAACGCCACGCCTCTTGGCATGACGGGGAAAGAGAGTTTTGCCGACCTGTCCTTTCTCTCGAAGATGAGACAGGGCACGGCGGTGTATGACCTTGTATACCAGCCCCGCATGACGGCACTGCTGCGCACGGCCGATGAGCGGGGCCTGACAGCCGTTTCCGGGTTGGAGCTGCTGATAGGACAGGCCGTGGAGGCTTTTACCTTTTTCACGGGTATTTCTTTGCCGCCGGAGAGCCGCGGGGTGATCCGAAACGAGCTGAAGAATCGGCTGCAATAAGCACCCAAGTAAAAACAGACTGAGCCGGGCGGGTTACCGCCCGGCTTTTGGCGGCGCAGGCGACTGCTCTGCTGCCGGCGTGGCTTCTGTCTCCGGCAAGGCAGGCGGCAGAGGACCGGTCTCACCGTTGTAGGGCAGGCAGAAGGTGGGAATGCCTTCCGCGGCGGGGGCAATGGCATACATCTGATAAAAAAAGCAGAGCCCCCGGTCAGTGAGATAAAAATTCTGAGAATTGAAGGCAGTGCGCAGCGTCTGCCGATACTGGGTGTCGTAGCAGGAAACGCCCCGCTGCTGTTCCTGACAGATCTGCGCCTCGGCCAGCGTCAAAAGCTTTTTCCGGCAGCCGCCGTGGGGAAAGAAAGTCTTTGCTTCCATGGGATAACCGGTGGCCAGATTCCAGGTATCGCCCCGCCGCAGCACCAGCCGCCGCCGGCCTCCCGTCTCCACGGAGTCGGTGAACAGGCTGAGGAGGGTATCCGTATGCAGCGTGACAGTGGTATGCAGCTCCACCCGATAGGAAGGCAGAGCACCACTGCTCTGCACCGCCTGATGGTATTCCTCGGTGACACGGGGCAACAGCTCCCGCTGGCAGTAGCGTACAAAAGCCTTTGCATAGGACTGATAATACCGGTTGAACCGCCCGCCGCCCTGTCCTTCCCAGCGGGGCAGAACCGCCTCCGCCGACAGCAGTGTCAGACCATCCGCTTCCCAGCAGCGGTTCTCTATGTAGGTCTGTAATTGTAATTGCCCCTGCAAAAATAGCCACGCCCTTTCTCCCGTTTGACTTTATCCCAATCTATGCGCGGAGGGAACCGGCGGTGCCGATTTGTCAAAAAAACTTGCTCCAACAGTTTACTTTCGCAAGCTACTATGGTAAAATACCAGAAGGTTATAAACCGAGGAGGGAATCACGATGGTAAGAGCGGCAAAATCAAAAATCGCAAAGAAAGAAAAGAGCGACAAGCTCTATCAGGCCATTTTGACCCTGGAAACAGAAGAGGAATGCTATAACTTCTTCCAGGATCTTTGCACCATTTCAGAGCTGCGCTCCATGGAACAGCGCTACGAGGTGGCTTCTCTGCTCAACGACGGTCTTATCTATAACGATATTTTGGAAAAGACCGGCGCGTCCAGCGCCACCATCAGCCGTGTCAACCGTTCACTGATCTACGGTACCGGCGGCTATGAAAGCGTCCTGGAGAAAATGAAAAAATGAGCTGCTATGCCACACTGGCTTCCTCCTATGACCAGCTGACAGAGGATGTGCAGTACGAAAAAAGAGCGGATTTTTTGGAAAAGCTCTTCCGTCGCAGCCGGATCGGTGTGAAAACCGTGCTGGATCTGGCCTGCGGTACCGGCACCATGACATGGCTGCTCACTGCCCGGGGCTATGAAATGATCGGCGTAGACGGCTCGGAGGATATGCTCGCTGAGGCGGCGATGAAAGGAACGGGGGAGGAACCGATCCCTCCTATCTTTTTGCACCAGTCCATGCCCCGGCTGGATCTCTACGGGACGGTGGACGCCGCCGTCTGCTGTCTGGACAGCCTGAATTACCTCACCGACCCGCGGGACGTGCGGCGGACGCTGCAGCGGTTGCATCTTTTTATTGCCCCGGGTGGTGTCCTGATTTTTGACGTCAACAGCCGCGCCAAGCTGGAAAAACTGGATAATCAGGTGTTTTTGGATGAAACCGAGGACACCTATTGCGTCTGGCGCACCGAATTTGAAAAACGCTCCGGCATCTGCACCTACTGGATGGACATCTTTCAGAAGCGGCCGGACGGTACCTATGACCGTTCCTACGAGGTGCATCGGGAGCGGGCCTATACCACGGAGGAACTGACACGTTGGCTGGAGGAGGCGGGATTTGCAAATGTCCGCACCTGCGGCGATTTGAAGCTGCGCCCGCCAAAAGCGGAGGAACAGCGAATTTTCTTTACCGCCATTCGGCCATAATCAACAGCAAAAGGAAGAGAACACATGAGCGATTATATTTTACGGGCCATTACCGGCGATGGGCTGGTACAGGCTGCCGCTATCAGCAGCAGAGATTTGACCGAGCGGGCCCGCCAGATTCATAAGACGCTGCCGGTTGCCACGGCGGCTCTGGGCCGCACGCTGGCCGCTGCCTCCATGAT
>JAAXZS010000059.1 GCA_012719745.1 Clostridiales bacterium | reverse complement strand
GACATAACGGCCAAAAGGTTGAAGCGGATGTAGTAGCCACATTTTTGCCCGCCGGGGTCGTTGAGAGCATTTACGCAGTGGTAAACCGCTGTGATGTTGAGGTGGAAAGCCTCACACTTGAGCCAATTGCGGCCATGAATGTTACCATCCCAAGTGACTTGCGCCTGCTGAATTTGGCGATGATTGATATAGGCGCGGGCACGTCGGATATTGCAGTTTGCCGCGACGGCAGTGTCGTAGGCTATACAATGGCAACCGTGGCCGGTGATGAAATCACGGAAACTATTATGCGGGAATTTCTGGTCGATTTTCCCACAGCGGAACAGATAAAAGCAAACTTGGCAGGGACAGTAAGCTTTACTGATATCCTGGGTTTGGAGCAGACAATTGACGCGCGCGTCATCTCCTCGGCCATTCAGCCGGCATTGTCCGCCACTGCAAAGGAACTGGCGCAGAAAATATGCGAAGTAAACGGCGGAACCGTTCCGTCGGCGGTTTTCCTGGCAGGCGGCGGCAGCAAGCTGGTGGGGCTGGGAGCTGCGGTTGCTGAAGCTCTTGGAATTGAACCCCGCAGGGTTGCGATAGCGGGTTCCCATTTTAAGAGTGTTGTTTTTTCGGAAGAGGAAAATATACTGGATCCCATCTATGCAACTCCGTTGGGAATTGCGGCATCTGCCGGTTTGGGACTTATCTCCAACAGTTATCGCTTGCTGCTTAACGGAAAGCAGGCATGTCTCTTTCGCAGCGGTTATATGTCTGCTTTGGATGTGCTGCTGATGAACGGATTTACATATGGCGACCTGATTGGGCGCTCCGGCAAATCCCTGATGGTTTATGTAAATGAGAAGAAACACGTTTTTTATGGAGAGACGGCTACACCGTCTGTTCTAAAAATCAACGGGACGGCGGAGGCTCCTTCAACCGTGATTCGCTCCGGGGATAATATAGAATTTACACCGGCGGTTTCTGGAGGTGATGCGGTATTGACGCTTGATCAACTTTTGACAAAATTGGAGTTGGGTTTATCGGCAAAAGTCAATGGAAGCATTGCGACTGGAGATCAGATGCTGTGTTGGGGCGATGAGATTGTCACAGATATTTCGGAAGCAGCAGATGACCTATTTACCCGGACGGCAGATGCTAAATCTATTGAAGCGGGAAGCAATGAAATTTTACCGTCAACAAGTACGGCAACAGGGGAGTGGCATTTTATTTTGAATGATCGCCCCCTTACATTACCGGCTAAAACCGGCGGTGATCCCTATTATCTGATGGATCTGCTTGAGTGCTCGGGAATTGATTTCGACCATCTCAATGCGCCGGTGGCAATGAAGATAAACGGAGAAAATGGACAATTTACGCAGATATTAAAAGAGAATGATCATGTAATGATACATCTGATGAAAAAAGAGGACAACTGACCACTTCTGTTTCCCGCTTTGCAATGAAATGCCAAAAAAGCACCAAGATTGAACCATGACATGGAGTGCATAAAAACTGGGGGAAAAAAGATGAAAAGTTATATTGCTCGTCAGCCAATTCTGGATCAAACAGGATCAGTATGTGCATATGAACTTCTGTATCGCCAAGAAAATGCAACAACCGCTAACATCCAAGAGAACGAAAATGAGCAAGATCAAGCAACAAGGACAGTGATTTCCAACGCTTTTACAGTGTTTGGCCTTAAAAATTTAACAAACGGAAAACGGGCCTATATCAACTTCCCGGAGCAACTGCTGCTGGACAATACTGCATTGCTGTTGAAACAAGAGCAGGTCATGATTGAAATCCTTGAAAATGTCAGCGTATCAGGAGGACTTGTTGAACACATCAAGGCATTAAGAGAGAAGGGATATTCCTTTGCACTTGACGATTATACGGGAAATCCTGCATTCGCACCGCTTTTGCCCTACGTCGATGTTGTTAAAGTGGATTTTCGGCTGACAAATTTGGTGGAACAAAAGAGAATTGCAGACCAATTGGCTAAACGGGGGCCAATTCTTTTGGCGGAAAAAGTAGAGGATGAAACCGTATTTCTCCGAGCCCAAAAACAGGGATATCGCCTTTTTCAGGGATATTTTTTCGAAAAGCCGATGACAATGGCCCGTGAAACACCCAAGATAAATGAGATCTCTTTGATGCAGCTGATTAAGGAACTGAATAAAACAGATGCAAATTTGAATACATGCGCTGCCATCATCCGAACGGATGCTTACCTGACCTTTCAGCTGCTTAAAAGTGCCAGCAAAATGAAATATTACCGCGGTAATTCCATTCATACCATTGAACACGCCGTAGCTTTCCTCGGTATAAATGAGCTAATGCGCTGGACAATGCTGATTTTCGGAAGAGGAATGAATCATACCCGTTCTGATGAGACGGTCAGAGCGGCATATCTGCGCGGCGTGTTTGCAGAGAGCCTTATGGACACATCAAAGAACTATCAGGAGCAAAAAGGTGAAGGCTTTTTGCTTGGAATGTTCAGCCTGATGGAGCAGATCATGGACACAAAGATGGAGAAACTGATTTTGGAAATTTCTCTTCCGGACGAGGTAAAAAACTGCTTGCTGGGGAAAGGAAATAAATTCTATACCGAGCTTTTGGAGTTTATAAAAGCATATGAAAGGATTCCATGTCAGTTGCCAAAGGAACTGGCTCATGAGATCCCGATGGAGAGAGTTACTGACTTGTATATACAAAGTGTAATGGAAACGGACCAATCGTTCAATTGTATTGAGTTGAAGAATTAAAGAAGATAGGCGGTGCGAAAATTGAAAGCAGGGCAAGTCTTGCTGCTTAGCTTAGGCGTATCTCTGATTTTAACAGCCTGCGAAAAGACAAAACTGGATCTACCTGCTGCATACGAACTGAGTGGAACCAGTCTTAAGTCTCTTACAGAAGTCGTGGGTGCAGATGAAGCAAAGGCGGAACTGTCCGAAATGGAAACGGCAGATCAGTCTGGCGAAAGTGATAATGCAGCAGATTCGGGTATCTGCACCTATGATTATGACAAGCTTTCGTCCGGCAGCACCGCGGCCTCCGCCTATGCGTCCTATTTGACGAATACTGAGATGGAATTTGTATGTGTTGATGAAAATGGGAAAAAAACCACGGTTGCTCCGGATTATACCGACGAAACAGGAGAAGCCTCCTTTGCCAGAAAAGACAAGGAAAGCAACGAAGTTCTGACAGTCCACATCTCCTGGTCAGATACAGAGTGTAAGATCGTGCTTACATCGGCTCAGACAAGTGATGGGGAAGAGAACGTAGAGATGACAAATAATGACGCTGTCAGTTATTTGAAGAGCCTCAGTCCTGCCGATCTCGGCCTGACAGGGACAAGTATGAATGAGTATACGATATATCCCATGGACAGCATCGTCCAAGTGGATGGAATGCCCTGCTTGAAATTGCGGGTATATCAGGATCATCCGCCGGAAAATTCTAACAGGCTGATTGGCACATATCTCTTTGCGGGGGATCAGAAGCATCTCTATAAGCTTGAAGCAGGAAATGAGGTTGTTGAACTGGCTGTCAGCTGAGGGAATATAGCGCAAGCGTATAAGCAAATAAGCTTGGCAGCAGTAAAATAATGCCGGACAAGACGCCCCATTTGAGACAAGGAAAAAGCTAAGGGGCTGTTTGGTAAAAAGCACTTTCAAAACTCAAAAAGAATAGGGAAATATGGGAGGCAGAGTAATGAATATTAAGAATGAAACACCTGCAGGGACTGCCGAAAAAAGGACAGAAAAAAAATACCTGACGTTTTGGTCGGCGGAACAGCTGTTTGGTATTCCGATAACAAATGTGGAGCAAATCGTTGGATTGCAGGAAATCGTTTCGGTTCCGCACCTCCCTTTGTATGCGAAAGGTATTATTAATTTACGAGGTAATATTATCCCTGTCATTGATATGCGCCTGCGGCTGGATAAACCGGAAAAAAGCTATACGAGCCGTACCTGCATTGTCGTAACAAATACGGAAGCGCATCTGACGGGTTTCATTGTCGATTTAGTGGATGGCGTGATCGATGTGCCATTTAACTGTATTTCGGAGCCTCCCCAGATGGAGGGACCGGTAACCGGGCAGTATGTAACAGGGATTGCCTGTTTGCCGGGCGAAAACAAGGACCGAATCATCCTGCTGCTCGATTTACGAAAGATTATGTCAGAACAAGAGAAAGAAGCCATTGCAGCAGTAAAATAGCTGTTAATCTAAATGCAAATACATGCAAATAAACGAAAAAGAGAGACAGATAAAACAGATTTATTGAGAAGAACTGCCGATATTTTCAAAGAACTGCGAGTGGGAGACTGAATATGAATCATAAACAGATAAAAAATAAATTATGGGTATTATGGGTAATTATACTTATTGGCCTTGCCGGCTTAAGCCTGCTTGCCCTGATTCTGCTGCAAAAAATGAGCGTCAGTATTGACGTTTTGGCGACTTATCATACAAACAGAAGCATTATGATAATCGCTGCATTGGTCGCCTTTTTTGTCATTGGCGCGTTGACATTTTTTGTTATTCGAAGCATACTGACACCGATAAATGCAATGGCAAAGAGCGGATCTGAGGATTTTCAAAATAGCCGGATACAGCCCATTGATTATGAATCGGAGGATGAATTGGGCAGGGTGGTTCGGCAATTTAATGAAATGACAGAAGAGATCAATGGCTATGTTAATTGCGCCGGCGAAATTACAGATATATTGAACGATATTTCTGCGGGCAAGTTGGATGGTGATCAGCAGTTTAAGTATACGGGGGCATTTGAGGAAGTTGGTAATGCGATGAGTCGTATATCAGAGGGGCTCAGCCATACAATCAGCGAAATCAGCCAGGCAGCTGATCGGGTTTCGGCAGGCTCCAGACAGGTCGCATCCGGAGCACAGACACTATCACAAGGAACAACGGAACAAGCCTCATCCACGGAGGAACTGGCTGCAACGGTTAATGATATTTCCGCCAATGTGACACAGAATGCAGGGCGGGCAAAGGAAGCGGCTCGACAAGCGGAAGAAACGGCCGAAGAACTTGAGAACGGAAGACAGCAGATGCAGAATATGATGCGAGCAGTAAAACGCATCAATGAGGTGTCCGAGCAAATTGGAAAAATTATTAAGACCATTGAGAACATCGCCTTTCAAACCAATATATTGGCTTTAAATGCCGCGGTTGAGGCTGCCCGTGCGGGTGCTGCCGGAAAAGGGTTTGCAGTAGTAGCCGATGAAGTGCGGAATCTGGCAGGCAAAGCAGCGGAAGCATCCACTTCAACAGCCACTTTAATCAAGGCCACGATGGATGCTGTGGCTGAGGGAACAAAAATTACAAACGTAACTGCACAGTCTTTGGATAAAATCGTAGAGTCTTCGCAAAAGTCCACCTTGCTCGTTAAAGAAATTGCAGAAGCTTCACAGAAGCAAGCTGAGTCGATCGATCAGGCAAAACAGGGACTGGATTTGATCTCGAGCGTGGTTTAAAACAATTCAGCCACAGCTGAGGAATGTGCAGCGGCAAGTGAGGAGCTTTCAGGGCAGGCACAGCTGCTTAAGAACCTGGTAAACCACTTCCAAATCAAGAAGAGCAATCAATTATCTGCCGCCGATATAACAGAACAGATTGATGTACATCAGAAATCGGAGCCTCTCCTGATGCCGGTAACTCTGATTGATAACAAAGAAGGAAAGCAAGCAGCTGATGAACCGTTGGCCGCAGCAGAAAGAATTGATACACCTCAGGGGACTGCTGCTGCAGCACAAAGTGCCGGTTATCATCATACATTTACGCCATCTCTCGCATCATCTGTCAGAATTCCTCAACCCGTATGTACGGATGATTTCAACAGTCACGATAACGAGAAATATTGAAGATATAGATCTACGATGGCTAAAATACCTTAATCCTACTAAAAAGAAGGGGAGGAACCGATTTTACCGGTTCCTCCCTTCTTTAACGTGCAATTACGGTGCGGCTTGCGGCTTGCGACATGCGGAATCGCTTATACAGATGAAGCCGGCACAGAAAACTTATACAATATAAAAGG
>JAAXZS010000118.1 GCA_012719745.1 Clostridiales bacterium | reverse complement strand
GGTTGCCGCTCCCGTAAAGGGGCCGTCCGCTCCCCGGGCGGCGGCATAGCTGTCGGTGGAGAGGCCGGCAAAGCAGTTCCAGTTTTTAAAATCCCCCAGCTTGCTGGCGTAGATCTCGTTCACCGTCACGCCGTCGGTCAGGCCGTAACGGCAGCCCCACAGCCGGTTGCCGCACTCGGTGACATAGTCCATCAGGGGCACCGTCCGGGCAACCGTCAGGGGCGTGGTCTGGGAATAGGCCTCCGTCAATACGCCGGGCATCACCAGATAGTCCGGGGCCACGGCGGAGAGAACAGAGCTTATGTTAAAGGCCGCCTTGCCGCAGCCGGAAACGGTGACGCCGTCGCCGGGGGCGAAACCCCGGCCGATCCCCGATGCCCCGATCTTCACATAGGCGCTGACGGTGATGGTCCAGCCGCTGCCGGCACTGTCGTACTGGCGCAGCACCGGGGTATCGCCGGAGGTGTCCAGCCACAGGGCGCCGCTGCCGGGATTTTCCGGGGCGGCGGCGGAGACAGTGTAGTCGCTGTAGGGATCGCCGCTTTCCCGGCAGAGGGTGAAGGTGACGGTGCCGGTGGTGGTGACACTGTTTTCCAAGGAGCCATAGTCGGAGAGGTCCCGGGTGTTGATGTATTTTTTGTCCGGGAAGATCACCAGATACGCCCCCATGCTCACCAGCTGTTTTTTTGTGCTGGCGGAGAGGGTCAGAGCCGTCTCGTAGCCGTTGATGAAAAGTTTGGTGCCGTCGCACCACACAAGGCCCTCCTTCTCCGCAAGGCCCAGGGGGGTGGTGAGCGTAGCCGCCGTGCCCCGTTTGGGGCGGACGGAGAGGGTGGGATAGCGGAAGTCCCCGCAGCCCTGCATATTCACAAAGGCACCGTCCGGCGTCCGGGGGCTGCGGTCATAGCCCAGAAATTTACTGACGGTGACCCGCAGCTGTCTGGGGGCCGTCAAAGTGGGTAAAAGCATGGTTTCTCCCTCCTCAGCAAAGCTTCAGCACCCCGTTGGGGGCTAGCGGCCGGTGGGTGCGGTTGTAAAAGGCCTCATAGGTCATAAAGGCGTTGTTCCACCCCTCCCGGGCGTTGTTGCAGCGGGTAATCTCGCCGTTGACGCCGTGCATCTGGGCTTCGGCATAGAGGTGGTACAGCCCGTCATAGGGCGGGGGCACCAGCAGCCGAACAGCCGTGTCGGCGGCAGCGTCATAGCCGGTGAAGGTCACCTGCTCCGCCCCTTCATGGGTCTGGAGAATCTCCTCATACACAAGACCGTCCGCCTCGCTGAGCCAGCGGGTTTTTTCCGCAGGGGTAAAAGCGTTGGGGCATAGGGCGTCGATTTGGGCGAGGGCCTCCGCCAGTGTCATTGGGGACATGGTCGTCCCTCCTTTTCGAATATTTTGTGGTTGCGGGCATGGAAAGGGGCCTCAGGAGGCCATCTTGTCCACATAACGGCGGGCGGCGTCGGCCATCATCCGGCCGTTTTCCAGCACCTCCGCCACATAAAAGGGCACGGAAACCGCCACGCCCTTCATGATTTTGAAGCTGCGGCCGTTGACGGAGACAAGGATAAAGTTTTCCTCCTCTTTCCGTCCCCGGGGCAGCGTAATGGATACCATGGGTGTTTTTTCTTTGCTCATGAGAATGCCTCCTTTATCTGATTTTGATTGGAAATAATATAACTGCCGGTCGAAGCGAGGGGTGTTTCGCTCCTCCGGGAGCGAGGCCCTTTTGTCTACAGCGACAAAATGGCCGAAAAGCGCCGCTAACAACCTACGGTTTTCCGCCTTTCCCTTGAAGCTCCCGTACCGGGTGCAGAATTCTTTTTTGATTTCAGCACAACGCTAAATCAGGAATAGGTGCAGCGATTCCCTCGCTTCGCCGCTTCATCTTCTGAAATATAGGGGATTGTACCTCATGCGCTGGCCGCTTCTTTCGTCTCTCCCTCGTCCCAATCCCCCGGAGGGACACATCCAAAGAGGGGGCCGCAGCCTCCCCGCTTTGGCCGTTTCAAGGAGATGGAATCTGTAAGGGAAGGGGGAAATACGGAATCCCCCTTCCCTTGAACAGCTCTTTCCCTCCTTTCTGGCCGTCCAGAAAGGAAGCCGCGGTTGGCATGACCAAGCTATCAGGCCATCGCAAAGCTGTCAGTCGAAGCCGGAAAATCCTCCTTAGTTGGCCTTGTCCTCACCGGAGTAGGAGGAGCCGCACTCCACGCGCACCATGTACTCATCGTACAAAATGGCGGCAGCGTGGATGCCCTTCCAACCCACGGTGGAGCGCTGATCCAGCGGGTCGGCCGTGCCGGAGGAGCCACGGGGCTTCACGATGACCTCGGTGCCCTCGGAGAGATCCACCACGCCGTAGGCGCCCTTGCCGATAAAGAGGCAGCCGTACACGGCGCAGCCCTCCTTGCCGCCCTCGCCGGGATAAATGACGGCGTTGTCGGCAGCCGTGACGGCGGTGTCCAGCGTGAGAGCGGCGGCGGTGTTGGCCGTCACCTTGGCGCGGACGCCGTCAACGAGTACATAGCGCCCCACCAGCGCGTCCGCTGCCACGCTGCCGCCGTCAAAGGCCACGCTCTTGGCATTGGAAACGGCGCCGTTGACCAGCAGCGTGCGGCTGTCGGAGGCCAGATTCTCCCCCCGGAACACCTTGGCCTCAGTGGTTTCCACGAAGCGGACGCCGTGAAGCTCGCCGATCTCGCCGGAGAACAGCTCCGTGGCGGCAGCGTACTTGTGAGCCTCCACCCACGCCTCGTCCCGGCGCAGGTCGTAGGCTACGCTGGGGTGGATGATGCAGACGTACTTGCCGTCAAACTTGGGGGCGTTCATCTTTTTAAGCTGGGTAGCCGCCCGGGCCACCAGCTCCGCCGTCAGACGGTTGGCGCGGGTCAAAGCGTAGCGGGAGGTCACCTCGGTGGCCGCACCGTCGGCGGCGATGGTGGGGGCGTAGATCACCTGATTGCCCTGCTGAATCTCGTTGCGGGTGACGGTGTCCAGGGTCAGGCCCATGTTGGCGCCGTGCTTATCGGTGATCTCCAGCACCACATCGTCAATGGCGGTGAGATCCAGCATGTCAGACACGGTGGTATAATCGCCGTACTGGGATAGCTCCTTGGTGATGTGGCTGACGGTGATGCCGCTGCCGTCGGGGGTCACGCCCTCGGTAAGGGGCGTCAGCGCCTTTTCAAAGGACGAGAACTTGCGCCATTCCACGGTTTTGCCGCCCCCGGCGGGAATGGCCTTGGTGGCGGCGAACTGGTTGTGTACCAGCTCCGGCTTGGCGTTTTCCAGCAGCTCCATGCCGTAGTAAGTTTTCATCTCCGGGGTCAGGGTGTTCTGGGTGGACACCTGGGTATTGGGTTCGGCAGCAAACAGCTGCAGATTCATGGTCATATTCTGCATAGTGATTCTCCTTTACAGTATTGATTAAAAGCGAATTTTCTCTCCGTTTTGGACGCGGTGGCGTATGTCCTTCAGCTCCTGAGGGGTCAGCTTACCCGGGTCCGTCCGCAGCACGGCGGCGGCATGGGACAGGCTCCCGTTTTCGGGAACCCGCCCGCCGCCGGCCATGGTCAGGGCGATCTTCTCTCGGGTCTTGCCGGCAGAGTAGGCCATGGCGGAGCGGAGTACCTCCTCCCGGTGGGCCACCTCGTAGGCGGCTCTGGGGTCGGCCCCCGCCGCCACCAAGCGGCCAAATGCCTCGTTCTGCAGCTCTTTGCGCCAGTCAAAGTTGGGATAGATGGCTGTAATAGCCGGTGCGCTCTGCTCCAGACGATCAAGGATGGCCTTGGCTTTTTCCGCCCGGCCTGCCCGCAGGGACTGATTCTCCGACTGCACCTTTTGCAGCGTTTCCTGTTCTGTCCGGGCTTTTCGCAGCCGCCCGTCCAGTATTTTCTGCACCCGTGCGTCAAAGGCCTTTTTATACCGGCCCCGAATCAGCTCTTCAAAGGCATCCGCGTCCTGCTGCTCCCCGGCGTCGGGAGCAAGTGGTTCCTGCCCGCCCGTTTCTCTTGACAGGCTTTCTTCCTTTACAGATTCTGGTGCCGTGTCTGTTTCCTCACTGAAAAGCTGCAAGTCAAGTCCATCTTTGTTTGTCGGAATTTTCATGGAAATACGCTCCTTTCCAAGCCCGTGGTAGGTCACGACCCAGATCTTTTTGTTGGTCTTTCTCTTCTTTTATTCCCCGGGGGCATATCCAAAGCCGGGGCGCGATGAACGTGAGTAAGCTATTAAGTCATTGTAAAAGCAGCAGTCGAAGCAAAGATTTGTTTCGCTCCTCCGGGAGCGAGGCCCTTTTGTCTACAGCGACAAAAGGGCCGAAAAACGCCGCTGGAAACCTACGGTTTTCAGCCTTTCCCTTCAAGCTCCCGCACGAGGTGCAAACTTCTTTTTTAATCCCCTCACAACGCTAAATCAGGAACTGGTGCAGCGATTCCCCCGCTTGACCGCTTCATACACTAACATGTAGGGGTCTGTAACCTCATACGCTGGTCGCTTCTTTGGTCTTTTCCCCGTCCTTATTCCCCGGGGGCATATCCAAAGCCGGAGGTTGTTTCGCTCTCTCCGGGCTGCTCCTCCACCGTCACGAATCCGGGATAGCGCCCGGCCAGCTGGCGCAGGCCCCCGGCGGTGAGAGCAAATTCCGCCGCGCCGGCGGCTTTTCCGCTCACCGACACATACCCCGGCTGGATGGTCAACTCCGTCAGAAGCGCCCGCTCCTCTAAAGCGCCCACCAGCGCGTAGACAAGGGCTGAGGCGGCGGCGCAGACGATGTCCTGGCCCCGGGGGGCGTAGGCCGCGTGACCCGAGAGGGTCAGGTGCTGCCCACCGTCATAAATGACCCGGATCATCGGGGCTGCCCCGCCTCCCGGGAGGCAGAGCGTGCCTTATCCATGTGCCGTTGCGCCGCCGTTTTTCCCGCAAGGCTTTTTTGCTTTACACCGTTTGCCATCAATTGCGCAGGGGCGTTTTCTGCCGCCCCCGACAGGCTGTCGGCCAGATGGGTACCCCGCAGCTTGTCCACCACCAGGGCAATCTCATAGAGCTGACCCTTGAGACGCTCATTTTCCTGGCGGAGAGTGCCGTTGCGAGCGATAGCGGCCATCAGGTGATCCTTATTTTTGAATTCCATCATGTCCAGCGCCCCCAGCGCCTGATCGGCCATATCGGGGTTGAAGAAGCCCAGCTGGAAAAACTGGAGCGCCAGCTGGTTATACTCCATGGTTTTGTAGGGACTCTCGTTCTGGGCAGCGATCTCCAGATCAAATGCCGGCACCCGGTAACCCAGGGTGGTGCCGCAGTCGTCGGTCTGGGGCTGTCCCCGGAGGCCGCTGTTGTCATAGCTGACAAATTCCTCCGCCCCCATAGGCCCCAGCAGCCGGAACTGGCGGGGCAGATCGTAAAACTGGCGGATCAGCTCGATGCACAGCGTCACCACATCGGAAAAGGCCTCATAGCCGTCGGCGATCATGTTGCGGCTGAGCTTGCCGGAGGATTCCTGCAAGGCGGCGATGGCGGTGGCGGCGGTGACGCCGGAGGCCGTGCCGCCGTTGGCCACGTCCCGGTTGCCGGCGGTCTCCTTCATTTCGGCGATCTTGCTGTTGAGGACGGCCACATAGATGCTGTCCAGCGGTGCGGACTGGATGGGGGCAATGGAATCCGCCCCCAGATTGCCGTTGGTGTGGACAAAGGGCGTGGTCCAGTCGGCGTATTCGGCCTCGTTCACCGCCCCGTCGCTGCGGACGAAGAACCGGGGCGTGGCGGCGGCCAGGGTATTTTTCAAGATGGCCTGATTCATAAGGTCGATCTGTTTCTGGGGGGACTTGCAAAGGTCGATGTAGCCGTAGCCGCAGGGGGTGCCCTCCTCGGGAAAGAGGGGGTCAAAGACGAAGGGATAGCGGCCGTGGTCGTACCAGCCCCGCTGCGAAAGGGGCATCCCGGTGGGCGACTGGACAATGACAGGCTTGCCGTCCTGGTCCGTCCCCACGAGAGTGGGCACCGTGGGGGGACTGACCTCATTTTCCGTGGCGTAGAGCACGGTTTCCCCCGTAAATTTGCAGTATTGCAGTACCTTTCGGCCGCCCACCTCGGTGTGATAGTACCAGTCCACCACCAGTGCCTTGCCGGCGGTGTCCACGGTGTCGTCGTAAAGGTAGCGGCTGATGGTGCCGTCCGCCGCCGACAGCTTTCCCTCCAGCTGGGGGTAGCGGCGCAGCAGGGCCTCCCGGTCGGCCAGCTCCACGGAGAAAAAGTGGGGGGAATCCTGAATGTCGGTGACCCCCGGCTCCCAGAAGAGGTTGAGGATGTCCATTTTGCGGATGGAGACATCCCCCAGACCACCCAGCTTGGCGCTGTCCCAGAAGACGCCGTAGACGGCGCAGCCGGACTTGAGCTTGTACCACCAGGTGTCGGAATAGGTGCGCTTAAAGGCGTTTTTCTTCAGAATCACCGGCAGGATGCGGGTGAGGCGCTTGGCCTCCTCCCGGTCGTCCTCGGCTCGGGGCAGGACGGTGGGCTGAGGGTAGGCGTCCATGGCGTCGGCGTGCTTGGAGAGGACGCAGTTCACCAGCCACCCGCTGGCGGGCTGGGGGTCTTCGGGATTGCCGCCCCGGCCGTCCTTCTCCATCTGCTCCCAGTGGCGCAGCTTCCAGAACTGCTCGTTGTCGATGATGCGCGCCTCCAGATGCTTTTTGCCCAGCTTGTATTTTTTCAGGATTCGGGCGGCCTGCCGCACCTGCTCCGCCCCGATCTTCGCGCGGTATAAAGTGATCTCTTCCATCATGTATCTCCTTTTCATCGGGTTTGGGAAATTGTCTCTCTACTTATCCCCGCAAATACCCGGAAAGTTGTACGCCCTGTTGCACCGTTCCATGCAACAGGGCAAAATTTTATAAAATATTTTTGATTTTGTATGATTTTTTCCCGTCTCGTCTCCCCAGGGGACACATCCAAAGAGGGGGGGGCGTAAGTCACCGCAAAACTGATGATTTATGCAAAACTTTTCGTCCCTACCAAGGGGTTTGTTTCCCTTCCCCCTACCCCCCTCAGCAAATTTAGCGGGTCGTCGGCCGGCAGCCGCCCGGTGTCCCGCTTTCGGGGTGGAATGGGGCGGGACATGCAGAAATACCGGCACTCGTCGGCCACGTGATCCTCCATGGCAGTGTCCAGATCCTCCGGCTCCGTCCGGGAGTAGAGCAACAGCGGAATCGTCCTCAAAAAGGCCCGGCAGGTGGAAAAGACATAGAGCATGGGGTAGCCCTCGTCGTCAAAGGTCAGCCGGTAGTGCATCTGCATCCAGCCGGGAATGCGGCGGTTGTCCCCCTTTGTGAAAAAGATCCGATGGTGCAGGGCGGTTTCGTAGATGCTCTCCCCCCGGGAGGTGTCCCAGATGGCGGGGTCGGCCACCCCCTGAATGTCCCGACCCCGGAGGAGAGGATGGGTATCCTCAATGCGGCGGATCTCGGCAAACTGACGCTCCGGAGTCCAGCGGACGCCCTCGTTGGGGGTGGCGGTGCAGCCGTACAGCTCCAGAATCCGGTAGGCCACCCCATCGAAGTCCACCGCCCACCAGGCGCAGGAGAAAGGCCGGGCGTAGCCGAAGTCGTAGGAACGGTAGACGCTCCACTCCCGGGGAATGTCGAAAGGAGCAATGACGTGGGTGAACCGCCGGTCGCTGTAGTGGACGGGGTCGTCGGTAAATTCCTCAAAAAACTGTCCCTCAAAGAGATTCCACTTCCCCTCCAGCCACGCCTCTCGCAGCCGTTTGGGCAGCGCCTCCAGCTGCCGGAGATAGTCCGGCTGGCTCTTTAAAAGGGCGGTGTTGTCCGTCACCCGGGCGGGGATGAACACATACTCCTCCGGGTTCTCCCCCGGCTCAAACCGGCGGTCGATGAAGAGCCGCTTGATGTAGCCGTGCCCCTGCCCGCCGGGGTTGCAGGTGAAATAGACCCGCTTGGGAAAGTCGTTGACCCCCCGCAGGCAGGCCGTCAGCCGCCGGATCCATTCCTCCTTGAGTTGGGTGGCCTCGTCCAAAAAAATCACATCGTATTCCGCCCCCTGATACCGGTCCAGATCACCGTCATTGGCGCAGTAGCCAAAGGAAATGGTGCTTCCATTTGGAAAGGTAAATACCTTGTCAGTCTTGCTGTAGGAGGCAATTCCCGCCAACTCCTGCCGCAAAAAGCGGATGTGGTTATTTTCCAGCTCCGGCAGCGTCCGGCGGAGGATCAAAATGCGGATGCCGCTGTAGCGCAGGGCCAGAAGCTTTGCCTTGGCCCGGACGGCCCAGCTTTTGCCGCCGCCCCGGGCGCCGCCGAAGGCAATATATTTCTTCCGGCAGTCCAGAAACAGCTTCTGCTTTTCGTTGGGGGTGCCCACAGTCAGTTTCGTCACCGGCTCCATTGCTCCGCCTCCCCCTCCATCACCACCCGGAGACCACCCTCCGTCTGCCGGGGATTGTCCCCCCGCAGCTCCCGGCGCAGCTCCGTCAGCTCCCGCAGTATGGCGGTCATGTCCTTTAAGGACTTGATGTCCAGCTTGTCCGTTTCGTCCTTTCCCGTGGGGCGGTAAAACTGCCGCTGATCCCCCAGAGCCTGGAGCACCGTGTGGGACAGGCAGTCGGCGGCGGCGGAGAGATCGTCGTTGTTCTCCTCCCCCCTGACGCAGCGGCAGACGGTGGCTGCCGACACGCCCGCCTCCTCCGCCAGCTGCTGATAGGTGACGCCCCCCGCGCGATAGCGGCGGCGCATTTCCGTCGTGTCCATCAGCGTCCCTCCTTTCGTGTGTATTCCTTCATCCAGCCGTTTTTGTCCGGCTCTTCCTCCGCCCAGTCGGTGCCGCAGCGCTTTTTCTTCTTTTTTGCGCCCCCGCTGCGCCGGAGCAGTTCATACACCGGGGGCGGATAAACGCTCTCCGCGGCATACTCCCACAGCGCTTTTTCTGCCTTCTTGAAATCCACATGGCGCATGGCCTGATAATAGTCGGTGACGGCCTCTCCGCTGCGCAGCTGTTTGGCAAAGGGATAGAAGCGGCGCATGGTGTCCATCAGCTTCTGGGCCTCCTGTTTTGTCATAAGCATCTCCTTCCTCCGGTCAAAAAACAAGGCCCCCGAAAAGGGGGTCTACGTACCTTACTCTTCTACAGATAGATTTTCTTTTGTGGGAATATTAATATTACTATTATTATTTATCAGTATAAGTATATCGTCCTTTTTAAAGTCTGAAAAACGGCCTCCTTTCCCTTGCACGCCAGCGGTTTCACCCTCTTTTTCGTTTTGTGTGCAAAACCGGTTTTTTTCACGCTTTTTGCCGGTAAGGGGCCAGCAGCTCCCTGGCGTAATCGCAAAGGCAGTCCTCGCAGACGGTCTCCCCGTTGACGCGGTAAAAATCCGTCCCCTCATAGATCTCCTCGCCGCACCGGTCACACCAGGCGGCGGTGCGGGTGCCGTCAGCCTCCCGCACTTTCGGCAGTTTCATGGCGCGCACCTCCTTTCACCTATAGCTGAAAATCCGTGAAAGTTGTACGCGGTGTTGCTCAAATCCATGCAACAGGGAAAAAATATGTAAAAAAATCTCCCCTTTTTTTGGATTTTTTCAAAAAGAGCGCAAAAAAACCGCCGCCCTTTCAGGCGACGGTATAGAACCTTGCTTTTTAGTGAAGGGCGGCGCTTATTGCACGGCGCCGTAAATCTGGATGCCGGCGATGACCAGGTTGAAAAGGCCGAAGGCCATGATGAGGATGCCCCAGAGCTTCTGCTTGAGCTTGAGCATGTAAAAGGCGGTCAGCAGCATGGCGCCCCCCAGCGCGATGGCGGAAAGACCGGCTATGTACAAAATTTTGAATTGTCCCAGCGCCCAGAAGACGATGGCGATGATGAGAAGGGCCATAGCGCCCTTTTTCAGTTTGTCGATCGGCATGGTTGTGTCCTCCCTGTCCGTTCATTCTATTGCACAGTGTAGCGGATTGCGGTGAAAAAAACAAGCCGTTTTCCGCTTCTTTTCGGATATTTTATTTCCCCAGCAGAATTTTGGCTTTCAGCACGGCGGCCACGGTCTTGGCGTCGGTAATCTCCCCGTCCATGACCCGGTGTACCAGTTCCTCAAAGGGGATGCGCTCCATGTCCAGAAACTCGTCCTCGTCGGGATTTGTGGCGCCAAAGGTAAGACCCCGGGCCAGATACAGATACAGCACCTCGTCATAGCAGCCGGGGGAGGCGATGAGGCTGCCCATAGGCACCCACTCCTCAGCTGTGGCGCCCACCTCCTCCTTCAGCTCCCGGATGGCGGTGGCAAAGGGGGCCTCCCCCTGCTCCCGCTTGCCGGCGGGGATCTCCAGCAGTGTTTTGCCCATGCAGTAGCGGTACTGGGTCACCATGGGGACGCAGCCCTTGTCGTCAATGGCCAGAATGCCCACGCCGCCGGGGTGGCGCACCACCTCCCGCACAGCGGTCCTGCCGTTTGGCAGCAGGGCGGTATCTTTCAAAAGGGTGATGATCTTCCCCTTGTAAATCACTTCGCTGCTCAGTGTTTTTTCCGTCAGATCCATAAAACGTTCCTTTCCCGCTCCCCCACCGGGCGCACTGTTACTTTGCCGTATTGTATCATCTTTTTCCTCTTTTTGCAAAACAATTCATAAGCGGGAGAGGTTGCCCCCTCCCGCTTACGTCTTAGCGGTGATTTACTTTTTGGTCTCCCGGCGTTTGAAATATACCGCCAGCAGTCCGCCCGCACTGAGCACCAGCAGCACGCCCCACATGGCCAGCGGCGTGCTGTCGCCGGTAGCCGGTGTCGTCGGTGTGGGTGTGGTGGGTGTGGTG
>JAAXZS010000090.1 GCA_012719745.1 Clostridiales bacterium | reverse complement strand
TGGTTAGTCCTTGGACAAATAGGTCAGACCGAAGCTCTCTCATTGTACAGCTTTAGCAACAAAAACGAAACAGACACGGATGGTGGCCGTGCCTGCACCGTAATTTATATTGTAGGAGAACATATTATGAAGGGATTTGCTATGCTGAAGATTGGACAGGTGGGCTGGATTGAGAAAGAGACACCTGTCTGCGGCCCTTTGGACGCTATCGTGAAACCCATTGCAGTGTCGCCCTGCACGTCGGATATTCATACAGTTTATGAAGGAGCCATCGGTGATCGTCACAATATGATTTTGGGTCATGAGGCGGTAGGCGAGGTGGTAGAGGTCGGTGCGCTGGTAAAGGATTTTAAGCCGGGGGACCGGGTGATTGTGCCGGCCATTACGCCGGACTGGTCCACGCTGGAAGCGCAGGCGGGTTACTCCATGCACTCGGGTGGCATGCTGGCCGGATGGAAGTTCTCCAATTTCAAGGACGGCGTTTTTGCAGAGCTGTTCCATGTGAACGAGGCGGATGGGAATCTGGCCAAATTGCCGGAATCGGTGGACCCGGTAGCCGCTGTGATGCTCAGCGACATGGTACCCACCGGATTTCATGGCGCGGAACTGGCGGACATTCAATACGGCGACTCGGTCTGCGTCATCGGCATCGGCCCAGTGGGTCTGATGGGCGTGGCGGCCGCCGTCTTGAAGGGAGCTGGCGGTAGGCTCCCGGCCCAACTGTGTGGCTCTTGCAAAGGAATACGGTGCCACAGACATTATCAACTACCGGGAGGGTAATATTGCCCAGCAGATTCTGGAAAAGACCCACGGCAAGGGCGTCGACCGGGTAATTATTGCCGGCGGCGATAACGATACGTTTATTGACGCTGTCACTATGCTCCGTCCCGGCGGCCGTATTGGCAATGTGAACTATCTGGGTTCCGGCGATTTTGTCAGGATTCCTCGGGTGGAATGGGGCTGCGGCATGGGTCATAAGACCATTGCCGGTGGTCTGATGCCCGGCGGGAGACTGCGGATGGAGAAACTGGCCGCACTGATGGAAACAGGCCGTGTAGACCCCGGCAAAATGTTGACCCACAAATTCAACGGTTTCGAGCACATGGAAGAAGCACTGCAGCTGATGAAGGATAAGCCCAAAGATCTTATCAAGCCGGTGGTCATTATTTAAAGGAAGAGCGCTTTGAAGCAGCTTTGACAGCTGCTTTAGGGCGCTCTTTTACCTTTTGCTGTTTTTATTTCCGCTATGTGACCGAATTACAGAAAAGGGACGCGGAAAGGGGATATACTAACCACAGTCAAAGAAAAAAACCGATTGCAATAAAAAATGAATGATATAAAAGGAGAATTGTTATGTCTGTTATTAAAATTACGAAGGATAATTTCCAGTCTGAGGTCGTCGAATCCACAAAACCCGTCCTGGTGGACTTCTGGGCAACCTGGTGCGGCCCCTGCAAGATGCTCTCCCCCGTGGTAGACGAGATTGCCGAGGAGACCCAGATTGCCAAGGTGGGAAAGATCAATGTGGACGAGGAGCCGGAGCTGGCCATGCAGTTTGGCGTCATGAGCATCCCCACCCTGATCCTCTTCAAAAACGGCAAGGTGGCGGCTCAGACCGTGGGCGTGCAGCCCAAGGGCGCGATTTTGCGTATGTTGGAAAAGTAAGCTTCCTGAGAATACAAGTCGTTGGACGGAAAGAAGGCTATCATGCGTAAAATTCTGATTATCGGCGGCGTAGCGGGCGGGGCCAGCTGCGCCGCCCGCCTGCGGCGGTTGGACGGTGAGGCGGAGATTCTGTTGCTGGAGCGAGGACCCTATATCTCCTATGCCAACTGCGGCCTGCCCTATCATGTGGGGGATGTCATCAAATCCCGTGACGCACTGCTGGTGCAAAAGCCGGAAGTCATGCGCCAGAGATTTCGGGTGGATGTGCGGGTCAACAGCGAGGTGACCGCCATTGACCGGACGGGAAAGACCGTGACGATAAAGAAGGCCGACAGCGGCGAAACCTATCAGGAGAGTTATGACACGCTGGTACTGGCCACGGGTTCGTCGCCTCTGCGTCCGCCCATTCCCGGCATCGATTCTCCCCGCATCCAGACCCTTTGGACGGTACCCGATACCGACCGCATCCGCGCCCTTGTCAGGGAGCAGAGCGTCACCTCGGCCGCCGTAATAGGCGGCGGTTTCATCGGCGTGGAGATGGCGGAAAATCTCCGTCGGGCCGGCTTACAGGTGTCCTTGATAGAGGCGCTGGATCAGGTCATGGCGCCGCTGGATTATGAGATGGCCCAGCTGCTTCATGAAAATATCCGGCAAAACGGCGTGGATCTGTATTTGGGCGACGGCGTCAGCTCCTTTACAGATGAAAACGGCGGAGTGACTGTGGCCCTTAAAAGCGGGAAAACCGTGACTGCCCAGCTGGTGATCCTGTCCATCGGCGTGCGTCCCAACAGCGGCCTTGCCGGGGAAGCAGGCCTGACACTCAATGCCCGGGGCGGCGTGGTGGTGGATGATACGCTCCGTACCTCCGATCCGTCTATTTATGCCGTGGGCGATGTGATCGAGGTGGAGGATTTTATCTTCAAGGACCGTACGATGATCCCTCTGGCCGGCCCCGCCAACAAGCAGGGGCGCATTGCCGCCAACAACATCATGGGTGCGGAGGAGTGCTATGAGGGCACCCAGGGGACATCGGTTGCCAAGGTGTTTGACCTGACAGCCGCTACCACCGGTGCCAACGAAAAAACCCTTTTAAAGCGGGGCCTTGTCAAGGGCAAGGATTTTGAACGGCTGTATATTACCCAGAATTCTCATGCGGGCTATTATCCCGGCGCGGTGCCGCTGACCATGAAGCTCCTTTTCTCCCCTGACGGGAAAAAGATTTTCGGAGCGCAGATCGTGGGCCGGGATGGTGTGGATAAGCGCATTGATGTTTTGGCCGCAGCACTGCGGTTGGGTGCGGGGACAGACGATTTGAAACGTCTGGAACTGGCCTACGCACCGCCTTATTCCTCTGCCAAAGACCCAGTGAATATGGCAGGCTTCGTGGCAGAAAACGTGCGAAATGGCCTTGTGACCTTCGCCGACTGGGACGCGGTGGAAAAGAATCCGGAGGCAGTGCTGTTGGATGTGCGGGAGGATGCGGAACTGATGGCCTTTGAGCTGCCGGGCGCGGTGCATATCCCGCTGGGTCAGCTGCGAGATCGGTTGGGCGAGCTGGATCAGAGTAAAGAGATCATCACTTTCTGTGCCATCGGTGTCCGCTCCTACAACGCTGCCCGTATCCTGCAGCAAAACGGCTTTACCAACGTGAAACTTTACCCCGCCGGCACCCGATTTTATCAGTCAACCCATTATCAGCTCACCGATATACCGGCGTCAAGCGATGGCCCTGTGGCCGATTCCGGTCAGGTAGAAATACCTGAGGGGCAGTCCATTCGACTGGATTGCAGCGGGATGCAGTGTCCCGGCCCCATTATGAAGGTCTATGAAACCATGCAGACCATGGGCAAGGGAGAATCACTGGAGGTCTCGGCCTCCGATCCCGGTTTTGTCCGCGACATCAGCGCATGGTGCCGCCGCACAGGCAATACCCTCGTCTCCCAGGGTCAGCGGGGGGCGGATTATGTAGCCTGTGTCCGAAAGGGAGATGCACCGGCGTCACCGGTGGTGAAGGATACGCCGGAGGGGAAGACCATTATCGTTTTTTCCGGTGATCTGGATAAAGTACTTGCCAGCTTCATCATCGCCAACGGAGCGGCGGCCATGGGTCGGCCTGTCACCATGTTCTTCACCTTCTGGGGATTGACCGTGCTGCGCAAGGCGGAAAAGCAACCGGTAAAAAAGAGCCTGATGGAATCCATGTTCGGCACCATGTTGCCCCGGGGCAGTAAAAAACTGAAGCTCTCCCGCATGAACATGGGCGGTATGGGCACGGCCATGATGAAAAAGATTATGAATGACAAAAACGTGGATTCGCTGGAGGCACTGATCCAAAAGGCCATTAAGGCAGGCGTGAAAATTGTGGCCTGCACCATGAGCATGGATGTAATGGGCATCCGGCAGGAGGAACTCATCGACGGCGTGGAACTGGGCGGTGTGGGGGCTTACCTGGGAGACGCCGAAGAATCCAATGTCAATCTGTTTATTTGAAATATTTATACGAGTATAAAAAACAGGCTGTGC
>JAAXZS010000162.1 GCA_012719745.1 Clostridiales bacterium | reverse complement strand
GCAAAGAAGAGGCCGAGAGCGATGAGGGCAACAGAACCAAAACCGCCCCAACCGGCGGTAAATACCTCTAGAGCAATACCCGCAAAGCCGATAGCCAGGAGCAGGCCACTGATAATTGGGTGGGTAATCCAGCCGATTATGTTGTCGGAAAGGGTTTTTTCGACCCGAACAATCCGGCCAGAAATACCAACGCTATTGAGGGCGGCCTCTCGGCTGGTAGCTACACCATCTGCGATCCCGAGCTTTTCCGCTTCAGTAGCAGTTAAGGTGAGAAGTTTGCCGGCGGCAATTACCCCAGGGATTTCGATATCGGCATCGACCATGGCCGCTGCTATTTCTGGGTTACGTCCTCGGAGTTCAGCGGTAGCTTGAAATTCTTTACGGAAAGCGGAAATGTACTTTTCTTCCTTCGGACGCGTTTCCGCTGCGCCGATACTAGAACCAGGAGCCATAACCAGGTTATTGCCGGCCAAGGAGATTAATGCACCAGCTGACCAGGCTCGCTGTTTGACGAAAGTAATTACGGGGATTTCTGCTTCCAAGAGTCGGTCGCGGATGTTAATAGCAGAATCCACTAATCCACCGAAGGTATCAACTTCGACTAGTAAAGCAGCGGCTCCAGCAGCTTCCGCCGCAGCGATTCCACGGCTAATGTAGCGATACATGCTATTGTCTACTGTGCCGGTAGCCGTCAGGAGGTAGATTTCCCCGGCTAAAGCCGAACAGCTACAGAGCATCATAATGGTGAGAACAATACAGGAAACTAAAGTTTGTTTGCGTGACAAGGAATTCACCTCTTTTCCCATAAATAATTCTAGTAAGTAGTGGCAACCCCCTTTTTAGTAAGGGTACCCAAGAGAAGGGACATCCCTCTCTTACGATTCGATTAAAGGCGTGGTAAAATGTGGTAGGGTAGGTTTTTGCTGGAGGATTGATTTTGAAGTGGCGATTTGAGTCGGTCAAAAAGTATTTGCAGCCAAAAGGTTCACGAGCGTTAATGGTTTTCGGGTGTCAACTGGCACTTTTGTTTGTAATTGCTTTTGTAGTTTACGCTTCTGGAGGCACCCAGAACGCTAGGCCGCATTTAGCTTACCTCCCGATAATACTAGCCGCATTTAGTTTTGGTATTCCCGGTGGCCTTGTTAGCGGGATGGTAGCGGGGTTAGTATTGGGTCCGTGGATGCCGATGGATGTAGAATTGGCGATCTACCAGCAACAGTCATCCTGGCTTTTCCGTCTCTTCTTTTTTATGACCATTGGTGGCGTGGCCGGTCTTTTATTTGAAGTGTTAGGAAATACAATTGAACAGTTGGTTGAGGCAGAAGCCTCTATGTTACGAGCCCTATCAACAACGGTTTCTCTGCGTAATAAAGACACTGGAAACCACAGTGAACGGGTAGCCTATAATGCTTTATTAGTAGGTAAGGCAATGGGTTTGGCTCTCGCTGATTTACAAGGTTTGTACTGGGCGGCAATCTTACATGATCTCGGTAAGATTGCGACACCAGAGGAGATTTTAGTTAAGCCCGGTAAGCTTACGCCGGAAGAGTATAGTGTGATTAAACAGCACCCGCAAATAGGTGCTGATTTATTAAGATCTATCTCTGAGGACTTTGAACCGGTGATCCAGGGGGTACTGGCTCACCATGAACGCTGGGATGGCACGGGTTACCCCTACGGTCAACAGGGAGAGGAAATTCACATATTCGGTAGGATTTTGGCGGTAGTTGATGTCTTTGAAGCGCTAACTTCTAAACGGCCCTACCGAGGGCCGCTGTTACCAGAGGATGCAGTAAACTATATCTGCGAGAACAGAGGGAGCCATTTTGACCCTGGGACCGTGGATATTTTTATGGACTTATATAACCAAGGGAAGATCTTGGTCCATGGTCGACCACCGGATATTGAAGTAGCGCCACCGGTTAGCGCTAAAAGGGTGATACTCAGCGGCAAACGCTATATATTTACAGACTAATTACGGTATGTTATAATATCAGTTGCTTTACGCGGCCCCGTAGCTCAGTGGAT
>JAAXZS010000133.1 GCA_012719745.1 Clostridiales bacterium | reverse complement strand
CTTTGCATTTTTATCCGGCAGCGTCCAGCATGTTGTCGATAAAGATACCATAACCTTGTGTGGGATCATTGACAAGCACGTGGGTCACTGCGCCGATGAGCCGACCATTCTGCAAAATAGGCGAGCCGGACATACCCTGTACAATACCGCCCGCTGCATCCAGCAATCGCTGGTCTGTCACACGAAGCAACATATTGCGCGAATTTTGATTGCCTGCATATATTTTGACAATTTCCACAGAATATTCTGTAACGGTATCGCCTTCTATATTTGCCAAAATAGTGGCTGCACCGGTTTCCGCCTCACCGTTTTTCGCCACCGGCAGAGCTTTCTGATCTGTCAGGAAGTTAGGATTTTCCGCTGTTCCGAAAATTCCGTTAGCCGTGTTGGCATAAACCTGGCCTGCGTCCTGCGTCAAGTCAAAATCGCCTTTCAGCTCGCCGGGTGAGCCACTTTCTCCCCTCTTGACCGCCTTCACACTTGTGTTCATAATGGCGCCGGAGGACAGTGGCATCAGCATAGCCGTATCCACATCGGTAATCCCGTGACCCAGCGCGCCGAAGCGACCGCTTTGCGGGTCATAGAAGGTAATGGTGCCGATACCGGCCATGGAGTCACGTATCCATGCGCCCAGCCGCCAAACTCCGTCCGCACAGCGCAACGGCGCTATGGTGATGCTGAGATTCCGGCCATTACGGGCAACTGCCAGGCGAATGGGCTGTTCGCCGTTTTCCTGTAGGAAAGATTGCATTTGCTCGGTGGACTCCAGGTCAGTCTCATTGACCTGAGAAATAATGTCGCCCACCTTTAAGCCGCAGTCTTTTGCCGGGGATTTGGTCTGGCCATCGCTTTTCAAATCCGAAATTGCCACTACAAGAACACCGCGGGCAAACAGCTTGATGCCCACCGCCCGTCCCACGGGGATCAGATAGGTCTCTCCCAGCTGGGAATCGTCAGATCCCGGTTCTGTCGCAAGCGCTGGAACGCAGTAAGCGGAGGAGCACAAGAGTATTGACAGCAAAAACGCCAAAACACGTCCCGGTTTTCTATTTTTTTTCGTTTGTTGTCCATGCATTCAATCACCCCTTTATTTTTTTGCCGCAGTCGTTTTCCGCCTGCAACAGATTTACTTTGTGCCGATCGGGGTAATTCATGAGGCGTAAATTTAGGATGTGCTGGACAGGTAAAAACTGTGTTTTAAGCAAACGGCGTCAAAAAAACGCCGCAGAGAAAACTCTGCGGCGTTTTTTAATCGGCTGCGTCTATGTAGCGGGTCAAACCCGGTCATTAAAATTTGTCTTTATTGAAAATTTTCAAAATTTCCTCAAAGGATTTGTCGGCTTCCGCCTCGGCGGCGTCTGCCTCTGCATCCTTCTCTGTCAGGGGTTCCGGTGCCTTGGCGGCGTCAGCTGCGGGAACTGCCTCCGGCTGCTTCGCCTCCGGCTGCATGGCTGTCTGCCTGTTTTCCGCCGCTACACCGTCGGAAAAGCCGGTAGCAATGACGGTGACGCGGATCTCGTCGTCCAACGTCTCGTCGAAGGCAGCGCCGAAGATGGTCAGCGCGTCGGGATGGACCGCCTGCTGCACCATGGATGCAGCCTGCTCCACCTCTTCCAGGCCGATGTCCATGGAACCGGTTACGTTGATCAGCACGCCCCGAGCGCCATTGATGGAGGTCTCCAGCAACGGGCTGGAAATAGCCATCTTGGCGGCCTCTTCGGCCTTGCCCTTGCCGGCGGCACGACCCACGCCCATATGGGCAAGACCGGCATCCTTCATAATGGCGGAAACATCAGCAAAGTCCAGATTGATGAAGCCGGTGTCCCGGATCAGGTCGGAAATGCTCTGCACTGCCTGGCGCAGCACATCATCGGCAATTTCAAAAGCGTTGGCAAAGGTGATCTTCTGATCGGTGGCATGTTTCAACCGCTCGTTGGGAATAATCACAAGGGAGTCCACCTTGTCCCGCAGCTCCTCAATGCCCTGCTCCGCCTGGGTCATACGGCGGCGGCCTTCAAATCCGAAGGGCTTGGTCACGACGCCCACGGTCAGAATGCCCATTTCATGGGCGATTTCCGCCACAATGGGAGCGCCGCCCGTACCAGTCCCGCCGCCCATACCGGCGGTAATAAACACCATGTCGCTGTCCTCCAGCGCCTTGGAGATTTGGTTGCGGCTTTCTTCGGCGGACTTGCGACCCACCTCCGGGTTGGAACCGGCGCCCTGACCGTGTGTCAGCTTTTCCCCGATTTGAATTTTATAATTTGCGCTGGATGTGTTCAGCGCCTGCTTGTCCGTATTGATGGCCACAAAATCAACGCCCTTGGCGCCGGATCTGACCATGCGATTGACCACATTGTTGCCGCCGCCGCCTACGCCGATCACTTTGATATTGACAACATTCTCGGGGCCTGTCTCCAATCCAAAAGCCATGATGGTTCCTCCTACAATCTTTTGTATGTCCAGGGCAAATATTTGTCCGTAACCTCTATATAAAGTACCTTTTATATTGTATTACGGTTTTTTTCCGGGGTCAAGTGCAATTGTCTTTCTTTTTCCGGCAAATTCCGTTTACTGCGGGATAAAACTGGCTTTTCCGTCCTGTGTCAGGTTAATGGTGCCTTTTTCGTTGTCCTGCAGCTGACCGATGACAGCGTTTAAATTATTGAGCTTATAACTATAGTCGGCATCCCAGGAAAATTCCACCGTAAAACGAGCGGCATAACGCATCCGGATGCGGGAGGCGTCCTCGAGACTGATCTCCTGCACATTGGCCATCATATCCTTACTTTGCAGCTGCCCCATGAGGGCCATCAGCTGTGCGAGGGCGTGGCTGCCGCCCTCATCCGTCACCGCGGCGGCGCCGATAGCCGGTGACACGAGGGTGACACCGGTAACCAGCGCATAGCTGTCGGTGGTACCGGTGCTCACCTGATCCACGATTTTTCCTGTATCGGAAATAAGCCAGGCGGACCCATCCTGCACCACTGCCGCCGCACTACGGCACTCCGTCACATCAATCACGAGCGTGTCCGGCAGCTCACGGTTGATCCGCACCGCCGTCACATAGGGCAGCTTCTGATAAATCTGACGGGCGGTATCGTATTTATTGAGCAAAAATAGATTGTCGCCCGTATTGATGCCGCTGGCCGTCAGAATCTCGTGCTGGGTATAGCGGGAATTACCGCTGACTGTCACCGTATTTATTTTGAAAAATAACGCCAGCGCCGCCACAATGGCCCCGCAGATTAGTATAATCGACAGCGCCTTATAGAGGAACGAAAAGTTCCCCTTGCGTCTTCGGTTATTTCTGCGTTTTCTTGCCATAAGCGAAGCGTCCTTTCTCTTTTGTAATGCGTTCTTTTATGTATCCGTTCGTCTGATCTCCGCCCCCAGATGGGTCAGATTTTCCACAAAATCGTTGTAGCCGCGTTCAATATGGTGGATGTTGCCCACCTGCGTTACGCCTTCAGCCTGTAAGCCCGCCACCACCAGCGCCGCCCCGCCCCGCAGGTCGGTGGCCTGCACAGAGGTACCGCGGAGCTTCTCCACGCCACAGACCACCGCTACCCGACCCTCAATACGAATATCCGCTCCCATGCGCGTCAGTTCCGCCACATGGCGATACCTGTTTTCAAAGATGTTTTCCACAAAAACGGTGGTGCCCGTACTTTTCAGAAGTGCCGCCATCAGCACTGCCTGGGCGTCTGTGGGAAATCCAGGATAGGGAGAGGTACGGATGGGGCTGATGGCCCGCAGATGGCCGTCGCTATACAATGTAATGACATGGTTGTCACTGCGGATACGGCAGCCGGCCTCCGACAAGGCTGTTGTAACGGTGGAAAGGTGCCGGTAATCCACCCCTTGCAGGCAGATTTCGCCGCCGGCAGCGGCCCCAGCCGCCAAATAGGTAGCCGCCGCAATGCGGTCGGCAATGACCTGATGACGGCAGCCGTGCAGAGGGCGTTTCCCCTCAATGACCACTGTGGAGCTGCCCGCTCCCCTGACTTCCGCTCCGCAAAGGCACAAAAACTTCTGCAAATCGGCAATTTCCGGTTCTCTTGCGGCGTTGTGCAGCACCGTGGTGCCCTCTGCGCCGCAGGCGGCCAGAATCACATTTTCCGTGGCTCCCACGCTGGGGAGACTGAGAACGATTTCCGTTCCCTGCAGTCCGGTGGTATCGCAGTGCAGCACGCCGGCATTTTCTGTGATGTCCGCTCCCAGGGAGCGCAGGGCTGACAGATGAAAATCGATGGGACGAGGGCCCAGCTCGCACCCGCCGGGATAGGACATATCCACCTGTCCGATGCGGGCCAGAATGGCTCCCAGAAAAATAACGGACGAGCGCATTTCCCGCATCATGGCATCGGGAATATCACAGCGCTGAAGCACGGTGGTATCCACCACCAGTGTTTCCGCCTCCCAGTGGACATCGCATCCCAGATACCGCAAGATTCGAATGGCGCTATCCACATCACTCAGACGAGGGCAGCGCTGAATTTCGCAGACGCCGCCGCTTAAAATAGTGGCGGCCAGAATGGGCAGGACGCTGTTCTTGGCGCCCTGTACCCGAATTTCTCCCTGCAGCGGTCGCCCGCCGGTTACCTCGATCAGGTTCATGTCGTTTCCCTCCGCATATCATAGCACTTTTCATACCATCATATGCGCCTTGGGGGAAAGGGGGTTACTTGCGGATACTCATCACGGTTTCATAAATACGTTCCGTGGCGTCGGGAATGCCCAGCGAGCCCATACCGCGGCTCATGGCCACCTGCCGTGCCGGGTCTTTCAAGATGGCGGAGGCCGCGTCAAAAAGCTTTTTCCCGCTGGACTCCGGTTCCAGCATCACAAGGGCTCCGCCGTGTCTTTCCAGTATGCGGGCATTTTTCTCCTGATGATTGTTGGTCACATAAGGGGAGGGAACAATAATGGCCGGCACAGAAAGGGCCGTCAGCTCACTGATGGTAGAAGCCCCCGCCCGACAGATCACCAGATCTGCGGCCCGCATCACCACCGCCATGTCGTAGATATATTCCCGGGCGTCCAACGCCGGATGTACTTTCGGTTCAAAGCCGTATTGCGCGCACCATCCCGGCCATTTGGGCCAGCCTGTGTTGCCCACTGCGTGAATGTGGTAAAAAGGCTCCTCCTTTGCCTCCATGGCAAAGAACTCCGCCATTTTCTCGTTCATATAGCTGGCGCCCAGACTCCCCCAGAAGGAGACGATCAAAGGTCGACCGTCGGTAAGGCCCAGCTTTTCTTTGGCCGCTTTTTTTGTCAGGTCAAAAAAATCACCCCGTACCGGCGTGCCGGTGACACAGATTTTTTCAGGATGTTTGTAGTGCTGCCGGCACTCCTCAAACCCCACCATGATCCGATCGGCACAGTCCTCCAGCATTTTGGTGGTGAGGCCGGGTACCATGTTGGATTCATGCACCGCCGTGGGAATATGGGCTTTGGCCGCGTATTTTACCATAGGGTAGCTGGCGTAGCCGCCGGTACCCACCACCAGATCCGGCCGAAAGCTTTTAAGGATCTTCTCCGCCTGTGTACGGGCCGTGCACAGGTTTTTCAGGGCGTGCAGGTTGTGGCGAATTCCCTCCGGTTTTATGGAACGGCTGAAGCTGGACACCTCCACGCTCTCGTAGGGATAGCCCGCCTTGGCGGTCAGCTTGCGCTCCATCCCGTTGGGCGTGCCCACAAACAGGATTTGTACAGCCGGGTCTTTTTTCTTCATCAGTCCCGCCAGCGCCAGCGCCGGGTTCACATGGCCCGCCGTGCCGCCGCAGGTAAAAATTACTTTCATTATTTCATTCCTCCGTCATCCGGCTCTGATGGCCGGCATCTGTCGGGATACGCTGAGTATAATGCCCATCTCCGTCAGCTGCAAAGCAAGAGCTGTACCGCCGTAGCTGAAAAAGGGGAGAGAAATACCGGTGGTGGGCAGCAGGCCCGTCACAACGGCAATGTTCAAAAAGGTCTGCACGGCGATCAGTGTGGTAATGCCCACCACCATCAGCGTGCCGAACCGGTCCCGGGCGTGAAGGGCGATCCAGAAGCCCCGAAGGATCAAAAGGGCAAAGAGCAGCATAATGATGGTAGCGCCGATAAGCCCCAGTTCCTCGCAGACGATGGCAAAAATGTAGTCGTTGTGCTCCTCCGGCAGGTACAAAAACTTTTGTCGGCTTTTGCCCAGACCCACGCCTAAAAGGCCGCCGGAGCCGATGGCGATGAGTCCCTGGCAGAGCTGGTAGCCATCGCCGCTGGCGTCGACCCACGGGTCCTTCCACATGAGGATGCGCCCGGCGCCGTAAGAGATGCCGCCGCTTTCCACCAGTTTTACAAAGAGGACGCCCACCGCGCCGATGCCGCCCACGCCGGCGGCCACCAGCCAGGCCTTGATACCGCCCACGATCATCATGACGACGCCCACACCCACGATCAGAATAGTACCCGACAGGTGCGGCTCCAGCAGCATCAGAATCGCCAGCAGTCCCAGGATCACCATGTAGGGCAGAACGCCTTCCCGAAAGCTCTTCATTTTATCCCGTTTTTTGGAGATGCTGTCGGCAAAAAAGACGATCACCGCCAGCTTGGCGATTTCGGAGGGCTGGAAAGTCAGGTTACCGAAGCCCAGCCACCGGGTGGCGTTGTTGCGGGTAACGCCCACATGGGGCACCAGCACCAGGATCAGCAGGAAGAAGGCCAGTGCCAGCAGTATTTTGGCGGCGCCCCGCCAGCGCTGATAATTGACCTTTGATACGGCAAACATGGCCACAAGACCCAGCACGGCAAAAATGCCCTGCCGTTTTACATAGTAGGCTGCGTCCCCGGATTCATAATAGGCGGAGGGAAAACTGGCGGAAAAAAGCATGATAAGCCCGATGACCGTCAGCGCCAGTACCAGCAGCAAAAAGGGAAGATCCATACGTCCGATGGCAGGTTTTTCCCTGTTTTTATCAAGCGTGCGGGTCTGCGGGGCCCGCTGTGTCGGTGCCGCGTGTTTTTTCATCATCAGCGTCCCCTCCTTTCAAAAAATGCAGTTACAAGTCCGAAAATCAAGCAGTAAATCGTCCGGCAACGCCCCAGTAGGCCAGCAGGCAGAACAGGGCGCTGACAGTAGTAAACACTGTTACCAGTTTTCCCTCACTCCAGCCGCACATTTCAAAGTGATGGTGCAGCGGTGCCATTTTAAAGATCCGCTTTCCGTGGGTCAGCTTGAAGTATCCCACCTGCAAAATATCGGACAGCGTCTCGCAGATATAGACGAAACCCACCAAAAGCAGCACCAGCGGCATATTAAAGGCAAAAGCCAGCGCCGCCACAGCGCCGCCCAGAAACAGTGATCCCGTGTCTCCCATGAACACCTTGGCCGGGTGGTGGTTGTAAATCAGGAAACCCAGCAGCCCGCCCAACATAGCGCCGGAGAAAACACCCAGCTGGCTGTAGCCCACCCAGATGCCGCCTATAACGGCGAAAAACAGCGCTACCGGCGAGGTGACGCTGGCGGCCAGTCCGTCGATACCGTCGGTGATGTTCACGGCATTCACCGTCCCCACGATAACAAAGGCGGCGAAGATCATATACACCACCCAGCTCATCATCAGATGAGACTGGAAAAAGGGTACATAGAGATTGGGACTCAGTCGCCCCTCAAAGCGCAGCAGCGACAAAAACGCCACAGCGGCCGCCAGCTGCAAAAGAAACTTCTGCATGGCGGAAAGTCCCGTGTTTTCATGTTTTTTTACTTTCTGGTAGTCGTCCAGATACCCGATCGCCCCAAAAACCAATGCAAAAGCATAGACGTACAGGTGGGTAAAGTCCCCCGCCAGCATATCCTTCCAACCAAAAATCAGGATGGTAATGCCGATGCCGATAATAAACATCAGTCCGCCCATGGTAGGTGTTCCCTGTTTGGATATGTGCCAAGTGGGGCCGATCTCCTTGATGCTCTGTCCCGCCTTCATACGAACCAGAACGGGAATCAGGAGTTTTCCTGCCGCCGCCGTAATAAGCAGGCTGACGACACAAGCCAGAATGATTTTCATATTCCTTGTTCTTCCTCTCCATGTATAGGGTTTTCGGTTGTTTACGCCTTAAGATACCGGGCCACAACTTCCCTCTCGTCCAGATGATGTTTCTCTGTTCCGATCACCTGATAGTCCTCATGTCCCTTGCCGCAAAGGACGATTACATCGTCTTTCTGCGCGTGGTCGATGGCATAATGGATGGCCTCCACCCGGTTTTCCACCACCACATAGGGTGTTTTCGTATCCCGCATTCCCTCCAGAATTTCATCAATGATGGCGCCCGGCTCCTCGGTACGGGGATTGTCGCTGGTCACCACCACAAAATCCGCGATTTGGGCGGCAATAGCGCCCATCAGGGGCCGTTTGGTACGATCCCGGTCGCCGCCGCAGCCAAACACGGCCACGGTGCGCCCTCTGGCAAAGCCCTTGACGGCGCTCAGCACATTTTCAAGGGCGTCGGGGGTGTGGGCATAGTCGGCCAGAATGGTAAAATCTCTACCCGGTGTGGGCAGTACCTCCACCCGGCCCTTGACGCCGGGCGTCCGAACAAGCGCCTCCGCGCAGTCGCCTAGAGGCACCCCCAGATTCCAGCAGGCGGCTACCGCGTCAAGGGTATTATAGACGGTAAAGCCGCCGGGGATACTCACCCGAAACCTCGCCCACTCGGTATCGGCTTCCGCCGTAAAGGCCACATGATCGTCGCCCAGCGTGATCTCCTTGGCCGACAGGTCAGCCTTGTGGTGAATGCCGTAGGAAAATTTGCGGCAGGTGGCGTTTTCCATCAGTCGCTCCGACCAGGGGTCATCGGCATTGTAGATCCCCACGCCACAGTTTTGGAACAAAATGGCCTTGGCATCGCAGTATGCCTCCATGGTCTTGTGAAAATCCAGATGATCCTGGGTCAGGTTGGTGAAAATACCCACGGCATAGGAAATGCCGTACACCCGGTCCAAAACCAGCGCGTGGGAGGATACCTCCATCACCACATGGCTGCATCCAGCGTCGGCCATCTGCCGCAGCAGCTTTTGCACCTCGTAGGATTCCGGTGTGGTACGCTCAGTGTGGAGCATCTGGCTGCCGATCATGTTCTGATTGGTGCCGATGAGGCCCACCTTGGCTCCCGCCTTCTGCTCCAGAATACTTTTGATGAGGTAGGTGGTAGTGGTCTTGCCGTTGGTGCCTGTGACGCCCACCATGGTCATTTCTCTGGCAGGCTGATCAAAAAAGTTGGCGCTGGCCACGGCGAGAGCCCGTCTGGCGGAGGGGACCCTGACATAGGGGATCTCCATAGAGGGCGTCTCGTCGCACAAAACGCAGCGTGCGCCTTTTTCCAGAGCCGCGGCGATAAAGCTGTTGCCGTCGGCGGCGTAGCCCTGCAATGCCACAAACAGGTCGCCGGGCTGTGTCATTCGCGAATCATAGCTGACGCCGGAGAGCTCCGTCTCCGGGTCGGCATGGAGCTGCACATCCGGCAGCCCCCGCAGCAAATCTTTGAGTTTCAAGAAAAGCCTCCCTTTCAGATATTGACCGGAAGTCAGTCCTTTACCGAGGTATCGCCCAGCTGTACCGTCACCACAGACCCGGCCGCCACCTGCGTACCCGCCGCCTCCGACTGCGAGAGCACATGCACGGTGCTGGAATCGCCATTGGTAGCGCCGGATACCTTGAGGATCAGTCCGGTATTGGTCAGAAGGGTATTGGCCTCACTGGCAGTTCTGCCCACCAGATCCGGCACGGTACAGGGTGTATCGGGTTTGGTCGTCCCCGCATAGAGGACGATGGTGGATTTGCCGGGAATAATGGAGCCGCCCACCGGTGTCTGGTCGGTAACAGTATCCCCGTTTCCTATCACTTTACAGGTAAAACCGATATTCTGCATCTTTGTCTTTGCGTCCTCCAGGGACGAACCCACCACATTGGGAACCGTGGCGTCGGCGCCTAAAAGCTCGGCGGCGGTATATTCCGCTTCCACACCCAGATAGGGCAGGATCTCCGACATAATCTTGCTGGAAGTAGGTGCCACCATGTTGCCGCCGGATACATAGGTGCCGGTATCCCGGGCGGGTGTATCCATGGTAATGAGCATCATGACCTTGGGATCGTTGGCGGGGGCAAAGCACAGGAAGGAAACAACCACATCGCCGGTCTGGCCCTTATCAGCCGTACCGGTCTTGCCGCCCACCCGGTAGCCGCTGACTTGACCGTTCTTGCCGGTACCCTGTGCCACCACATATTCCAGACATTCCCGTACCTTGGCGGAGGTATCCTCGCTGATGACCTGCCGCACCGGGGTATTGTCATGTTGCTTCACCACATTGCCATCACTGTCCAGCACCTGATCCACCACATAGGGTGTACGCAGGTATCCGCCGTTGACGCAGGCCGCCTGAGCGGCAATGAGAGCGATAGGCGTCACGTTGAAGTTCTGACCGAAGGCATAGCAGGCCAGATCCAGTTCCGAGAAGTCGGCCGGATCCATGAAGATACCGGTAGCTTCGCCGCTGAGGTCAATGCCGCTGCCATCCATTAGTCCGAAGGATTGCATGTAGTCATAGAATTTCTCGTTGCCCAGCCGCAGGCCATAGGTGATAAAAGCGGGGTTGCAGGAATTTCCCACTGTCTGCACCAACGTCTCATGGCCGTGGCCCGCCGTATTGCTGCAATGGATGGTGGCGCCCTGCACCGTAATGGAACCGCTGCAGTCAAAGGTGGTGTCCATGTTGATGACGCCCTCGTCCAGCGCCGCAGCCAGCGTCAGCACCTTAAAGGTGGAGCCGGGCTCATAGGTATCGTTGAGTGCCTTGTTGCGCCACTGCTTCAGCTGTGCGTCGGAAAGGGCTGCAGGCTGCTGATCGGCCGGCAGCTGATCGATGGTGGCTTTGATCTTCTGGCTGTAAATCGCGCTGGGATTGTTGAGGTCATAGTTGGGGAAGGAGGCCATACCCAGCACGCCGCCGGTGGTCACATCCAGTACAACACCCGTCGCGCCGTTGGCGGGGTTGAACTGATCCACCATTTCCTCCATGCCCTTTTCCAGATAATACTGCACCGTGGAATCCAGGGTCAGAACCACATTGTCTCCGTTTTTGGCGTCATAGTACTGCTCATACTGATAGAGGACGTCCGTACCGGCAGCGTTCTTCTCCGTCACCACCATGCCCGTCTGTCCCTTGAGCTGATCCTCGTACTCCGCTTCCACGCCGTAGAGTCCGCTGTTGTCCGTCCCCACAAAGCCGATCACCTGAGAAGCCAGCGTCCCATAGGGATAGTAGCGCTTGGCATCCGTCACCAAATACACGCCGGAAACATCGTTGTCGTTGATAAACTGGCGCACTTCATTGGCCACATCCTCGTCGGCCCGCAGCTTAATGATCTCATACTGGGAGTAGGTTCTATCCATTTTCTCCAAAATGGTGGCCTCATCCACCCCCAGGATCTGTGCCAGATGGCTGGCCACAAATTCTTTGGTCCAGGTGGTTTTCTGGTCAGATAGTGCCTCGCTGATCTCCTTGGGGGACAGAAATACCGTTTCAGCCGTAGCAGAGATGGCCATAATATTGCCGCTGCGGTCGTAAATGGTTCCCCGGGAGGCTGTCACCACGGTGGAGCGGGTCTGCTGCGTCACAGCCTTTTCCTGCAATTCCTCATGCTGCCGGATCTGCAAATGATACAGCTTGAAGAAAAGAGCGATAAAAGCTGCCACGCCCAGAATCAGCATCAGAATAAAGGTTCGGGACTGGACGATTCGGTTGACTCTTCTGATGTGTTCCGGTTTCCGGTTGGGTTGTTGATGATTCTTTTCTGGCGCCATGTCAGCCTCCTATTGTCTCCGCTGCCGCCTCTGTTGCGTCCTTGGCGGGTCCATTGCTCTCATCGGTGAATGCCAAGCAAGGAGCAAGAAGTCTCCTTCTTACTCCTCGCTCATCTCACTATATGGCAGTTGTCATTTGAAATATTCCACCACAGAGGATAGTCCTCTGCCAATGGAGGAAAAAAGTTTTCCCGCGGCGCTTTCTCCGCCGGCCTCATACACCACAGCCGTGTCGGGGCCGGAAAGGTCGATGTAGGAGATCTGTCCGCTGCTGGGCTTTTTCATGCCGGCAGCCTCTGCCGCTTCCTTCACTGTGGTCAAATCAAAGGTGGTCTCATACTTGGTCAGAAGCGCCACATGCGCCTCCTGCAAATCACCCAGCTGGCTTTTCATCTCCACCACGGAGGAGGAAATCTTGGTCAGTTTCACGCAGCCCATCAAAAGGACGATCACCATGGCGGCCAGCATCACAACGCCCATCACCAGCATGGGTGAAAGACGCAGCGCCGGCTGCGCGGCGGGACGGCTGCGGCGAACAGGCTGTACCTGTCGCTCTTCTTCGCGGATTTTTCCGGCGTCCTCAAACTGGCGTTCCCGGGCCAGCGCATCCAGATCGTAGGCCAGGTTTCCGTATACAGCGGAGGTTCCATGCCGCTTTTTTCGAGCTGTTTCGTTTGCCATGATGCGCTGTCTCCTTTTCTATCTTTGGTTTATATTTTTTCCGCCACCCTCAGCTTGGCGCTGCGCGCCCGCGGATTGTAGACAAGCTCCGCCTCACCGGCTGTCACCGGTTTGCGGGTAACCAGTTTGATCTTGGGCTTTCTGCCGCAGACACATACCGGGAAGTTGGGCGGGCAGATGCAACCGGTGGCCAGCTCCTGCATGGTCTTTTTAATGATGCGGTCTTCCAGCGAGTGAAAGGAGATCACCGCAAGGCGCCCGCCGCTGTTAAGATGCTCCACCGCCGCACTCAGCATGGTGGGCAGCACGCCCAGCTCATCGTTAACGGCGATGCGAATGGCCTGAAAGCTTCGCTTGGCAGGGTGTTGTTTTTCCCGCAGGGCCGCGGCCGGCATGGCCTCCTTGATGACCTCCACCAGTTCCAGTGTCGTTTCAATGGGCCGCTCATCTCGCCTGCGCACAATGTTTTTGGCAATGGCGGGTGCATAGCGTTCTTCGCCGTACTCATACAGGATGCGGCGCAGCTCCTCATAGCTCCAGCCGTTTACCACATCCCGTGCGCTGAGGGCCGCCTGCCGATCCATCCGCATGTCAAGGGGCGCGTCGTGCATGTAGGAAAAACCCCGTCCGGCGTCGTCCAGCTGGGGAGAGGACACGCCCAGATCAAAAAGCATTCCGTCCACGCCCTGAATTTTCAGTTCATCCAAAATATCCGCGAGATTGTTGAAATTATCATGTACCAGTGTCACACGCTCGCCGTATTCCTTCAGCCGCTGCCCGGCTGCTTCAATGGCGGCGGTGTCCTGATCCACACCAATGAGTCGTCCGCCTGCCGTCAGGCGGCGGAGAATTTCCAGTGAGTGGCCGGCCCGACCCAGCGTTCCGTCCAGATAAATCCCATCCGGTCGGATCTGCAGTGCCTCCATACATTCGTCAAGAAGCACCGGTTTGTGGCCGAAGCGCTCATCGGAGGCGGCATTTTTATCAAAGGGCATCTCTTACAGCCCCATTTCTTCCATAGCGGCTTCCAGATCGCCGGAGGAAAGTGCTTCATTCTCCAGTTCGGTCCAGCGCTGGGCATCCCAGATCTCAGCCCGATCAAAGCTGCCGATGACAACCACATCTTTTGGCAGATTGGCGTATTGCCGCAGCTTGGCCGGTAAGAGGATTCGTCCCTGTCCGTCCGGTTCGCATTTACAGGCGTTGGCCAGCAGGGCGCGCAGGGCCTTGGTCTTGCTGTAGGGCAGAGCGGAAAGCTTCTCCATAAAGTTGGCCCAGCTCTCGTCGGAGTAGACCGACAGGCATCCATCCATCCCGATGGTCACAAAAAAGGTATCCCCCAGCTCTTCCCGCAGCTTGGCGGGGATAAACAGCCGACCCTTGGTGTCAACGGTATGCGTATACTGACCCGTCATGTTCCCCGCCTCCTTTTCCTGCGTCATTTCGCTCATTTGGGTGTTGCATCGTTTTCTATCGTCCGGAAATTCGCCTTGCAGACGGTTTTCCCTTCCATATCGTGGGATTTGCCCCCACATGAATGCTCTATCGCTCCACTTTGCACCACTTTGTTTGAAGTATACAGGATTTTTTCTCTGTTTGCAAGCGGTATTTTCCCGCATATATCGTTCCAAATCTCCCACTTTATACCGCAAAATGGCAATTTTCTGAAGGAACACGAACATGTGTTTTTGTCTGACAAAAGTGGGCGAATCAAAGGCACAATATGTTGTGCCTCCGATTCGCCCACTACACAATATAGAAAAGCTCCCGCTTTCTATCGAAAGCAGGAGCTTTTTTTGTGCAAATATACAAAGTTTTATCCTGTCTATTGGATCGTATGACAAATTTAGGTTTCAGACATTTTCCGGCTGCTGGGGCTTAGTCGTCTCTTCCTTCTGCCGGTTTAGTTCCTCCCGCTGCTGCTGCATTTTTTCCTGAGAAGCGGCGCGAAAACGAACGCGGGACTCCTTCACCTCGTCCAAGGCCATCTGAATAGCCTCCTCGGTGCGGCGCAGGGCATCCTCCGTGTATGTATTGGCCACGCGGTACAGCTCCTTGGAGCGTTCCTCGGCGCGGCGGGTGATTTCGGCGCTCTTCTGGCGGGCCTGCTGCAGCGTCTCGCTTTCGGAGACGATGACCTTGGCGTCCAGATCGGCCTGCCGCAGCATCTTTTCCACTTCTTTTTTAGCGGAGGCCACATACTCGTCCCGGGCACGCACCAGCTCCTGCGCTTTTTTCAGCTCCAGAGGCAGCTGCGCACGGATTTCGTCCAGCAGATCCAAAGCCTCGTCTCGGTTAATGATGCATTTGTCGGAGCTGAAGGTCGCACTCTTCGCCTCGTCCACCATCCCGTAGAGCATATCCAATAAGCGCTGCACATCTTTTTCTTCCATGGATCTTACCTTCCTTTCAATTCTTCCACCACCGAAGCGGGTACATATTTTTCAAGGTTTTGATGATACCGGATCATCTCCCGGGCCATGGTGGAGCTAAAGTGGATATAGTCCGCGCTGGCCGGAAAAAGCACTGTCTCCAGTGTAGGGCAGATACCCTTGTTGATGAGGGCCATCTGATATTCCATATCGAAATCGGAGCCGTTGCGAACGCCCTTAACCAGGATATTTGCCTGCTCCTTCACGGCGAAATCCGCCAGAAGGCCGTCCCAGGAGGATGCCTCCACATTGGGGAACCCCGCCACCGCCCGGCGGACCATGTCCACCCGCTGCTGGGCCGTAAACATGTGGTGTTTTTTCTCGCAGTTCACCATCACGCACACGATCACGCGGTCAAAGCACTGCGCCGCCCGCCCGATCACATCCATGTGGCCCAGTGTGATAGGGTCAAAGCTGCCGGGATAAATAGCTGTTTTCATCAGGTTAATCCTCATTTCCCTCTCGGCGGAAGATCGTCAGCTTGATCTTGCCGTAGCAATAGTCCCGGTAGAATCCATAAGGGCTCTTGGGTGCGGGCAGCACCTTTTCGGTGGGACTTTCCACAATAATTATACCATTGGGTGACAAAATGTCAAACCTTGTCGCAAGATCCAGTGCTTTTTCCAGCAGATCCGCCGCATAGGGGGGATCAAGAAAAACCAGGTCAAATTTCTCCTTCTGGGAAGTGAGAAATGCCAGTGAGTCCCCGCTGACAACTCTGGCCCGGTTTGTAAGATTCGTGACGGCCAGATTTTCGCGGATCAGCGCCACGGCATCCTTACGGCAGTCCACAAAGGTAGCATGAACCGCCCCTCTGGACAGCGCCTCGATACCCAGCTGTCCCGTACCGGCGAACAGGTCCAGCACCCGCCGTCCTTCGATGTCAAACTGGATAGCGGAAAACAGTCCTTCCTTCACCCGGTCAGTGGTGGGCCGTGTCTCCATGCCCTCCAGCTCCTTCAAGCGCCGTCCCCGGGCAGATCCTGTAATTACTCTCATATGGGTGGATTCCTTTCTTACTTGCGCGGATCGAACCGCTCAAAGATCACCAGGTTGCCCTCCTTCTCAGCCGTACGCATGTCGGCCTTGGAGTCGATCGTCCAGTTGATCTCCTGTACGCGATAAAATTTCCTGCACCAGCGCAGGTTCAGTGCCTTGCGGTCAGAAAACCGGTAGGCAATAAAATCAGGCCGCGTCAAAAAGTTTGTCAGCAGATTTTGCAGCATAAAAAGGGTCAGTTTTCCCTGTTCCCCGCCATCTCCATGGCGCAAAAACTGCTCAGAGAGCTGTCCCCGGACGATTTCCGGCCGGTTTCTCCGCAGCCACAGCAGCACCCGGGGGTCAAAGGACTCCATGCAGTACTGCACCGGGAACCGATCCAGCATCTCGCAGGTGGCCTTGGTGAGGGCAGCGTGGTTCCCCCTCTCCGCCTTGATCTCCACCACCAGCGGCGTTCTGTCGGCAAACAGCGCCAGCACCTCCTCCAGCAGGGGGATCTGCTCCTCTGTCCCCTCCAGTCGATACTGCTTCAGCTCCTCCGCCGTCAGATCCTCCACCTGCACATCCGCCCCCGCGGTGCGCTTCAGGCTGGCGTCGTGGATCACCGCCAAACGGCCGTCTTTCAAAAGATGGACGTCCAGCTCCGCGCCGTAGGCATTGTCAATGGCCCGCCGGAACGCGGCCATGGAGTTCTCTGGAATGCCGCGCTCCTTGTCGTGGAGCCCCCTGTGGGCATAGCGGAACAGTCCCAGCGTTTTCCACGCCGGATGGCCCCGCCGGCACCACAGCAGCAGCGTCCAAAGCTCCAGCAGTATGATAATGATTAAAATAATCAGTAAAACCGTCATGTTTTCGCCCCTCAGTCATCCATATCTTCCAGCGCATCCAGTCCCTTTTTGGCGATAGGCCTGCTGTCACCGTGATGGACAAAGAGCATGGTCACGAAAGCCAGTGTCACAAAAACGGCCGCATAGGGGAAGAGCACTGTCATGCCCATTTTGTCCATCAAAAGGCCGGATAGCATGGGGGTAGCCACCTGAGCCGCCATGGAGGCGGTATAGTAGTAGCCGGTGTACTTGCCCACATCGCCGCCGGAGCAAAGCTCCACCACCATGGGGAAGGAGTTGACATTGATGGTGGCCCAGGCGATACCCGCCAGGGCAAACATGCAGTTCATCAGCATGGTGGGGGAATTGTCCCGAACAAAGGAGCCGATGCCAAAAGCCGCCGCCAGCATGATAACGCCTGCCATAATGGTTTTTTTGCGGCCCACCTTGGAGGCAATGATGCCCACCGGCAGATAGGATACGATGGCCGCCGCCTGTGCAATAATCAGCGTCAGGTTGTAGTCTTTGTGGAGAATGTTGCTGGCATAGACCGAGTACTTGGAGGTAACGGCATTGTAGCCGAAAAACCACAGCACGATGGAAGCCATAATAAAGATCAGGGAACGTCTTTCCTCCGGGGAAAGCTTCCGCTCCGTCCCGTCGGCAGTTTTTTCGCCCTCCGCCAAGCCGTACTTTTCACTGTCGGCCTGCATTTCGGCTACGAATTTCGGTTCCCGCACTTTCAGCATAAAGACAGCCAGTGACAAGAGCATGATGCCCGCAATCACACAGAAATATGTGGTATAGCTCATCAGGGAATTACGTACGGAGCTGGTGGCAAACACCATGCCCAAGATCAGCACCAGTATACCGCCGGCGCTGCCCATAAGATTGATAATGGCGTTGGCCTTGCTGCGCAGGGGTTTCATGGTTACATCCGGCATCAAAGCAACAGCCGGCGAGCGGAACACAGCCATGGACAGCAGCACGATCAACAACAGAGCGACGAAAAAGAGCAGCGTGGCAGGGCTCTCCGCTGTAGCCTGCCAGGCATAGGCCTGCCGGGCGGGCACCACATAGTTGGTAAAATCAGGGTTGGTGACGGTCTTTCCGTCCTCCGTGATCTGGCTGGTAATAGCGGTGAATTCCTCTTCGCTGAACTTTTCAGACAGGACAAAGCTCTGCCCATCCGGGGTGATGAGCGAGGCGTCCCCCTCTTTTTCATACAGTGTCACCAGCGCGGCGGGATCGTCAATGGTGGAGACGGCGGCAATATTTTTCAGCTGCGCCCCGTCCACAAAAGAAAGGGCGATAAAGGCCACCGCCGCGATCAATGTTCCCACCAAAATAAAGGGCGTTCGCCGTCCCATTTTGCTGTGGCTTCTGTCGGAAATGGCGCCGAAAAGCGGCAGCAGGAAAAGGGCCAGCACGTTGTCCAGTGCCATAATGACGCCGGACCAGGTCTGGGACATGCCGAACTTGTTGGTCAGGATCAGAGGAATGGTGTTGTCATAGGCCTGCCAGAAGGCGCAGATCAGGAAAAAGGCAAAGCCCACGAAAATGGTCCGTTTGTAGTTGAGTTTCATAAAACGCCCTCCAATTTGTTGACGAACTGCTCTATATTGTTGTAAATCCATGTGGGGTGGATCTGATAGGTCTCAATGTCGGACGGCACACCCTCTCCGGAGAGAAGAAACACGGTATCGATGCCGGCGTTGACGCCGCAGGCAATATCAGTGTAGATCCTGTCGCCCAGCAGCACTGTCTTTTCTCTTGAGAAGCCGGTTTTCTCCATGGCGGTAAGGGCCATTTCCGGCTGGGGTTTTCCGATGACCCGAGGTCGCCGGCTGGTTGCCCGGAAAAGCATCTCGCAGACGCTGCCACAGTCCGGCACGGAGCCGTACCAGGTGGGGCATACCCAGTCGGGATTGGTGGCAATAAAGTCCACGCCCCGATTTAAAAGAATGCAGGCATCCTCCAGCTTCTGAAAGGTCAGCTCGGTATCAAAAGCGCAGAGGAGGCAGTCCACATCTCTCTCCGGCTCCGTGGTAATTCGCAGCCCCGCGCCCCGCAGCTGTTCCTGAAAGGAGCGGGTGCCGAAAGCATAAAATTTCCGTTTTGGCCCATTTTTTTGAAGATACAGAATCAGCGCATCCACGGAGGTAAGAAAATCCTTTTCTGAGGTGTCAATGCCCATCCGTCCCAACTTTTCCACGTAGCTGTCCACGCTGCGGGAGGAGTTATTGGTCAAAAAAAGATATCGCCCACCGATCCGCCTAACATATTGTAAAAATTCTTTTGTGCCGTCAAAAAGTCGGTCGCCCAGATAAATGGTGCCATCCATATCCAGCAAAAAAAGTCGCTTGTCCGAAAGCTGTGTCACGGTGTTTCCCCTTCCGTATAAAAATACAGGTTAAGAATAGCACAAAGTACCGCCCGTGACAAGAAAAAGCGCTTTCCTCACATCCTATTTTTTAGATCAAGTCATCCGGCCACCGCAAAGCTATCAGTCGAAGCAAAAGGTTGTTTCGCTTCTCCGCCTCTCCATCTCTGTCCCACCCCCCGGGGACACATCCAAAGAGGGGGGCCGCAGTCTCCCTCTTTGGCCGTTTCAAGGGGATAGGATTTTTAAGGGAAGGGGGAAATTCGGAATCCCCCTTCCCTTAAACGGCTCTTTGGTCACTTTCTGTCCGCACAGAAAGCGACCCGCGGTTGGCACGGACAAGCTATCAGGTCATCATAAAGCTGCCGGTCGTAGTAAAAGGCCATCTTCCTCCCGGTTGGAGACACAAAAAAGATCCCGCCGCCGCGCCCTGCGGCAACAGGATCTTTTCAGAGAAGGCTGTTTTATTTTTCGATGAGCAGCTCCGCCACCTGCACGGCGTTGGTGGCCGCACCCTTGCGTACCTGATCGCCGCAGCACCAGATGTTGAGGCCGTTGTCGCTGGTCAAGTCGTCCCGGATACGTCCCACAAAGACGATATCCTGATCGCTGGTATCCAGCGGCATGGGATACTGCTTATTTTTAAGATCGTCCACCAGTCGGCAGCCGGGCGCCCTGGCAATCAGTTCTCTTGCCTGCCGGACGGTCACTTTTTCCTTTGTCCGCACCACAAGAGACACGCTGTGGCTGCGCACCACCGGTACGCGGACGCAGGTGCAGCTCACCTTCAGTTCCGGCAGATGCATAATTTTGCGCCCCTCATTCTGCATCTTCATCTCCTCGGAGGTATAACCCTCAAAGGCCTCGCCGCCGATCTGGGGGATCACATTGTAGGCAATCTGATACTGGAACACCTTAGGGGTGACTGGTCTTCCCTCCCGGACGGCCTCTACCTCTTCCATCAGCTCGATGGGACCGCCTGCGCCGGCACCGGAGGTGGCCTGATAGGAGGAAGCAACGATGCTCTCAATGGGACTGGCCGCGTTGAGGGCGTTGATGGCCACCAGCGACACAATGGTGGTGCAGTTGGGATTGGCAATGATACCGTGGTTCTTTTTGGCGTCCTCCGGGTTGATCTCAGGGATCACCAAGGGCACATCGGGGTCCATGCGGAAAGCGCTGGAGTTATCCACGAATACGGCGCCGGCCTTGACGATGGCGGGGGCAAATCGCTGGGCAATGTCGTTTTCCGCCGCGCCCAGCACAATATCCATGCCGGTAAAGGCGTCGTCACAAGCCAGCTCCACCTGAATCTTCTGTCCCTGCCAGTCCAGTTCCTTGCCCACAGACTTCTCACTGGCCAGCAGATGCAGCTCGCTTACGGGAAACTGCCGCTGGGCCAGAATCTTCATCATTTCGCGACCTACGGCGCCCGTAGCCCCCAGAATTGCAACTTTATACTGTTTCATATTGTTTCTCCTTTATCCGTCCTGTTAGGCTTATTTCACGAAGCTGTTGTACAGTACCTGAATGGCCCGGGCAAAATCCTTGTTGTCTACGCCCACGATGATGTTCATCTCCTCAGGCCCCTGGGTAATCATGCGGATATTGATGCCGTTTTCGCCCAGGGTGGCAAAGATCTTACCGGAAATGCCGGGCTTAAAGGCCATCTTCCGGCCTACGGCGGCCACAATGGCAATGTTCTCCGTCACCTTGATCTGGTCGGGATGAACCGCCTTCTGGACATCGGCGATCATGGCGTACTGACAGGCCGCAATCTTATCGGAGCCCACCACCAGCGACACGTTGTCAATGCCCGAGGGCAGATACTCCACCACGATGCCGTAGTGGTCGAACACCTCCAGAATTTTGTGGAGCGTACCCACTTCGGAGGACATGCCGTTTTTGGTAATGGTAATGACGGAGAAATTCTTTCGTCCGGCGATGCCGGTAATAAAGCGATGGGCCGGATCCTCCAGATCCTCAAATTCCTCCATAATCATGGTGCCGGGATGCTCAGGCTCATTGGTGTTGCGGATGTTCAGGGGAATATTTTTCTCCCGCACCGGGAAAATGGTGCCCTCGTGAAGCACCTGCGCCCCCACATAGCTCAGCTCTCGCAGCTCGGAGTAGGTAACCCGTTCAATGGGCTGAGGATTTTCCACGATTTTGGGATCGGCCATAAGAATACCGGAAACATCCGTCCAGTTCTCATATACATCCGCGTCCAGCGCCGCCGCCGCCAGTGCACCGGTGATATCGCTGCCGCCTCGGGAAAAGGTCTTAATGGTGCCGTCGGGCATGGTACCGTAAAAGCCGGGAATAACCACAGAGTGGCCGTCGGCCGCGTGGCGCAGCGCCTCATAGGTGGCCTCCTGATCCACGGTACCGTCAAACTTGAATTTCAGCCACAGCTCCGAATCCAGAAAATCAAAGCCCAGGTAATCCGCCATCAGCCGCGCGGCAAAGTATTCGACCCGGGAAACCAGCTCGTCCTGGGAGATGCCTTTGTTCATCTTCTCCCGCAGCGCCGCCAGCTCCCCCTCCATGTCCGTTTTCAGGCCCAGTTCGTCCCGGATCTCAATATAGCGCTCTGAAATCATGGTGAAAACAGGGTTGCAGGACACGCCGTATTGTAAATGTGCATAGCACAGATATAGAAGGTCTGTGAGCTTGTGGTCGTTTTTGAACCGCTTGCCGGCGGCGGATACCACCACCACCCGGCGGCTGGGATCTGCTTCCACAATGGATTTCACTTTTTCAAACTGTTTGGCGTCCGCCATGGAGGAACCGCCAAATTTCAATACCTTCAACATGGTCTTTCCAATCTCCTTTATCGGGTCTCTTTTCCAGATACTTCCTGCTCCCACCAAGCATGTATCTGGCTAAAAATTCCAAAAATGTCTTTCTCTGAAAAACACTTGCTTTTTGGTTGGGAACAGTGTATCATAGTGTCAGTCAAAATGCAAGAAAAAGATTGGAGCAATTTGTATGAAATACCAAAGCACCCGAAACCAGCATACGCAGGTGTCCTCCACCCGAGCGGTGCTGCAGGGGCTGGCGCCCGACGGCGGGCTGTATATGCCGACGCAATTTCCTCCCTTTGACTGGCAGAGTGTCCTGCAAAAGGACGCCTATGGCATGGCCTCTCAGATCCTCTCTGCGCTGCTGCCGGACTTTGAGGATATGGCAGCCCTCGTGAAAAAGGGGTACGCCGGGAAATTTGAAACCGAAGACCTGACCCCTCTCGTTCCTGTGGGGGATCAATATGTGCTGGAGCTGTTCCGGGGCCCTACCAGTGCTTTTAAAGATGTGGCTCTTTCCATGCTGCCCCAGCTGATTACGGCTGCCCGGGCCCAGGAGGGGCAGAAGGAGGAGACGCTGATCCTCACCGCCACCTCCGGTGACACGGGCAAGGCGGCGTTGGAAGGCTTTCACGATGTAAGCGGTACGCGCATTATCGTCTTTTATCCCGACGGCGGCGTTTCCGCTGTGCAGAAGGCCCAGATGGTGACCCAGAGCGGTGAAAATGTCTGTGTCTGTGCCGTCCGGGGTAATTTTGACGACGCCCAGACCGGTGTGAAGCAGGTGTTTGCCGCCTGCGGTGAAAAGGACCTCCTCGCCGGCAAAAACGCGGTGCTCTCCTCCGCCAACTCCATCAATATCGGGCGTCTGACGCCCCAGGTGATGTATTACTTCAAGGCTTACGCCGATCTGGTGAAGGCCGGACGCATTGGCGTGGGAGACCGGGTTCATTTTGTGGTGCCCACCGGCAACTTCGGGGACATTCTGGCGGGGTATTTTGCCAAGCTCTTAGGGCTGCCCATAGGGCGGCTTGTCTGCGCCTCCAACGAAAATAACGTGCTGACAGACTTTCTCGGCAGCGGCGTCTATGACCGCCGCCGTCCCTTCCACAAGACCCTCTCCCCCTCCATGGACATTCTGGTGTCCAGCAATCTGGAGCGGCTTTTGTATCTTCTCTCCGGTCAGGACGCCGCTTATGTGGCCGAACTGATGCAACAGCTGCAGGAAAAGGGCTTTTATCAGGTGCGTCCCGCCATTTTGGAGAAGCTGCACCAGGAATTCGGCTGCTGCTGGTGTGATGACGATGCCACAAAGAAGACCATCGGTACCGTCTGGGAGAAATATCACTACCTCTGCGACACCCACACAGCGGTGGCCTGGACGGCAGCAGAGCAATTCCGCCCCGGAGACGGCGCACCTGTGGTGGTTCTCTCCACCGCGTCCCCCTACAAATTCCCGGCAGCAGTGCTTGCCGCTTTGAGCGGTGACGCCTCCGGCGATGAATTTGCCGTCATGGAACGGCTTCACGCCAAAACCGGTGTACCCATTCCTAAAAATCTGGCGGGACTCCGGGCCAAAGCGGTGCGCCACCGGGATGTGATTGACCGGGAGGATATGCTCTCCTATGTCATCGAAAAGGCAGGTGAAGCCCAGTGGTAACCGTACGCGTACCCGCCACCACCGCCAATATGGGACCGGGCTTCGACTCCTTTGGCTGCGCGCTGGCGCTTTACAATACATTGTCCTTTGAGGAAATACCCGCCGGCCTTAGCTTTGAGGGCTGTGACAACGCCTATCAGACTGCGGATAATCTCTCGGTGGTGGCCTACCGCGCCGTCATGGATGCGCTGGGCCTGCCCATGCCGGGTCTCCATATCATCATTCAGGCGGACATTCCCATCTGCCGGGGGCTGGGCTCCTCCGCCGCCCTCATTGTGGCAGGTGCCATGGCTGCCAACGCCCTCCACGGCAATTCCTTAAGCAAGATGAATCTGCTGGAAATCTGCAACGCCATTGAGGGGCACCCCGACAACCTGGCGCCCGCCCTTTTAGGCGGCATGACCGCCTCCATGGTGGAAGCCGGAAAGCCTTACACCTCAAGGTATTCCGTGCATCCGAAGCTGCGGTTTACAGCGCTGATCCCTGCCTTTGAACTGAGCACCCATCTGGCAAGAGAGGCGCTGCCCAAGGAGGTCTCCCACAGCGATGCGGTGTTCAACGTATCCAGAGCGGGGGTCCTGCTCAAGGCACTGGAAAATGGGGACAAAGCACTGATCCGTCTGGCGCTGGACGACCGGCTGCACCAGCCCTATCGAGGGGCATTAATCAAGGAATATCAACGGGTTCAGGATCTGGCGCTGGCCTGCGGCTGCACCGCTTTCTGCATTTCCGGAGCGGGTCCCACACTGCTGTGCCTGTCCTTTGACGACGGTTGGGAAAAGGAACTGCGGGCCAGAATTGGCGAAATTCCCGGTGACTGGCAGGTACTGTCCCTCCCTGTTGACCACGAGGGCGCGCAAATTATAGCCGAATAATAGCTTATTATACTGCACTATTGGTTTATGATCATAGTAAAAACAGGTGAAACGAATTTCATTTCGTTTCACCTGTTTTCTTTCTATTTTACATTTCTATTACGCCTGAGGGGCATCCTCTTTCACCGGCACCACATGGCCCTCGCTGTCCACCTGGGCAGGCAGGATCTGGCTGCGGGTATTTTTGGCGATGTCGTTTAAGCGCATACGGGAGGGGAAATCGGAGAGAAGCGTATAGGCGACACCGTGCTTCTTGGCCCGGCCGGTACGGCCGATGCGGTGGATATAATACTCATTCTCCTCCGGCACCTCAAAGTTGAACACAGCGTCCACATCATCCACGTCGATACCCCGGGAGGCCACATCCGTGGCCACAAACACACGCAGCTCGCCGCTGCGGAACCGGTTCATGACTTCCTCCCGCTTCTTCTGGGGAATGTCGCCGTGGATGCACTGGGCGTCAATGCCCCGCATCTGCAGAAACTTAGTAAGCCGCTCCGTGGAGCCCTTGGTGTTGCAAAAGGCCATGACCCGCTCCAGCTCCTCGCCGTTGAGAATCTTAGCCACCGTATCCACCTTCTCGTTGGGGGGAACGTCGATGCGGTATTGCAGGATGTCCGGCTTATTGTCCGCCGTGGCCTGCACCGTAATCTCCTCGGGGTCCCGCTGATAGACCCAGGAGATATCCATGACCTCTCGGGAGATGGTGGCGGAGAACATGCCCAGATTCTTGCGATGGGGCACCTTGTCCAGAATCCGCGTCACATCGTGAATAAAACCCATATCCAGCATCCGGTCGGCCTCGTCCAGCACCACGGTGTCCACGCTGTCAATGCGTACGGTGCGGCGCTTCATATGATCGGCCAGACGACCCGGCGTGGCCACCACGATCTGGGGCTTCCGCTTCAGGGCGTCGATCTGCTTGCCGATGGGCTGTCCGCCGTAGAGACACACCAGACGCACGCCCTCATGGCAGACGGCGATGTCCCGCATCTCGTCGGCGATCTGAATGGCCAACTCCCGGGTGGGGGCCAGAATCAGTGCCTGCACCTTGTCGTTTTCCGTGTCAATATGCTCAATAATGGGAATGCCGAAGGCAAAGGTCTTTCCCGTTCCGGTGGGCGCCTTGGCAATCACATCTTTCCATTCCATCATAGGGCCGATACAGCCCGCTTGCACCGGCGTGCTCACGGTAAAGCCCTTATGCGCGATGGCGCGCATGGTGGCCTCGGACAGACCCAGTGAGTCAAACCGCGCGCCTTCTTTTACTTCCATATTTGTGTCCTCGTTTTCCTATTCTTTTATCTTTGAATATACATCATATAGTATACCAT